>JACDAL010000155.1 GCA_013695465.1 Actinomycetota bacterium | reverse complement strand
GCATCGTTGTCAATGAGTGCGCGGGTGTCGCCACTTTTCAGGTCGAGAATGTAGATGTCGAAGTCGCCGACGAGATTGCTGGTGAAGGTGATGCTCTCACCGTCGGCGAGAAGCCGGGCACGTAATCGTCGGAATCGTTGTTGGTGACGTTGATCGCACCCGTTCCATCTAGCCGGGAGACAAAGATGTCCTGCCGGCGCTCCACCTCCGTCGAGTAGGCGAGCTTGTCGCCATCGGATGAGAAGTCGGGCCGCTGCTGCTCTATGCCACTCGGTCCAAGTGGAGCTGGGCTTCCTCCGGAAAGCTCGAGAAGATGGACTTGAGGCACACCCGAGATATCGCGCAGGAACGCGATCTCCTTCGCGCCGCCGAAGGGGGTCGGTACAGGAGATTGCGAGGCCGACGGCGAACCCGCAGCCGAGGCCGACTGATCGGCGTTGTTGGATCGAGAGGACAGCAGCAACGCCACCAGAGCGAGCGCAACCAGACCAAAGAGCACAAGGCTGATGTGGGCTCCTCGCACCCGCGTCTGCGCCGCTCTCATCCGGAGCACGCCGACCGCCAGGTCGTCCCTCGGGGAGAGATCGCGCGCGCGTAGGGATCCGGTCCGAATCGTGATGGGTTCGGGATCAGAGACTTCGGGTTCAGGATCAGAGACTTCGGGTTCGGGAGCAGAGGGTTCGGGTTCGGGCGCAGAGGGTTCGGGCTCCGAGACTTCAGGTTCGGGAGCAGAGGGTTCGGGCTCCGACTCGGATGCAACCACGACGGCCTCGGAGTTCTCCGCCGGCGCCGTCATGACCTTTTCGATCTCCACAATCTGCCCACGAGGGACGGCCGCATCGAGTGGATTGGCGGGAACCTCTCTCATCGCAGAGTCGAATGCCTGCACGACCCGTGTGAGAACCACGAGCTCGTCGGCGTCGAACAGCGCATTGCGTTCGGCAATTCCCTCGACGGTACGACCGTTTTTCAGGAGCAGCCGCACATGCAGCTCTTCATCCTCGGTCGAGGCCTGCTCGGATTCCGCCACGTCGGGATCCGGCGCCGGGGGAGAGGCCGACGCCGGTCCCTCCTCGGCGACCTCTCTCATATCCACCACCTGATTGCGCGCGATGGCGGCATCCAAAGGAGTAGTCAGGATCTCGTTCATATCCGAGTCGAAGGTGCGGGTCACACTGGTCAGGAGCAGCAATCGCTCTTCGTCGATGAGCACATTGCGCCTGACATAACCCTCCACGGTGCGGCCATCCTTGAGCTGGACCCGCACGTGGAGCGCCCGCCCGCGGTGCTTCTTGGAAGAGCGCGGCAGGGCGCGGGACGCGACGCTTAGCACCCGCCTCATGGGCGTTCGCACAAGTTTGTCAAAGACATGGCTCCCCGACTCATATCCTGGGATTGGTGACGCACTCGTCACTCACTACCCTGGATACCGCGGATCGAGAGTTAATTACCCACGAGAAGAGCTGATGCGCTCAAACGAGTTCGAGGACGGGCTCTAGAGCGGCAAAGTCGAAGGGTGCTGCCAGGGCAAAGATCAGGTGCTCTGCGCCCGCCTCGACCAACCCGTCGATATCGGCGTTTACGGGATCCCTTACGAATACGGTCCTCTCAATGCTCGCTGGGTCCCTGCCGACCCTAACGCACCATCGGTCCAGGACCTCGTTCTTGTGGCTCACAGTGGCGGGGTTGCCGCCCGTGTTCCACATATCGGCGTGCTCGGCGACCAAACGCAAGGTGACTTTCTCGCCTCCGCCTCCGATCAGCAGCGGCAACTCGCCCAGGGGCGGCGGCACGAGCTTTCCCAGGCGTTGCTTGAGGCGGGGGAGGGCCTCTTCCAGCCTCGCCAGCCTGGAGCTGGCGGTTCCGAACTCGTAGCCGTATTCGGCGAAATCCCGCTCGCACCAGCCCGAGCCCAGGCCCAGTATGAGGCGTCCGCTGCTGATGTGGTCGATGGTGCGCGCCATATCGGCGAGCAGGTCGGGGTTGCGATAGCCGTTGCAGGTCACGAGGATGCCGAGCCGGGCACGGCTCGTGTCGCAAGCCATCGCCGCTAGCAGCGACCAAGCCTCGAAGTGCGAGCCGTGCTCATCCCCGTAGAGAGGAAAGAAATGATCCCAGGTCCAGATCGTGTCGAAGCCCCTGTCATCCGCCTCGCGCCACGCCCGACGGAGATCTTCAACTGAGCAATGCTGAGGCTGAAGCTGCACCCCCGTCTTTACGCGTGCCATGTCAGTGACGCCCTCCATCAGTGGATGTCTGTTCGGCTCCGGCGGCCCAGAGTGAATCGATGCGAAAGTGGTGGGAGCTGATGTGCATACCCATGCCGAGATAGAGACGGTGGGCGGCATGTCGCTCGGTACCCGAGTCGAGATGGACCTGGCCACAGCGTAGGCGGACGGCCTCATCGAGGATCCAACGCAGCAGAGCAGTGGCGTGGCCTCGGCCGCGCGCCTCGGGAAGTGTGATGAGGTCGTCGACGTAGAGGAAGTGGCCCCAGGCGAGGTTGTGGCCCACCCGGAAGCCTGCTGCGGCCACAGCATTTTTCGCCTCGTCGAACGAACCCACCAGCCGGTACCCTAGGGGCCGCTGCAGCTCGTCGATGCGAGCAACGAGCCTCTCGGCCGTGCCCGCCGTCTCCCGCAAGCACAGCAGCACGTCGGCGGCCGTCATCGTCTCGCCGGCGAAGAGCTCTCTGACCGTCATGGCGCCCATTGTGCCAAGGGGGGGAGGCCTTGCGCTCGCTAGTTTACATAATGCACATTATGGGCGAACCAGCCGGTGGCGAAGAGGGGCGAGAACGCGGTCTCGCAGCGCCCACAGCGCAATTCGCACCAGGGCCTCGAACACGATTGTTCGGCTCATCTTCGAGCGACCGGCAACGCGCTCGGTGAAGACGATCGGGATCTCGACAACGCGGGCTCCGCGGCGGACCGCGCGATAGGCCATCTCGACCTGAAAGGAATAACCCTCGGAGCTGATGCTCGCCAGGTCGGCCCTGCGCAGCCACTCGGCCCGATAAGCACGCAGGCCGCTAGTCGAGTCGGCGATGTCGATCCCAAGCAGAGCGCGTGCATAGCGGTTACCCGACAAAGACAGGGCGCGCCGAAAGAATCCCCAGTTCTCCACCCTGCCCCCTTCGACGTAGCGAGAGCCGATCACGACGTCGGTATGCTCCAGCGCGGCCACGAGGCGGGCTGAGTCGCGAGGATCGTGCGAGAGGTCCGAGTCCATCTCCACAACGGCGTCGTAGGGCCGCATCAACGCCCAAGAGAATCCGGTCAGATAGGCGGAGCCGAGCCCGAGCTTAGAAGGGCGCTCGATGAGATCGACGCGATCGCCACGGAGGCGCTCGACGACCGCGGCGGTGCCGTCCGTCGAAGCATCGTCTACGACCAGGATGTCGGTCGAGTCATCGCCTTCGAGCAGCAGCTCGATGACCCGGCCGATGCTCGGGCCCTCGTTCAGGGTCGGAAGGATCACCAGAGCTCTCACTTCACGGCGCCGATCGCGTGCGCTTACCGACGACCACTCCGGCCACCGCTATTAGCACGCTGATCCAAGCAACGAAATCACCTGCGCTTGTGTAGAGCGTTTCGGAGGTCGAAAAGCGCACGTTCCGTAACAGGGTCGCAGCCTTCCACAAGGGGGTGGAAGCCACCACGGCCCCGTCGGGTGCGACGAAAGCAGAAACTCCACTCAGGGCGCCGTGTACGACCCAGACACCGTTCTCCGCCGCTCGCACCTGGCTGAACGCAAGGTGTTGGGCCGAAGCCCACGATCTCCCCCAAGTCGAGGTATTGGTGGCGACGATGAGAAGGCGTCCGCCTGCGTCTATTGGCTCGCGCACCGACGAGCCGAAGTCCCCCTCGAACGAGATCACGACGGCGACTTCTCCCGAGGGCAGCTCGAACACGCCGGGGGACTCGCCCGGCAATGCGTCCTTGGGAACCTGGTCCAAAATCGGGATCCACTCTAGAAACCGGCGGCCGGGAATGTACTCGCCGAAGGGAACCCGGTGTCTCTTTTGATAGCTGCCGGCGACCTCACCTCGAGGGTCGACGTGGAGCGCCATCACCCGGTAGAGACCTTCGGAGACGTCGTCGTTCACTCCGGCGATCACATGTGCCGAGGCCCCCATGGCCGAGGCTTGCAACCGTTCAAGGGGAGCGGGGTTTCCGGGTAGATCGAGTTCGACCGAGCTCTCGGGCCACACCACCAGATCAGGCGATTGCTCCGACAGGCTCTCCGTGCCCCGCTCGTGGCGCCTCAGGATCCCGAGCTGGCGGGCCACGATGTCTGTCGGAGGGCCCTGGGACACGTTGCCCTGGACAACCGCGACCTTGATCTCAGGTCCCCGGGCCGCGGACCGCGGCAGCAGCCAGGGTGACACGAGCAGCAGGGCGGCGGTGCCGACGGCGACGGCCGCCTTGCTCCTCTCCCCCGCTCTCCACTCGAGCCACGCCTCTGCGACCAGTGCATTGACCGCCATCACCAGGAAGCTGATGCCCCAGCCCCCGGTAATCGGCGCCAGGCGAAGTATCCAACCGAGGTTGTGTTGGCCCTGCGACAGCTGGCCCCAACTGAAGCCCTCGGCCGGGAACCGGGAGCGCAGGTACTCGAGAGCCACCCAGCAGGCGGCTCCGAACACCACCCGCGCCGCCACCGAGCCCAGGCGAGAGACAAGCGCCCAACAAGCCCCGAACGCGCCCAGGTAGAGCGCCTGCAGCACCATCAGGAAGACCCATGCGAGCCAGCCCACCAGGCTGATCCAGACGATGAGGACGCCGAAGAAGCCCAGGCCGAGCAACATGCCGTACCCAAACCCCACAGCCGTTCTCCGGCGGCGAGCGCAAACCAGGAGAGGCGCTATCGCTACCCACGCCGCAGGATTGAGGCTTGGCTCCGGAAAAGCCAGCGCGAGGGCGGCGCCGGCCAGGGTTACCAGGAGGGCAGCCAACCCAGAACTAACCCTCGACTGAATCGTTATGCGCAGTCTCGGCAGAGAAGGCGAGTCGCGTCCGATAGCTGCACCCGCGGCTTCACCAGGCGACAGCGGCTGCAGACGAACTCCAAGCGCGTCGGCGGCGGCGCCTCGCCTGGAGCCCGCCGGGTGCATCGTCGAGCAGAGATATCAGATCTGCGAGACCGTCCTCCTCCCCCTCCAGCGCGGCCTTCGCAGCTCTTCGAGCCAGGAGCTCGTCGAGGCTCGATTCCGGCCGGGCCTCGTCGTTGTCCTCGTGTGCTGCCACTGGCAGCTCGTCGCCCCCTTCCGGCTCATCGTCGTCGCCGTCGTACAGCTCGAGGGCGTCCTCCTCGGTCTCAGCCTCGTGGTACTCGAGGTCGCTTGCTTCCGGCATGTCGTTGGCTTCAGACTGGTTGGCGAACACCTTGTTCCGCTCCTTCGGCTCGACCTTGGGTTCGATTCACGGGATATCGGTTGCAATCCAGACACGATTCAACCTCATTTCCTGCTTCCATCGAGACTTTTCACCACACTCGCCACTCGCTGCGGATTGGATGAAACTCGCCTGAGCTAGCGAGCCCTGGCGGCGCGCTGTACCTCCTCACGAGCTTCGCGCGCACCGGCGCGCGCCCTTGCCGCGAGGTCTGCGAGGCGGCGTGCATCGTCCTCAGCCTCTACCGCTCGCGCGGTCATCTCCTCCGCCTCCTGCTCGGCGCGCTCCGCCCGTTCCAATAGCTGGCGGCGCTCGGAGTCAGACACCTCGTCCGACTCGGCCCAGACCCCTCCGGTGGCCACGAACTGAGCGACGGGCTCGCTCTCCGACTCAACGGTGCCCGCCAAGAGATTGTCGCTATCGCTCTGAGCAGCACCCTCCAGGGTCCTGCCCACGCGCTGCAGGGCCGCCGGTGTCGCGCTCTTGCCGGCGCCTTCGAGGATCTTCTGAGCGTCGGCGAGCAGGGAATTGAGGAGCTTCTTGCGTGCGGCCGATGCCGCCCGCAGCTCCTCGCCCGTTTGAGGCGCGTCCTGGTCGACCAGGGCCCGGACCTCCTCAGCCCGCCTGCGCGCCAACCCGTTGACCACCCACACAGTCAGGATCGGTTTCTTGAGTGAGCTCACTCTGGCGGCGGCGGGCCCGTCGCCGGCCTCCTTGAGGTTTCGGGCGAGGTCGTTCCGAGCCCTCACGAAGTCCTTCAGATCCACCGCAAAGAGGTCGGCTATGCGATCTTCGACGTCCCCCATCACGCAAACCTCCCGTACCATCTGGCGAACATGCGAACGCACCAGTGTGAGTGTACGGTCAGCACCCTCGCAGTCCCCGACTTCGTCGACATCACCGACGACGTCCAAGCCTCCCTGGCAGACTCCGGAATCTGCGACGGTCACGTGACGATCTTCTCCCGCTCATCCTCGTCTCCGCTGATCGCCAACGAGCGGGAGTCGGGACTGCTCAAGGACATCAAGGCCGCGATGGCGCGGCTGGACGGCTCCCTGCGAGACGGTCGCCCGATCATCGGCTCGGCTTCTCTGATGCTTCCGGCCGTTGCGGGCAAGCTGCGGCTGGGAACGTGGCAGCGGGTGCTGCTGGTCGAGCTTTCCCAAGCCGGGCCTCGTTCCGTAGTAGTCCAGATAGTGGGTGAGTGAGCATGGCACGCAACGCACTTCCGAAGCAGTCGGAGGATTTCCCGTCCTGGTATGTGGAGGTCGTAAAGCGCGCGGGCATGGCGGAACATGGGCTCGCCAAGGGCACGATGGTCATCAAGCCGCACGGCTATGCGCTGTGGGAGGCAATTCAGAAAGCTCTCGACGATCGCTTCAAGGCGACCGGCCACGAGAACGTTTACTTCCCCTTGTTGTTCCCGGAGAAGCTCTTGTCCAAGGAGGCCGAGCACGTCGAGGGCTTCGCTCCCCAGGTGGCGGTCGTGACCCACGGTGGAGGCGAGAAGCTCGAGGAGCCGCTTGTCATCCGGCCCACGTCCGAGGCCGTCATCTGGTCGACCTACGCAAATTGGGTGCAGAGCTATCGCGACCTTCCCCTGCTCTACAACCAGTGGTGCAACGTGTTGCGTTGGGAGCTGCGCACGAGACTGTTCCTCCGCACCAGCGAGTTTCTGTGGCAGGAAGGGCACACTGCGCACGCCTCGAGCCCGGAGGCTATGGAGGAGACACTGCGGATGCTCGAGATCTATCGCGAGGTGTGCGAGGACGTCCTCGCCATGCCTGTGAACCCGGGGCGAAAGTCGCCCTCCGAGCGCTTTCCCGGCGCGATCGAGACATACACGATCGAAGCGCTCATGAGGGATCGCAGGGCGTTGCAGTCCGCAACCTCGCATTTTCTAGGCCAGAACTTCGCGCGCGCCTATGACGTGGAGTTCCTCAATCGCGACGGTGTTCTCGAGTACGCGTGGGCGACCTCGTGGGGAATGTCCACTCGCATCATCGGGGGGCTGATCATGGTTCACGGCGACGACTCCGGGCTGCGCCTCCCGCCCAAGGTGGCGCCGGTACAAGTTGTTATCGTCCCGATCTATCGCAGCGACGACGAAGCCGGTGCAGTCCTTCCCGTTGCGCGTACTCTCTCGGACACGCTCGCCGGCGACGGGATCAGGAGCCGAGTGGATGATCGGGACCAGCACCGCCCCGGCTTCAAGTTTTCGGAGTGGGAGCTCAAGGGTGTGCCGGTGCGCATAGAAATCGGGCCGCGCGATGTCGAGGCGGGACAGGTTGTGGTGGTCTCACGAACCTCAGGAACGAAGCGCACGTTGCCGGCCGGCGAGGCTTCCTCTACGATGACGTCGATGCTGAGAAATATTCAGCAGGAGCTCTACGACGACGCGCTCTCGTTCAGGGATGCAAACACCCACGACGCCCACGACTACGACGAGCTGCGAGCCGGGCTCCAGGCCGAAGGTGGTTTTTGGGTGGGAGCGTGGTGCGGGGACACAGCTTGCGAGCAGAGAGTCTCCCAGGACACCAAGGCGACGGTGCGCTTCTTACCGCTCGAGCCGGAGGATCCGGGCGCGGCCTGCGTCGTGTGTGGGCGGCCCGGCGTGGACAAGGCAGCCTGGGCCCGAGCCTACTAAGGCGAGCTGTTGGGGTCCGCGTTGGTTGACGGTCCATAGTGAACGCTCAGCCCCCCGAACGTTCCCGCCGCCTGCCGCATGTTAGTCGTGTAGCGAATAGCGCGCAGCGCGCGTTGAAGTAACGGAATCGGTACTTGAAGTGCGTTACGCGCGTTTGAGCACCGGCGTCACAGGTCGAGGCCCAGGACCTCTAGTATCTGCCGGTGATCGGTGAGCACGATCTCGGCTTCGGGAGCGTCGGTCCGATCGTCGTGTACACCCTTATAGCGAGCCGCGTGCATGCCGACGTCGTGCGCGCCGGCGATGTCTGTGCGGCGGAGGTCGCCGATGTGAATGGCTTCGGGCGGTCGCGCACCGAGCGCTGCAAGCGCCTTGGCGAAGATGTCGCCGCCGGGCTTGGGGACCCCGACCTCGTCCGAGAAACAGGTGACCTCGAGGTGGTCGAGGAGGCCGACGTCTGAGAGAAGGTCCCTTACCACGCGACCCGGAGTGAAGCCTGTGTCGCAGACGAGCCCGATCCGAATGTTGGCCTGTTGGAGCTTTTCCATGGTCTCGAGGGACCCCTCGACCCGCTCGACGCCCGCCTCGAGGCTGGCCTCCTCGAAGGTTTGGGTGAGGGACGCAATTGAATCGTCGTCGTCTATACCGCGAGCCTCGAGGCAATAGGCGGCCATGCGGCCCGGGCCGAACGTCTCGACCTGCTTCCAGGCCTCGTCATGACGGACCCAGGCCTCTTCCACCAATGCTTCGGCCTCCGTTTCGTCGAGGTCCACGAAACGACGAAGGGCGCCTATGCGTTTGCTCATGGCGCCCTCCCAGTCCCGATCCTTCAGCAGCGTCCCCCAGCAGTCGTAGGTAACCGCTCGTATCCCCTCGACTCTTTTCATTGCACACGCTCCTCTCGGACGGCTCCTTCCAGGGTAGCCGAGTCGTGCGTCAGAGGCCGACCCTCCTTCGGCTCCCTTACCTTCTCATGCTCGCTCTGCTTGGGCGGGGGGCCACACGCGCGTACCTGAAATCCAGGTGCCAAGTACCTGGGTACCGAGGAGCTCCTCCACAGAAAGGGTGAGGGGATCGCGATCGAGCAACGCGAAGTCGGCCGGGGAGGGAAAGGTCGGCGACATGAACCCCCTGGGAGGCCCGCCCCGGCTGCGCAGGCCGAAGCTGCCGACCGTGTGGAGCGCAAGCGCTTCGTGGGGCACGAGCGACTCTTCAGGGACGTGATGCTGCCGCAGCGCCGCCATCTGAAAAAACGGGTCCAGCGGGGTGACCGTGGAGTCTGAGCCAGCACCCAGAGCCAGCCCCGCCCGCTTCATCGAACCGAAACGGTTCATGCCCAGCGCCCGCCGAGAGCCGAGACGGCGCGCGTAGAGGCCCTCGGTTCCACCCCATAACCGATCGAAGGCGGGCTGGATCGAGATTCGGAGCCCAAGCTTCGCCGCTCGCTTGATGTGGTCGTCCGTCGCACACTCAAAGTGCTCGATACGGTGCCCCAACTCCCCGACCCCGTTCTCGGAGCCTGCGGCGACGAGCTCCCAGGTCTTCAGCGCCTGCTCGATGGCGGCATCGCCAATGGCGTGGACGCCCACCTGGATACCCCGCTCGTGACTACGCCGGAAGAAGTCGTGCAGCTCTTCGTCCGAGCGGTACCGAATACCGTTGGGCGGCGAGCCGGCAGGCGGCGGCTCCTCGTACGGGTCTTTCATCCATGCGGTGTGAGAACCAAAGGAGCCGTCGAGGAAGTAGTCGCCACCGATGTGAGTGAAGCCGAGCTCCACCACTCGGTCGATATCGCCGGTGGCCGGATAGATGGCCACATCCAACGCCGCCTCAGCAGTGATCTCCTGCAACATCTCGAGCTGGTCCCAACCGCGCCAGTCCACAATGAACATCTCGTCGACCGCGGCTACCCCTTTGGAGTAGGCGAGCTCAATGGCGGCCCGCAGGGCGCTGCGCTGCTGCTCTTTGGGGAGGTTCCTATCGAAGAAACCAAAGGCGCCCGAAGCTGCGTCCTCGCGCAAGTAACCAGTGGGCACTCCGGTCTCGTCGACGTCTACTCCTTCGAGACCTGCGAGGTCAAGGCGGTCCAGAAGGCTCGAAGACACCACGCAGGAATGCATGTCCGCCCTGATCACGAGGCAATCGTTGTCCCCCACCGCGCGATCGAGGGCCGCGGCCGTCAGCGGCT
>JACDAL010000083.1 GCA_013695465.1 Actinomycetota bacterium | reverse complement strand
GCCCTCGGTGTGCGCGGCATCCGGCTCGCACGCGAGCAACCGGAGCTCTTGGAAACGCAGTTGCGCTCGATAACCCGGGCCGCGGAGAACGGAAAGCTTGCGGTCATGGCGCCGATGGTCGCGAGCGTGGCGGAAACCGAGTGGTTCGTCGAGCAAGTCGAGCACGCAGGCGGCATCGACGCGGGCGTCGAAGTCGGCGTCATGGTCGAGGTGCCATCGGCGGTGCTCGTGGCGGAGATGCTGGCGGAGCGGCTCGACTTCCTTTCGATCGGCACCAACGATCTCACCCAATACCTACACGCAGCCGACAGGCAACAGGGCGCCCTCTCCTACTTGCAGGATCCGTTTTCACCGGCCCTGCTGCGAGCAGTCGAACAAATCTGCAGCGCGGCGCGCGGCAAGGCGTGGGTCGGGGTCTGCGGGGAGGCAGCCGGTGATCCTGCGTGGGCTCTGGTCGCTGTGGGTCTGGGAGTCACAGAGCTTTCCATGGGTGCAGACAGCCTGCTCGAAGTGCGCGTCGCAGTAGGCGAGCATTCGTTTGAGGAATGCCGCTCTCTGGCCGATGAGGTTTTGGCAGCCGGTGAGGCCGAGGAGGCCCGCCGCATCGCCGAGGCACTCGTCTAGTGGTCCGCCGCGAAATTAGCGCCAATACCGAGAGCGGCCCTGCGCGCCGAGGGCAAGGCGCGAGGAGTCGAGCGTTCTGGAGGTACGTGAGCGACGAGAAACGCAGCCATCGGTGGATGCAGGGACGCTCGAATGTGCCGATAATTTCCGCGACGGGGCCCCAGTGACGAGATTGCTGGACCAATACGGCCCCGGCTTCGCAGCCCTGACCGGAGCAGAGCTCACCGAAGCCATCGGCGCGTCCGAGGGCCGCTCCTTGCTGGCCGAAATCGACGCCTCCGCTGCGCCGCTGTTCAAGGACACTGCGAACGCCGAGATCGCCGCCGCTTTCGGCGCCGATCTCATATGCCTCAACCATGTGGGGATCGGGGACTGGGAATCGCTGGGGCGGGGACTCGAAAATGTGCAGCCTCAGCCGGAAGGCTTCACCGGACTAGGCCGCCTGCTCGGTCGTCCCGTCGGTCTCAACCTCGAGCCCGACATCGATGCGGTACCGGAACCGTTCCGGGCAACAACGGACAACGCGCGAGCGGCGGCCGCTGCGGGAGCTTCGTTTGTATTCATGACGGCGAATCCCGGCCGCGCGGCAGGGCTCGATGATGTCGTCGCCGCGGTTCAAATCGTCCGCAACAGTGTCCCGGAGCTGTGCTGCTGGGCGGGCAAGATGCATCACGCCGGAGCCGAGGAGCCGCTGGGACGAGAGTCGGTGGCTCGTCTAGTCGCGGCAGGCGCGCACGGTGTCTTGGTCCCGTTACCGGGGACCGTGCCCGGTATCTCGGAGGATCGGGCGCGCGCGATGGTGGATGAAGCACGCTCGTCGGGTGCGCTCGCCATTGGGACGATCGGGACCTCGCAAGAAGGTGCCGATGACGATACTCTGCGACGGCTCGCCCTCACAGCCAAACGCATAGGAGTGGACCTACATCACCTGGGGGATGCGGGCCTGGGGGGCATGGCGTCGCCCGAGAGCCTGTACGCATACTCGATCGCGGTCAGAGGGATTCGTCACACATGGAACCGAATGGCGCGAGGCACAAGGGCCTCGTGGCCGGGAAAGGAGTAGGGATATGGCTTTCGAAGAGGTCGCACAGAAGGTAATCGACGGGCTGGGGGGCAAGGACAACATCAAGAACATGGAGCCTTGCATCACGCGCATCCGCGTTCAGGTGGCCGACATGTCAAAGGTCGACCAATCCGGCCTGAAAGCGGCCGGTGCCCATGGCGTCATGAAGATGGGGAGTGCGATTCAGGTAGTGATGGGCACACAGAGCGACAACATCGAAGCGGAGATGCGCAAGATCATGGAGAGCTCGTGACCGAAGTGGCAAGCCCCTTTACCGGCACGCTGGTATCTCTCGACGACGTGAACGACGAAGTCTTCTCCGAGCGAGTGATGGGCGAGGGTGTCGCGGTGATGCCGAGCGAAGGACGTGTGGTCGCGCCCGTCACGGGAACGATCGCCAAGCTCTTCGAGGGAGGCCACGGGTTCGCCATCGAGACTCCGGAGGGACTGCAGGTCCTCGTCCACGTCGGCCTCGAGACCGTGCATCTGAAAGGCGACGGATTTACCGTGAGGGCAAGTGAGGGGCAAGAGATCAACGCTGGGGAGGAAATCGTGACGGTGAAACTCGAGCGCATGAGCGAGCTGGACATTGACATAGTGTCGCCCGTAATCGTCATCTCCGGCGAAGCTGTGACTGTGACGGACTCCACAGAGGTAAAGGCCGGTGACCCTCTCTTGGAGGTGCAGGCCGGCTCCCCCGACTAGGGCAGCAGTAGCAGCGCGTCGCCGATGGGCCGCTCGCCCTCCTCGTCGGAGGGACGATTGGCGAGCTCGTCTCCGAGCGTCAATGTCGTGGAACCTCCTCCGTCGAGATTGACCGATTCCGCGGCCCCCAGAGACCGCATCAGACGCGCCTCCTCGATGAAGCTGGCTCCGACGCTCCAGTCCGGCTGGCGGCCATCGATGGTCACCAGCAGCAGGTGACCGTCGTCGGTGATTCCCGCAATCGTACGAGGGTTCCTGCGCAAGCCGAACGCTACGTAGAAGAACGGGTCGTCGAGGTGCACGAACCCCTCTCGAAACGCCGTAATGCGCGTGTGCCCTCCACTCAACAAACGGGGGCCTCCATTGACAACGTCGAGCCCCGCCAACCGAACGCCCGAACCGTTCGCGCTCAGCCGCTCCCGCACCACGACGTGCTCTCCAATCTGCACGCGGCGCTGCAGCCGAAGAGTTTCCTCGCCGGTGGCGGCCAGAACGCTGCCTCCCGGTGGGATCAAACCGCCGCGCTCCTCGCGCAGAGCAATAACCCGCCCGTCCCGGTCGAGAACCGCCTCGATTCCCGGTCCCTCCTGGGTCCGCGCTCCGAAAGCCGCCGTAAACTGGACAACCTCTCCACTATCGGAGCAGGTGATGTCGTGCTTGGGCCGCTGAGTCGGGACGTCGCCACCAACCCCTCCGCACGAGCGAATCAGTCCCGGCTTGCGATTGAGGCCGTCCACAAGCCATTGCCCACCTCCGGATACACGCGCGCTCTAAGACTGGTGCGCAAGGCCGCAATCGACGCGTGGGTGCCGTCGTTTTCTCGCAACAACAGGCTTGTGCGCCCGTTGACGGCTTCGCTGATGAGATGTCCGTCCAGTACGGAGATCCCGGCAAGATCGCCGGGCGTACCGTCGATTGGCTCGATCACGAAGTATCCGCCGTTCACCGCCGCAAGGGGATCGGTGCGTGCAGCAATATCCGTGAGCGTCTCGAGACCGGGCACAACATGGGTGCCCAGCTCCGGCACGAGCTCACCGGTGAAGCGATGGAGTTCGATGTCTAGCACGTTCACAACCCAGGGCCCAGTCGTTGGGTCCCCCGTCGAAGCCCGTGTATGTCGGTGCCGCTTCCTCGAACCCCTCGGCCAGGAGGACTTCGGCCGCGCGCTCAGCCGGCTCTTCGGTCGGGAATCGACCCACCCTCACGAGATAGCCGATCGGCCCCCGCCGGGGGTCGTCCGGCGCCGCCTTCCCAATGACCTCCACGCGAGCGTCGTGTCCTAGCCTGCGCAACCGGCGCGCGACTGCCTCTGCTCTGTTGCGTGCTTGGACTAGAACGACATCGACGGTGAAGAAGTCGTTAGGCGACCGATGACCTCTCTCGATCATCGTGTGCTTCACGCCGGGCGCCAAGCGGTTGGTCACGCGCCTCTCTTCTAAACCCAGTGGCCCCAGCGGAAGCTCTTTCTGAGCAGCTCCTCTGGCGCCATCGATCGGTCCGAGCGCTGCAACAGCAAGAAAACAGCCGGTGAGAACGATTAAGCTGCGGCGCACCAATTCGCGAGCCGACGTCATTTCGAAACCCCCTTCGATCGCCCCACAGCAAACCCTATCCGACTTCGTCGACCCGAAGGGTCAGTAGTGGAAGGCAGTCGCCTCCCGGAGCGACGCTCTCCAGGATGACGGCCTCCAAGGACTTCACGTGGGCAGCTACGCCGGCGAGGCTCGAAGCGGGGAAGGTCGTCGTCACCCCTATCACCGTCATGCCTTCTGCACGCCCTGCCTCGACTCCGGCCGGTGAGTCCTCGATCACAACGCACTCCGTGGGAGATGCACCGAGGCTCCCGGCCGCCCTCAGGTAGCCCTCGGGATTCGGCTTTCCTGCGCGCACATCGTCTGCGGTGACGAGAACCCCGGGAGTGGCCCGGATAGCGCGCAGACGGCTGGTGGCCAAGGGTGACGTGCCCGAAGTGACCACAGCCCAGCTCCTCTCGGGCAAGGACGCCACAAGCCTCATCGCCCCGGCGATAGGGACCACGCCTGGGGCATCGGCCTCTCTGCGCTCGAGCTCACGCACCTCTGCCTCCACTGAGAGCTGGGGCGCAACCGCAGCGATGACCTCGGCAGCGGGCCTTCCGTGGGCGATGCTCATGACCGCGTCGCCGTCGAGATCCCGTTCCACAGCCCACTCTCTCCACACCCGATCGACGATCGCAGTGGAGTCGGCGAGCACGCCGTCGAGATCGAAGAGAACGGCTTTGCATGTCAAGCGAATCACGATCGCTCTCGCACTGAACTTGTGGCGTTAGGCAGCGAACACCTCGCGTCCGCTCACCAGGGTGCGCGTGACTGCGAGCGAGTCGTCCAGGACGACCACATCGGCCGGCGTCCCGGGATTGAGCGTGCCCAGCTCGGGCCGGCCCATGAGACGCGCCGGAACGGAGCTCGCGGCGTCGAGCGCGTCGGGCAGCTCGGCCCCCAACGAGACGAGGTTGCGCACGGCGGTATCCATGGTGGAAACACTTCCGGCGAGCGTACCGTCGGCCAGGCGCGCGGCCCCCTCGGAAACGAAAACCTGCCGGTCGCCGAGGACGTAAGAGCCGTCCGACAATCCCGCCGCCATGATGGCGTCCGTGACGATCGCGAAGCGATCGCGGGCAGCTAGAAAGGCGGCCAAGGCAGCCTCTGGAGCAAGATGCACGAGGTCGACGATGGCCTGCACGGTGACTTCGGATCGAACCAAAGCAGCGCCGGAAACGCCGGGGTCGCGCGGCTGCCAGCGCCGCTGTGCGTTGTAGATGTGCGTCACGGCTCGCGCCCCGCGATCGAATGCCGCATGCGCCGTGGGCGCGTCGGCGTCACAGTGTCCGCACGCCACGACGATCCCTCTGGCTACGAGCTGATCGATGAGGCCCACGGCGCCCGGCAGCTCGGGGGCCAGCGTCATGTAGGTCACGGGCCCAGCATCACAGAGGCGAGCTGCGAGCTCGAGGTCTGGTAGGCGGGCATTCAGGGGATCGTGAGCCCCCGCCCAAGTGGGGTTGATGAACGGCCCCTCGAGGTGGATCCCGAGGATACGCGGCCCCCCAGGGCTCGGTTGAAGCGAGCGAACCACCGTTAGCGCCTCTTCGTAGGCGCTGAGGGGCGATGAGATGAACGTGGGTTGGTAGGCGGTCACGCCGGTCCGAGCCAGGCTTACCCCGGCCCTCGCATAGGCGTCCGCGTCGGCTGCGAGGAAGTCGACACCCGCGAATCCGTTCACTTGGAGATCGATGTAGCCGGGGACCGCGAGACCCTTTCGACCCGGCGGCGACACCCCCACCTCGGCCACAAGCCCACCTTCGATCACTACGTCTCCGGCGATGATTTCGCCTTCGATCTTCGCCTGGCTCACGCCCAATCGCATCCGATCTCGCTTTCTCGGCACATCCGCCGCCACAAAGGAGTATTTTGTAACCGCTCGCTCACCGAGTCCAGGGGGAATCAAAATGCTGGGAGTCCTTCAGCGCATCGGCCGCTCACTGATGATGCCCATCGCCGTCTTGCCGGCGGCTGCCTTACTGCTCCGCCTCGGGAACTATTTCCAAACGGTTTCCTGGCTCACCTGGGGCGGCACTATCTGGCAGGTAATGGAGGCCGGCGGCCAAGCGGTGTTCGACAACCTCCCGCTGCTGTTCGCGATTGGCGTGGCCATCGGTTTCACGGAGGGGGCAGGGGCCGCAGGGCTCGCAGCAGGCGTTGGCTACGTCGTGCTCAAGGGCATCAACGGCATCTCTGAGGTGAGCCCCGGCCAGCCGGTCGACATGGGAGTTCTGGGCGGCATCCTGATGGGTTTAATTGCCGCGGTGCTCTACGACAGGTTCAAGGGCATCCACCTTCCCGATTACCTCGCCTTCTTCGGAGGTCGCCGCTTCGTACCGATCATCACTGCATTCGCAGGCATGGGTGTCGGCCTGCTCGCGTACTTCATCTGGCCGCCGATTGGAAGAGGTATCCAAGACTTCGGCGATTGGATCGTGGGGGCTGGCGCCCTCGGCGTATTCATCTACGGGATCGCCAATCGGGGCCTGTTGCCGATTGGCCTGCACCACATCATCAACACGCTCGTGTGGTTCGAGTTCGGCACCTATAAGGCACCCGGAGGAAAGGTCGTGCACGGCGACCTCACCCGCTACTTCGAAGGTGATCCCGAAGCCGGCATCTTCATGGCGGGATGGTATTTCGTCATGATGTTCGGGTTGCCGGCCGCCTGCTTTGCAATGTGGCGCGCCGCCGATCGGGATAACAAGAAATCAACCGGTGCCATCATGGGCTCGAGCGGCTTTACGTCCTTCCTCACGGGCATCACCGAGCCGATCGAGTTCAGCTTCATGTTCGTCGCTCCCCTGCTCTACGCGACTCATGCGCTGCTTTGCGGCATCGCTCTCGTCGTCGCCGAGCAGCTCGGAATTCTGATCGGCTTCGGATTCTCCGCCGGGTTGATCGACTACTTCGTCTCCTTCGGGCTTGCGACCAACCCACTACTGATAATCCCCGTAGGACTCGCATTCGCCGGCGTCTACTTCGTGCTCTTTAGCGCGTCGATCCGCGTGTTCAACCTTGCGACACCGGGCCGTGAACCGGTCGAAACGTCGCCACGCCAAGCCGAGCCGGCACCGGCCTAGGGCTTAGTCATCGAGGCGTTCGCCGTGGCCGCCATGGCGGTCGTGTGGTGGACGCCGACCTTTCTCTCCCTGAGCGACCTGCAGGCCCGCCAGCACATCCCACGCGTCTACGTGTGGAAATGGACCGCGATCGTGTGCGTTCCGATTGTGGGCCCCCTGCTGTATCGCACCAAAGGCCGCCGGGAGCTCGACGCACTGGGGGGCTGAGCACAACTTCGTATAAAACGCGCCCATACCCTCGCTTTCGTACCAAACCTCGCTCACAACCGCCTGGCCACGGGTATCGCTCCCCCTATCCGCCCTCTCTAGCCGCCCGCCATGGCCCCCACGATCAGAAATGGCTCGGCCCCCACCGCGATCGCGTCGGGCAGTGGTGCGTCCGGCGGTTCGTGGGACAGATCCTCGCCGCAGCCGAAGAACCTCAAGAACGCGCGGCGCTGTTGCGTTTCGTGGTCACGGATAGTCCCTCGCAGCATCGGATAGCGGGCTTCGAGCGCGTCCAGCACCACGCGCGGCGTGGCTTGGCCCTCAATATCGAGCTCCACCTCGCCGTCGACGTCGGCGAGCGTCCGCAGATGCGCCGGGAGCACGACGCGGATCATGCGAGCGTCTGGACCTCGACCGAGAGCACGGCCGGAAGGTCTCGGACGATTGGCGCCCAGCTGTCTCCGGCGTCGGTCGATGCGTACACCTGACCGCCGGTTGTACCGAAGTACACGCCGCATGAGTCCAGCGAGTCGACGGCCATTGCGTCACGCAACACGTTGACGTAGCAGTCGCTTTGCGGCAGACCTTTGGTGAGCGCCTCCCACTCGTTTCCGCCCGTCCGGCTGCGGTAGACCCGCAGCTTTCCGTCGGGCGGGTAGTGCTCCGAGTCGCTCTTGATCGGAACGACATAGATGGTGTCCGGCTCGTGCGCGTGGACCTCGATCGGGAACCCGAAATCGGACGGCAAGTTACCGCTAACCTCGTGCCACGAATCGCCGGCGTCGTCGCTACGCATGACGTCCCAATGCTTCTGCATGAACAGCACGTCCGGACGTGAAGGGTGCATCGCGATACGGTGAACGCAGTGGCCGACCTCGGCATCCGAGTCGGGAATGCCTTCCGACTGTAGACCGCGGTTCGCCGGACGCCACGTCTCCCCGGCGTCGTCGGTGCGAAATACGCCCGCCGCCGAGATGGCAACGAAAATCCGCTCAGGGTGGTCTGGATCAAGAACAATCGTGTGCAGGCACATCCCACCGGCACCCGGCTGCCAGGAGGATCCTGAGCCGTGGGCGCGTAATCCCGACAGCTCGTTCCACGTCTGCCCGCCGTCGATCGAGCGGAACAGAGCGGCGTCTTCAACCCCAGCGTAGATTGTGTCCGGATCGGCCGGCGAAGGTTCCAGATGCCATACTCGTGCGAATTCCCAAGGGTGCGGGGTGCCGTCATACCATTGGTGAGTGCCGGGGACACCGTCGTACTGGAACTCGTTACCCATCGGCTCCCACGTCCTGCCCCCGTCGTTGGAGCGCTGGATCAGCTGCCCGAACCAGCCGGTGGACTGCGACGCATACACCCGGTTCGGGTCAAGGGGAGATCCTGTTAGGTGATAGATCTCCCAGCCCGCAAAGTGAGGACCGCTGATGTCCCACTGCTCGCGCTTCGCGTCCGCAGTCAGGACGAACGCCCCCTTGCGTGTACCAACCAGTGCTCGTACCCCGCTCATCCGCATTCCTTTCCCGAGCTTCTCGCCGATACTCCTTCAGCGGCAAACTCGTTCTCCTCTGCCGGGCTCAGCCTGGCCCCGGGCCTCTTTCACGGCGCGCCCTCGCCTCGTCCGGTTAATCGCGGTCGCGGGCCACTACGTTACGACGACCGCCAAGCGAAAAAGTCATCGCTCGCGGGCCAGTATCGACAAACTGTAGTGGCGGCATCGCCTCAACCGAGGGGGATGGCGAGGAGGGATGGCTCTAGGATACGCGTTCTGTGGATCCCAGAGCGAGAAACCTGGCTGAGGGCCTCAAACCTGGCTTAGGGGCTCAAACCTGGCTTAGGGGGCTCACAACCGAGGAAGCCGCCCACCGACTCGACGGACTCCACGCCCCCCTCACGATTGGGCGTGATCGCAGTCCCTAATCCTCTAGCACACAGCAAGACTTTGATCCTGCGCCCTCTTACGTGAGGTTATCGAACGACCGCAAGTGGCCGCCGGGGACGAGTACCGTCGCGGGGTGAAGCACGTTCTCTGGATCGGAGGCCCGCCTGGCTCGGGGAAGACGACGGTCGCAACCCGGCTTGCGCGCCGCCACTGCCTTCGTCTGTACAGCGCCGATACGCACACCTGGGCTCATCGCGACCGGGCGCTGGCGGCGGGGAACGCGGCGGCCGAACGCTGGGAATCAATGACGACGGGATTGCGGAGCGTTCGCGCGCAATATGGCTGATCCCGAGTGCCGAGTTCCAACGCGCGCAGCTCGCTGTCCGCAAGACGACAGGCGGCCATGCGCATCTCTATCTGCTACTCGGCGAGATCATCGAACGCGAGGCGAGGGAGGACAGCGCACCAATCCTGGGGGTGGACGGGTCAAGAAGGATCGCAGAGACGGCCGACGCAGTCGAGAGGTTGTTCGGGGACGCTCTTGCGGAGGGCCCGTGCGCCCACACGCGCCCTGAGCGTAAGGCGCTGCTGCACGAGACTAACGAGGCGACCGCGGCGCAGGTCCGCGACTATTACACTCGACCGTGGGCAGAAGGCAATCCTGAAGCGGTCATTAGCGAGTTCGGGGATCCCGCTTGCATCGCGGATGTTCGGCTGGCGGTGGGCGAGCTTGGGGCCGGACCCGCACTCGCACCGGGCCACGGGCTTGGGGGCATTGAAGAGTGCTCGTAAGGGGGGAGCAGGCCGTTGGAGCCTGTGAAGGGGTGGCCGGCGATGAGTTTCGAGACCTCGCCCGGTCTCTAGCATCGACCGCAAACGAAACGACCCAAGAACGAGGAGTCAGAATGACAGCGCACTCACCTCTTGCAATCGAGGCGAACGGGCTCGTCAAGTCCTTCGGCGAGACGCTCGCCGTCGACGGCGTGGACCTAGCCGTGCCCAGCAATTCCGTCTACGGCATGCTCGGCCCCAACGGTGCCGGCAAGACGACTGTGATCCGGATGCTGGCGACGTTGATCCGCCCGGACGCAGGCAGCGCCCGGGTCCTGGGGCACGACATCGTTAAGGAGGCCGACGCCGTTCGCAGCGCCGTCAGCCTCACCGGCCAGCTCGCCTCGGTGGACGAGGATCTGACGGGCCGCGAGAACCTGATCTTGCTCGGCCGCCTGCTGGGCCTGAAGCGAGCGGCAGCCAAAGAGCGCTCGGCGGAGCTGCTCGAGGCATTCGGGCTCTCCGAGGCTGCAACTCGGCTCGTCAAGAACTACTCAGGCGGGATACGGCGCAGACTCGATATCGCCGCCAGCATCGTGGTCACCCCCAAGTTGATGTTCCTCGACGAACCAACGACCGGCCTCGACCCGCGCTCCCGCAACCAGGTTTGGGGCATTATTCGGGCACTGGTAGAGGCGGGGACGACGATCCTGCTCTGCACTCAGTATCTGGAGGAGGCGGACCAGCTCGCCGACGGAATCGCGGTCATCGATCACGGCAAGGTGATCGCGGAGGGAACGCCCGGCCAACTCAAGGCGTCGGTTGGCTCCGGCGCACTCCATGTGCGTTTGCTGGACCCCGACCAGCGCCCCCAGGCCGAGCGGGTGCTGCAGCAAGGACTCGGCGATGTCAACTTGGCGACCGACCCTGCGGCGCTCTGGGCATCTTGCTCTGACGCCGATCGAGCCGCAGAGACACTCGCAGAGTTGACTCGCGTGGGCGTGCGGATAGCCGACTTCTCGCTCGACCAGCCGAGCCTCGACGAGGTCTTCCTGGCCCTTACCGGTCACCCCGCGGAAGAGGTTTCCGCCGGGCAGCCCAACGCACTCGAGGAGGAACAAACAGCATGAGCATCAATCCAACCACCCAAGCCGCCCCTTCGCCTGCAGCCGACGAGGCCGCGGTCCGCAAGGCGATCTCTTCGATTTCACGCCCGCCCAAGGCGAGTGCGTTATCGGCCGCGCTCACGTTCGGCTGGCGAGGGATGCTCAAAGTCAAGCACGTCCCCGAGCAGCTCCTGGACGTGACAATCACGCCCGTAATGTTTGTCCTGATGTTCACCTACCTGTTCGGCGGAGCGATCGCCGGGTCCACGGGTGAGTACCTCGACTACATCCTTCCTGGAATCCTGGTGATGTCTGTGCTGTTCACCACCGTCTACTCGGGCGTCGCACTCAACACCGACCTGACCAAGGGAGTCGTGGACCGCTTCCGCTCGCTGCCCATCTGGCGGCCGGCTCCCCTGGTTGGTTCACTGCTCGGCGACAGTGTGCGCTACGTCCTCGCAGGCACTGTGATCATCGTGCTGGGCGTGATCCTCGGCTACCGGCCGGGTGCTGGGATCGGAGGAGCAATCGCGGCCCTGGCACTGGTGGTGCTCTTCTCCTTCGCCCTCTCCTGGGTCTTCACGACCCTCGGTCTGTTGCTGCGTTCGCCGAACGCGGTGATGAATGCCGGCTTCATGGGGATCTTTCCTCTCACCTTCCTCTCCAACGTCTTCGTCGATCCCAGGACACTCCCTCCAGTGCTCGAGGCCTTCGTCGACGTCAACCCGATCTCGATCCTGGCGACCGCTTCCCGAGGTTTGATGGAGGGCAACGCCGAGGCCGGCGACATCGCGATCGTGCTGACGGTGGCGGTAGCACTGACGGCGGTGTTCGCACCGCTGACGACGCGCCTCTACCGCAAGGGCTGAGAGATAGGGCAGGCGAGGGTGTGAGGGATTGTCCGATGGGCTCCGTGGCGGAGTTGTGATCCGTTACGCCGACGGCCCCGTCTTCGACGTGAAGTAGCACCACTTCGCGAACCTCTAGCCGACGACCAAGAATCTACCGTTCGGCAAAGCAATTAGTGAGGCACGCCCGGTGTGCAAGCATGTCCGTATTCGACCGAAGGAGAGGGCTAGAGAGGCGGCCGCATGCTTACACGGCGTTCCTTCCTCTCAAGCGTCGCGGGCGCGGCCGCCGCAGCCCTGGCCGGCTGCTCGCCATCGGACGGTACTCGGGGCTCGGCACCGGTGCATCCCGACTGCCCGGCGCTCGAAGCCTCAGGCGATTCGCGGGAGCCCCTGTGGCAGACGGCACTTCGGCGGGGAATCATCTACGGCTCGTCCACAGCCACCTGGCAGTTGTCAGATGCCGGGTATCGCCGGCTATTCGCCCGTGAATCGGCAATTCTATTTACCGAGGACGACCTCCTGTGGTACAGGCTGCGCCCGACGCCCAAGTCCGGTCTCGACTTCAACTATAGCGACCGGATCGTTTCGTTTGCGAACCGACAACGAATGCTGATAATCGGTGCGCATCTGGTCTGGGACGAGGGTTTCGGAGATGGTTGGACCGATGATGATCTGTGGGGAATGGACGAGCAGACCGCGCGTGACGTCCTTTACGGCACGATTGACGCTGTTGTCGAGCGATATCGCGGTGAGGTCGCCGCGTAGATCGTCGCCAACGAAGTGCTCGACGCGTTGGGACTGCGCACCGACGTGCCGTGGCATGCAACTATCGGACCTTCCTACGTAACCGAGTCCTTCCACAGAGCCCATGAGGCAGACTCGGATGCGACCCTCGTGCTCAATGAGTTCGGGTACGAGACGGACGACGGGTTCGCGTCGGCGGTCGCAAAGCGCGCTGCGACATTGCGGCTCCTGGACCAGTTGCTAGACGACGACGTCCCGGTACACGCGCTCGGAGTACAGGCACACTTGCACGCGACGAACTTCGCCCAAGCCTTCGAGCCAGACGGCTACCAACGGTTCCTGTCCGAAATCGCAGATCGCGGGCTCAAGATCCTGATCACCGAGATGGACGTCCTCGACAACGGCCTGCCGCCTGAGATCGGCGTCCGGGATCAGGCCGTTGCAGACGTGGTCGGGAGGTACCTCGAGGTCGCACTCGAAGAGCCGGCGGTGGCTTCCGTCGTATCGTTCGGCCTATCAGACCGCTACACCTGGCTGGAGGAGGACTACCAGCGCCTCGACGGTGCACCTCGGGCCGCTCCCCTTCAACCGCCAACTGCGGCCCAAACTCGCGCACGAAGCGCTGAGGTCCGCCTTGGAAAAAGCCCCTCGACGGAACTTGATTTGGGAACCGCCTGGTTGCTGAAACCCTCGAGCACATCAGTGCTAAAACCAGGGCATGGCACCCACACCTAGTCGCTTCAGGTAGCTGCCGGCAATCGACTCCGCTTCCTCGACCAGCCCTCTTCGCCCAGTAAGAGACAGCGTCCGTTCTCGACCACCAATCGTCCGCGAGGAGGACGAGGTGAACCCTCCCCGCACTGACTCGCGTACAGAAGTGCGTCCGCAC
>JACDAL010000114.1 GCA_013695465.1 Actinomycetota bacterium | reverse complement strand
AGTGCAGGGCCGAGATCGGTGGCGGTGCGTGCGATCTCACGAAGCACCTCAAATGAACGATCCTCACTCACGATTCGACCTCGGTGCCTTTCTCGCGCAGGTTGGGCCTGTAGGAAGGATGGGTCCGTGCCAGCCGGCCTGCGATACCTCCGGACAGCGCACTCGAGACGCTCGGCACCCGACTCACGGCATCGACGAACTCCCTGCCCCCGATGCGAAAGACGAGAGAATCCAAGGTCGCTCGAACGGTCGCGGTGCGAGGGATCCTCTCGATCAGCCCGATCTCGCCGGCATAGTCGCCCGCGCCTAGATCGCGTACCTTCGTCTGCTTTGCTCCGGCCTCGCCGGACGACAGAACCTCCATCGCTCCCGAGCGTATGACGAAGAAGTCATCGGCGTCATCCCCCTCCCGGATCAGCACATCCCCCCCGGAAACGGCCTCTTCGGAGGCCGAGGCTGCGAGCGCCTCCAAGGACTGCCTCGGCATGCCCTCGAAGATGCCGAGACGGGACATCAACTGGACTTTCGGTTCCAGCTCAAGGCGCCGGCGATCGGTCCCCCGGTCTATGACGAACAGCTTGGGGACGCACAAGAGTGTGAGGGCCACGAGAATCCCGCCTGCCACCAGAAGAGACACCTTAAGCCCGAAGCTTTCGATGAGGAGCGGAGCGATCGCGGCCCCGAGTACAGTGGCCAGCACCTCTATGGAGTCGAGAATTCCGAACACCCGCGCCATCACCGACTCGCGGACGGCTCTCTGCATCAGAGTGGTGGCAAGGACGTCGATGAGGATTAACCCGCCCCCCTGGATGGCGACGAGCACATAGGCTGCCGCAGGGCTAGTCGTGAGGGGTAGAAAGGCGAACGGGGTCGCCGACATGAGGCTTCCGGCCGTGAGGATGAGTGCGGGCCGAGGGTAAGCAACGGCGCGATTTGCTAATCCTGCCGCAGCCACGCCTCCCACGCCCAGTGCCGCGAACAGGAACCCGACGCCCTCCGCTCCGGTGCCCAACAAATTCTTCGACACCAGCGGATAGAGGACGATTTCAAGCCCGCAGGCGAATGTGGCCAAGAGGAGGAGAGCGATCAACAGCATGATCGAAGTCGACGAAGTGATTGCTCGCACACCTTCGGCGAGCTGATGATGCAAGGGGACGACCTCTGGCCTCTCCTCTTCTTTGACGCGCGGCAGCGAGACCCGGCCCAGCAGCAGGGCGGAAATCCCAAACGTCGTGGCGTTGACGATAAATGCGACCACCGGTGAGGCCGTGACGGTGAGTAGTAGGCCCCCCAGGGCCGGCCCCAGGGCGATGGCCAGCGAGTCTACGGTGGTGATTAGCGCATTGGCGGCAGCGAGGCTCTTCTCGTCGACGACCGAGGGCGTGACCGCGGCGACTGCGGGAAAGAACGGGGTCCCGGCCGCGGTGGATAGGAAGGCTATGCCGATGGCGAACGCGACCGGCGCTCCCGAAGCCACGACTCCGGCGAGTGCGAGCATGAGTGCCGCCCTGGCGACATCGGCCGTCACCATCACCTTCCGCCGGTCGAAGCGATCGGCGACCACGCCACCCAAGCTTCCGAGCAAGATGTAAGGGGCAAGGCGCCCGATGCCTGCGGCCGCAACCCAGCCGGGGGAGCTCGTTTCTTCGAGGATGTAGACGACAAGCGCGATGTTGTAGAACCAGTCGCCGATCCCGGAGGTTGTGAGGCTTGCGAGTAATAGGCGAAAATCCTTATGTGCCAGGGCCGCTCGGAACCCTTTTCTCTCTTTCGGCTCGCTCATCCCCGTCATCGTAGCGAAGCCGCCGCGATCCACCCTGGTCGCCGCGTGAGGGACGCTCAGGTGAGCTAGGCGTCGGAAACTCTGACCGCGGCCCCGGCCGGGCCCCGAAATCCACGCCTAGGCGCCCTAAGGTGGCACGATAGGCGGCGTGAGCTGGAATCCCCCCCAGAAAATGGGGGATCACTGGAAGGAGTGAACCACCACCATGGCAGACACCTACAACGGCTATTGCGTCAAGTGCCGCGCCAAGCGTGACTTCGAAGGCGAGAAGGTGACGCTGGACAACGGCTCTAAGGCGGCCCAGGGAAAGTGTCCGGTGTGCGGGACGAAGATGACCCGCATGTTGCCCAAAAGCGCCTAGCAAAACAAGCCCCTACCGCCGAGTGGTCGTTAAACGTCGCCATAGAGCATCTGGCGACCACTCGGCACCCGAAAGTGGTTCTAGGGGCCGCCCTCGGGCGGCCCCTCCGCCTGTGACGAGGGCACCGCTGCCCACGCCGGACACATCGTTTGAAAGGCGCACGTCATACAGAAGGGCGACGGCCGGGCTCTCCAGTCCCCCGTGGTGAGCGCCCGGCGAATGGCCGCGCTGAGGGCCACGATCTGCTTCTCGAAGGCCAGCAGCATGCGCTCGTGGGGCGCGAGGGTCAGCACCGCCGGGTCGGACAAGTAGACGAGTCTGATCTCGCGCGGCATTACCCCGAACGCTCTCCAACACACAAGGGCGTAGAAGCGCAACCCGAAGAAGGCGGTGAGTTCGCGCGCCTCGCCGGGAACCCTCCCTGTCTTGTAGTCGGTGAGGATCCAGTCCCCGTCCGCCCGCTCCTCGACGCGGTCGATGATGCCTCGCAGGTGCGTTTCCACAAGCTCGTACTCGACCCACCATTCGAGGCGGCTGGCCGAGACCGCGCGAGGGTCCTCGAGTTGAAAGAGGTTGTTGAGAAGCCATCTGCTCTCGTCGAGCCACTCTCGTTCTTGGGCCTCGGTCAGCTCAGACGGCCTGACCTCCTCATCCGCGGACAGCTCGGCCCACACCTCGTCGAGAACCCAGGAGGCCCCCTGCGGCGTGCGCTCGTCGGGGGGCAGGGCGAAGAGACGCTGGAGCGCCACGTGAACCAGGGAGCCGCGCGCCTGCACGGCGGAAACGGGCTCCTCCAGGCGATCCACGGAGCGGAACTTGAAGAGCTGAGGGCAGCTCTTGAAGTCGGTGGCGCTCGATGGGGACAGCTTGATCAGGGCCTCTTCCATGGCCTCAAACCCTAGAGCGGGCTCCCTCCGAGAGCCCGGATTTGCCCGTAAAGGTCCCGCCGGCCCCCTAGAGGTTGCCGAGCAGGTTGTCCGTGATAGCGATCGCCGCCGGGCCCACCAACACAGTGAACAGGGCCGGGAAGATGCACAGGATCAGCGGGAACAGCAGCTTGACGGGGGTCTTGTTGGCTCGTTCCTCGGCCAGCTGGCTGCGCTTCTGGCGGAGCTGGGCGGCCTGGATGCGCAGCACCTGGCCGACCGAGATGCCGAACACGTCTGCCTGGTTGATGGCGGTGATGAACTGGTCGAGCTCCGATACACGTGTCCTCTCGGAGAGGCCGTTGAGCGCGTCCTGGCGGCGGATCCCGATCCTGATCTCCTGCAGCAGCCGATAGAGCTCGTCGGAGAGAGGGCCGGGAACGGCGCTGACCACGCGCGCCAGGGCCGAGTCGAAGCCTAGTCCCGCTTCGACCGCAATCGTCATCAGATCGAGAGTGTCGGAGAGAGCGAGGCGGATCTCGTGCTGACGGGACTCGACCTTGTTCGTGAGCCAGATCTTCGGCAGCCAGGCACTGCCGGCGACCAGCAACAGCCATGCAATCGGGGGAACGGAGGTGAGCTGTGAGTAGGCGTACAGGGCTGCGGCTACTCCCGCCGGCAGAGCTGCGCTCAGGGCCAGGAAGGTGTCGGGGTCGAGCCTGTCGGAGAGCCCCGCAAGCACGAGCCGGCTCCTTACCTGCTGCGCCAGACCCCGGGGCCCCAAGCGATACACCACTGCGGCCATCCGACGCGCCGCAGGCGCCAGCACGCGCGGAAGGAAGGGCACGCGGAGCATCAGGGCGCGATGGTCGGCCAGCGCGCTCTGGGGGACAGCTTGCTCGAAGGCGGTCCGGATGGAGGAACGCTCGGC
>JACDAL010000049.1 GCA_013695465.1 Actinomycetota bacterium | reverse complement strand
CTCGGGCTCGAGATCGATGTTGGACTTTTCGATCTGTTTGATCGCCTCGTCCATCGCCGTGAACTCCATGCATGTCACTTTGACAGAGGGCTGTGACACTCAAGGGGTTCAACCCGGCCTCTGCGAGAGGAATTCTCAAGTTGTCAATTGATCTTTCAACTTACAGCGCTTACGGCGAGCACGTCTTCATCAGCACCGAGACGATCGATACCCGTGGGCGCTTCGCCCAAGGGAATAGAAACGACAGCTCGATCAAGATTAGGAAGCCTGATAGCCGCTTTCGTTGTCGGCGTTCATCTCGTCCGGCCCGCGGTAGGGAAATGTGCCGGCCGACCGCTCGGATGGCGGCGAGCTGCGCTCTCGATCAAGAGTCAGTCGCCTGGCGCGTGGTCGCCGCAGAAGTTCCGGGTGGTGCCCAGCGGGTAACCTTGATTTCTTCTCCCTTCCGCGTCCAATGCGCACCGACCCGTCGAGGCGCCGGGGCATAGGCTACGATGCCCCCGGGGGCAGTTCAGCGCGTCCCCATCTGCCTGACCAATCGGGAGTGGCCGTGCCTGCGAACGCCAAAGTAGTCATCGTCGGAGCGGGGCTCGTCGGGTGCGCAGTGGCGCAGCACCTCGCCGAGCTCGGCTGGACTGACATCACGGTCGTGGATCAAGGCCCCCTCTTCACTACCGGAGGCTCCAGCTCCCACGCCCCCGGGCTCGTGTTCCAGACCAACCCGTCGCAGACTATGACGAGGCTGGCGAGCTACACGATCGAGCACTTCTCAGGCCTCGAGCACGACGAGGGACCCTGCTTTCTCCCGGCCGGCAGCATCGAGGTGGCGGTCACTCCAGAACGCCTCGAATGGCTCAAGCTGCGCCACGGCCTCGCGTCCTCGTGGGGAGTCGACTCCAACCTCTTGAACCCCCAGCAGGTTTCGGAGCGCATCCCGCTTGTGGATTCCGCCAAAGTGTTGGGCGGCCTCCACGTCCCTTCGGACGGAATCGCCAAGGCCGTGAGGGCAGTCGAGGCGATGGCGAGTCGGGCCTCCAAGCAAGGCGTCCGTTTCCGAGGAGATACCACGGTTACCGGCATCGCAGTTGATGAGGCAAGGGTGCGCGGAGTTGAGGGTTCCGGGGGCTTCATCGAGGCCGACCTGGTCGTGAGTTGCGCCGGAATGTGGGGCCCCTTGATCGGCCGCATGGTCGGTATGCGTATCCCGCTGCTGCCCGTGCAGCACCAATACGTGCGCACGTCGGCTCTGAACGAGCTCGCCGACGAGTCGCAGGAGATCACACATCCGATCCTGCGCCACCAGGACTCCGCCCTCTACTTCCGCCAGCTGCAGAACTGCTACGGCGTGGGCTCCTATCAGCACAGCCCCCTGCCGGTGCAGCCGGAGACGATCCTGAGTCCCGCGGATGCGCCACTCATGCCTTCGCTTATGCCGTTCACCGAGGACGACTTCAAACAGGCGTGGGCCGATGCGATAGAGCTCGTTCCTGCGCTAGCAGAAACGAGCTGGGAGGATTCCCTCAACGGGCTGTTCTCGTTTACGCCCGACGGGCTCCCACTCATCGGCGAATCCCGGGCAGTACGCGGCTTCTGGGTCGCCGAAGCGGTATGGGTGACTCACTCGGCCGGCGTCGGCAAGGTGACCGCACAATGGATCGCCGATGGCACGCCCGGCATGGACCTGCGCGAGTGCGACATCTATCGCTTCGAGCCCTTCGCCACGAGCCCTTCTTACGTCGATGCGCGCGGCCGCACTCAATACGACGAGGTCTATGACGTCATCCACCCGATGCAGCCGTTGGCGGAGCCGCGCCCGTTGCGTGTGAGCCCCTTCTATCGCCGTCAGCAGGAGCTCGGCGCCAGCTTCCTTGAATTCTCGGGCTGGGAGCGCCCGCAGTGGTATTACGCCAACGAACCGCTTAGCGAAGGCCGCGACGTGCCGGCCCCAGGGGAGTGGGCGGCGCGCTTCTGGTCGCCGATGGTCGGGGGCGAGCACCTCGTGACGCGCGAACGGGTGGCGATGTTCGACATGACCTCGCTGAAGCGAGCTGAGGTGAGGGGGCGCGGCGCCCTGGGATTTCTGCAACGATTGTGCACCAGTGATCTCGACCGTCGGCCCGGATACGTGACCTACACCCTGATGCTCGACGCTCACGCCGGCATTCGCAGCGACATCACCGTGGCTCGACTGGCGCACGATCGCTTTCAGTTGGGGCTCAACGGGCCGCGGGACATCGATTGGCTCGAGCGCCATGCAGCCGACGACGGCTCGGTAGTCATCACCGATATAACCTCCGGCACGTGCTGCATCGGGTTGTGGGGACCCGACGCGAGAAAGGTGGTGCAAAGCGCGTCGCAAGACTCATTCAGCCATGAGGATTTCGGCTTCTTTCGGGCGAAAGACGTCTTCATCGAAGAGGTGCCGGTGGTGGCGTTGCGGTTGTCGTACGTGGGTGAGCTGGGCTGGGAGCTCTACACCACGGCCGACCTGGGGTTGCGGCTGTGGGATCTGCTGTGGCGTGCCGGCCGCCCCTTCGGCATCATTGCGGCAGGTCGAGGCGCTTTTGCGGGCATGCGTCTCGAAAAGGGATACCGCTCCTGGGGACTCGACATGTGGACAGAGCACGACCCCTACGAAGCGGGCCTTGGTTTTGCGGTGAAGGAGGACAAGGCAGAGTTTCTCGGAGCCCCGGTGCTGAGAGCCCGCAAGGAGGAAGGGCCTCGGCGCAAGCTCTGCTGCCTCACCATCGACGACAAGACCGTGGTGATGGGAAAGGAGCCGGTGTTCTCCAATGGAGAGGCCGTCGGCTTCGTTACCAGCGGGGCTTACGGCTACTCGGTCGGCCACAGCATTGCTTACGCATGGCTGCCCGTTGAGCTGGCGGGCCTCGGGAGCAAGGTGGATATCGAATACTTCGCACAACGGCACGCCGCCACGGTTTCAGAGGAACCGCTGTTCGATCCCGAGATGAAGCGCATGCGATCGGCAGAATGAGAGCTTGTAGCAAAGAATCATCCGAGAGCACCGACTAGACGGGGGTTTTGATGTCCAACAACAGCATTCCCGAGATTCTCCTCTACACGCGCATCCGCAAGTCTCCCTATTTTTACGGCTCGCGTCGTCACGGGCCTGTGATGTATAGCGTCTACAACCGCACTTACCACCCGCGCCACTACGGAGATCCGGTGGAGGAGTACTGGCACCTGCTGAAGGGCGTCACCCTGTGGGATGTGGGGGTCGAGAGGCAGGTTGAGATCACCGGACCCGACGCGTTCACATTCACGAACCTGCTGGTACCGCGTGATCTGACCAAGTGCAACGTGCGCCAGTGCAAGTACGTGTTCATCACGGCTGAGGACGGGGGCATCGTCAACGATCCCGTCCTGTTGCGCCTCGACGAGAACCACTTCTGGCTCTCCTTGGCCGACAGCGACGTGCTTCTGTGGGCGCGGGGTGTCGCCTATAATCTTGGGCTCGACGTGAAGATCCGCGAAGCGGACGTCGGCCCGGTGCAGATTCAGGGCCCGAAGTCGGTCGACGTCATGGTTGAGCTGTTCGGCAGCAAGGTGCTCGACATCGGCTACTATTACATGGACGAGTACGAGCTCGACGGCCTCTCCGTGGTCGTCTCCAGGACCGGTTACACCTCCGAGCTTGGATACGAGATCTATTTGCGAGACGCAAGCAAGAACGGTGTCAAGTTGTGGGACAAGGTGCTGGAGGCAGGTAAGCCGCATGGGCTCGAGGTGATTGGGCCCTGTCACATCCGCCGAATCGAGGGCGGAATACTGGCCCACGGCGCGGACGTGACCGTAGACAACAACCCCTTCGAAGTGGGACTCGGCTACGACTGGATGGTCGATCTCAATCAGGAATCAGACTTCATCGGCAAGGACGCGCTCACCCGCATCAAGAAGGAGGGGGTGAGCCAAAAGCTGGCGGGTATCGAGATCGAAGGCGGGAGCCTCGGCTCTTACAACGACGGTTCGATGATCGACTTCTTCGATGTGTTCTCGGACGACAGCAAGGTGGGGATCGTAACCAGCGCGTGCTACTCGCCAACGCTCGAGAAAAACATCGGCTACGCTATGATGCCGATAGCGCACACCGATCTCGGGACTCAGTTACAGGTCGAGACGCCTGCGGGGCGGCGCAGCGCTGTGGTCGTGCCCAAGCCGTTCATCGATCCCAAGAAGGACACGCCCAAGCAGGACGTGAAGGCGACGTCCAAGCAGTGACTGGATGACTCATCGGCGGCGAGGAGCCCGGGAATGACCTTCCCCTCAGATCTGGAGATCGCGCGAAGCGGAAACCTGAAGCCCATCGAGGACATCGCCTCCGAGATGGGCGTAGGCCCGGGTTACCTGGAGCACTACGGCACCGACGTCGCCAAGATCAAGCTCGAGGCGATCGAGAGCCTGCAGGACCGCCCGCTCGCGAAGTACGTGGTGGTCTCGGCCATCACCCCAACTCCATTGGGGGAGGGCAAGACCACCACGACGGTAGGCCTGGGTCAAGGGTTCTCGCACATCAACAAGAAGGCCACGATCGCCATCCGCCAGCCATCCATGGGACCAACTTTCGGCATCAAGGGCGGGGCGGCCGGTGGTGGCTACAGTCAGGTGATACCGATGGAGCGGCTCAATCTCCATCTGACCGGCGATATGCACGCGGTCACCGCGGCCCATAACCTTCTGTCCGCAATGATCGACAACCATGTTCATCACAGCGATGACTTCTTCAACATCGATCGCCACAGCGTCACCTGGAGGCGAGTGCTGGACGTGAACGACCGCGCATTGCGCAACGTGATCACCGGCCTGGGGTCACGAGAGGACGGCGTCATCCGGCAGACCGGATTCGACATCACTGCCGCGTCAGAGGTCATGGCCGTGCTTGCCCTGTCGAGATCCCTGCAGGACATGCGGCAAAGGCTCGGCCGCATCGTGATCGGCAACAGAGTCACGGGCGAGCCCGTCACCGCCGACGAGTTGAAGGCAGCCGGTGCCATGACTGTGATCATGCGCGATGCGATCAAGCCGAACCTGCTGCAAACGCTCGAGAACACTCCGGTGCTCGTGCATGCTGGGCCGTTCGGAAACATCGCCCACGGGAACTCCTCAATCGTCGCCGACCTCATAGGGATCCGCTCGGGAGACGTGCTGGTAACCGAGGCTGGATTCGGCGCCGACATGGGGGCCGAGCGCTTCTTCAACATCAAGTGCAGGAACTCCGGGCTGAAGCCGGATGCAGCGGTGGTCGTGGCCACAGTCCGCGCGCTCAAGGCGCACTCGGGACGACATCAAGTGCGTGCGGGGCGGCCCCTTCCCGAAGAGATGCTGGTCGAGAACCCCGACGACATCTTTTCCGGAGGTGCCAATCTCATCAAGCAGATCGACAACATCCGTGTCCACGGGGTGACGCCGGTGGTGGCGATCAATGCTTTCCCCTCGGACTTCGACTCCGAGCACGATGCCATCCGCTCGATCGCAGAGGAGGCAGGTGCGAAAGCCGCGGTGGCGACTCATTTCAGCGACGGGGGAAGAGGGGCGGCGGAACTGGCGGAAGCGGTTCTGGAGGCCGCCGCGGCCCCCAGCGACTTTCATTTTCTCTACCCCGATGACGCCTCACTCAGAGACAAGATCTACTCTGTCGCCACCAAGATCTATGGGGCTGCGGCGGTTGAGTACGACCTCGTCGCCAGCAGGCAGCTCGACTCCTACGAGCGTAACGGCTTCGGCCACCTCCCCGTCTGCATAGCAAAGACGCATCTGTCCATTTCCTCAGATCCCAAGCTCAAGGGAGCGCCGATCGGCTGGACGCTCCCTGTAAGGCAAGCGCGGGCTTCGGTCGGGGCAGGTTTCGTCTATCCGGTGTGTGGCGACATGCGCACGATGCCCGGGTTGTCGGGCAGTCCTGCGGCCGAGCGCATCGATATCGACGAGAACGGCGAGATAGTCGGACTTTCGTGAGTTATCTCGAGCTGCCGCTGGAGCGGTTTCTCGAGATATTGGCCGCAAGAGAGCCGGTCCCCGGCGGAGGGGGTGCGGCGGCCGTTTCGGTGGCCCTGGGGGCCGCGCTCGCCGCTATGGCCGCCCGTTACTCGGACAGACACCTTGATGATGCCGACGAGCTCGCCCGCAAAGCCGACGACGTCCGCGCCACGGTGCAGTCGCTGATCGAGAAGGACGCCGCCGCCTATTCGAAGGTGCTAGAAATCTATCGATCCGATGAGCGCAGTCAATTGAGCGAGGCTCTATCGAAGGCCGCCGACGTGCCGCTGTCAATTGTGATTGCCGGAGCGGAGGTCTCGGAGCTCGGGGTCTCTATTGCAGAGCACGGAAACCCCAATCTGCGCGGTGACGCGGTAACGGCGGTGTTGTTGGCTGAATCCGGCGCGCGCGCTGCGGGCTTGCTCATGAATCTTAATCTTGATCTCGCGCACATCGAAGACGAGCGCCGGGCCCGGTGCCGGGACTGCGTTGGCGTCGCGGAGCGAGCCAGACAGCGCGTGCTGGCCGGCACCATGGGCACAGCCGAGTGAACGTTGGGCAAGCCCACCTCATCGATGGACGCGCCATTGCCGCGGATCTCAAGCGGACCCTGCGCGACGAAATAGCGGTCCTGACCGCCGAGGGCGTGTGCCCGGGGCTGGCCACGGTGTTGTTCGAGGATGACTACGCGGCAGAGGCGTATCAGCGACGGCTCAGTGCTTTGGCGTTGGACCTCGGTTGCCACTACGTCTCGGAAGCATTGCCTAGAGACGCGCAGGAAGCCGACGCTCTTGCTACCGTCGGCAAGCTCTGCGCCGACCCCAGGATCAACGGGATCCTCATCCTTCGACCCCTGCCCCCGCAGATCTCCGAAGCCATCGTCTATGAGGCTCTTGATCCTCTCAAGGACATCGAGGCCGTACACCCGTTCAATGCGGGCCTGTTGGAGCTCGGCAGGCCGCGCTTCGTGCCCTCTACCCCGGCCTCGTGCTTTTGCTGCCTGGACAACTACGTGTCTTCTTCGGGGCGCGACCTGGCTCGTTTCTACGAAGGCATCAACGTGGTCGTCGTGGGTCGCTCGGCCAACGTCGGAAGGCCCGCCGTGCTGCTGGCGCTTGCGCGCAACGCAACGGTGATGTCGTGCGACGAGTACACTTCTGCCCGTGGCAAGCTGCACGAGTACACCGAGCGAGCCGACGTGCTCATCGTTGCGGCAGGAGTACCGAGATTGATCGGCGCAGAGCACGTCTCAGACGGCGTGATCGCTATTGATGTCGGGATCAATCCGGTGAAGGAAGGTACACGCACCCGGTTGGTTGGCGACCTCGACTTCGACGGCGTTGCGTCCAAGGCGGAGGCAATCACGCCCGTGCCGGGGGGCGTGGGGCCCATCACGCAGGTATGGCTCCTAAAGAACACGGTCTTCGCCGCGCAGCTTCAGACCGGCAAGGGCGAAATCGAGCACCCTGCCGAAGTACTGGGGCTTGGCCACGACGGCTGAGGTATTCCTTCGTGCGCAACGCGCCATTGAATACCGAATCGGTACTCGGGCGCGCATAACGCGCGTTTGAGTACCCGCGCCAGGGTCGACGGGCCCGCCAACGCCGCCGCCCTTGTGGCCGCGTCGCTCTACGGAGCCTCGGTCGTTGCCGTACGGGTGGCGGTCGTGGACGTCTCGCCCTTGGCCCTCGCGCTGCTGCGCTTCGGCCAGGGGGCGCTGATCCTCGTGATCGCGCTATTGGTCACGGCCCCCCACCTGCTCAAGATCAAGATGCACGACCTGCCCTTCCTCGCCCTTTTGGGCGTCATCTTCTTCGCAATGTTTCCCCTTAGCTTCAATGCCGGCCTGCAGTTCACGGAAGCGTCCCGGGGCTCCGTCTTGCTTGCGACGATGCCGGTGTGGAGCGTGCTGTTGGCCCCCTTGTTCGCCCCCGAGCATCTCAACAGGCGCCAGCTTGGCGGAGTCGGCTTGACGATGGCGGGGGTGATTCTCTCTGTGGCGCCCTCGCTGCTCGCTTCCGGAGGCGGAAGTCGGGCCCTGATCGGAGATGGGCTAATGGTGGTGACGGCGTTTCTGGGAGCCCTTTACGGCGTCCTTTCGAAACGTGCGCTTAAGTCCTACTCCGCGGCGACCGTGACGACCTACGCTATGATCTTCGGTATTGCTTCGTTAGCACCGGTCGCGCTGGCCCAGCGATCGTTCGACGGCATGCGCCTCAATAGCGAAGTCATCGCATGGGTGTTGTTTCTTGGGGTCTTCGGCGGCGCCCTTAGCTTCTTGCTGTGGACGGTAGCCCTGTCACGGTTGTCTCCCACCGCAGTAACGGTCTACATAAACGTCGTCCCAATCGTGGCTACACTTCTCGCCATCGTCTTACTGGACGAGCGCGTCGGGGTGCTCTTCGTGGCCGGCTTCGCCGCGGTGGCGGCCGGCGTCTATCTCGTCAACCGGCCCGCCAAACCCGGAAAGTCCGGGGGCGGCGGCCAACGTGTGCAACGGTCACCTATTCTTGATCAAGCCGAGGAGAGTTCATGAACACGATAGCTGAAGTCTTGGGGGAGGTCGGTCTTCCTGCGCCTCTATCGGAGCTGGCGTCCCGCGACTGGGACGTCGTCGTGGTGGGGGGCGGGCACAACGGGCTTGCCTGTGCCGCCTATCTCGCCCGTGCAGGGCGATCGGTATTGGTATTGGAGCGACGCGAGCGACTCGGAGGCGCCTGTACGCTTGAGCGGCCCTTCGAGGATCGGCGCTTTGTCGTGAGCCCGTGCGCCTACGTCGTGGGCCTTCTAGACGAACGAGTCATCAGGGAGCTCGAGCTAACTCGGCGAGGCCTCGAGATCTACATGGCCGATCCGCAGCTCTGGGTGCCCTTCGAAGACGGTGGGTCGTTCGGACAGTGGCTCGACGATGGCCGAACGCAGGCGAGCCTCGACGCGATGGGGCTGTCGCAGAGCGACAAGGACGGTTATTGGGCCTATGAGGAGATGTTCGACGGGCTTCGCCGTCGGCTGCGCATGGGATCGAGGGACACCTGGGTGGGCGAGTCTCCGACCCGAGCCGAGCTTGAGGAGCTCCTCAACTACGACCAGGCGCTCATCGATATCCTGTTCGAGGCTTCGATTGCGGAAGTCTTGGACGACTACATCTCGGACCAGCGCCTCAAGGACGCTCTCTTCGGTCAGGGCGTGATCGGAACCTATGCCGGCCCCAGGGACTGGGGTACGGCCTCGATAAAGCTGATGCACTACCAGGGCGATCTCCTGGCGCAGGGAGCGATGTGGGGTTACGTGCGCGGCGGTATGGGTGCGGTGAGCTTCGCCATCGCCAATGCGGCTCAGGATGCCGGTGCAGTCCTGGCGTGTGGGGTGCCCGTTGCCGAGGTGATCCCCGGACAAGGGGTACATCTCGAGGACGGCACTCTGGTGCGAGCCAAAGCGGTCGTCGGCAACGCCGATCCCAAGGTGATGCTACGTCTTCTCGGCGATCAGGCTTCTGCCTCCTACCGTTCGCAGGTTGAGGGCTGGGATGTACGCAGCCCCGTCGTCAAGTTCAACGCCGCCCTGTCTCGCCTTCCGTCCTGGAGCGCGGCCCCCAACGAGACTTTCATGGCGCGCGGCACGATCGACGTCACCACGGGCCTGGACGACGCCCAGCAGAGCTTCCAGGCCTGCGATCGCGGCGAGCCCGCGGTGGGTTTCGGCGAGATCTATGTGCAGACCCTGCACGATCCCTCTCCGGCCCCCGAGGGGCACCATTTGCTCAGTGTGTTCGGGCAGTACGCGCCCTATGCCCTCAACGACGGAGGTTGGGACGAGCGCCGCAGCGAGGTCGCGAGACAGTTCATCGATTTGATCGGACGCTTCGCCCCCGACTTCGAGGACTGCCTCGAGCACTACGAGCTCCTCGGCCCTCCTGATATCGAGGATCGCATCGGTTTGACCGGGGGGCACATCTTCCAGGGCGAGGCACGCCCCGACCAGATGTGGGAGCACCGCTTCTCGCCGCGGACGGGGATGCCGGGCGTCTATCTGTGTGGAGCGGCTACGCACCCTGCCGGCAGCGTCATAGCCCTGAACGGCCGCAATGCTGCCGAGGCCGTCCTCTCGGACCAGGCGCCCGAGAGGACGTCGGTGGTTGTGTAGCAACCGCTATCCGTCACTTGGCGGGGGATGCTGTCAACCCTGCATGCCCTCCATGCGCCTCTCCATCTCGTCGGGAGCCACATCCTCGATGTGCGTGGCTACGTTCCACCGATGCCCGAAGGGGTCCTCGAACTGGCCCGAACGGTCACCGTAGAACTGATCTTCGACTGCTCGGAGGGCCTTGGCCCCCGCCTGGACGGCCCGCTCGAAAACGGCGTCGGCGTCCTCCACGTAGACGTTCATGGTCACCGGACTGCCGCCCAGCGTCTTGGGGCTCTGGACGCCCATCTCTGGGAACTCGTCCGAGAGCATGATCATCGAGTCGCCGATGGAAAGCTCTGCGTGGCCGATCTTGTCGTCGGGGGCGCCCATCCGCACCGTCTCAGTGGCGCCCAGCACCTTGCAGTAGAAGTCGATGGCGTCGCCGGCGCCGTCGATGCAGAGATACGCAGTGACCTGCGGGTACTCGTCGGGAATCGGCTTCACCTTTGCCATGGCGTCTCCTCTTGCTTGAGTGGGTGGGGTCGGGCGGCGTTAGTGAAAGCCTACTGAGTGAACCCGTAGCCGACAAGTGCGGATGTGGTTGACTGCGGCCGTGGAGAGCTACGAACCGTCGACCTACGGCGATCAGATCGCAGGGATCTACGACGAGCTCTACGACGGCCTCTTCGACACCGCCGGGGCGGTCGAGTTCCTCTCCGGGCTGGCGCGAGGGGGCCGGGCCCTGGAGTTGGGGATCGGCACGGGGCGGATCGCACTTCCGCTGCAGCGAGCCGGCGTCCATGTCTCGGGCGTGGATGCGTCGAGGGCGATGGTGGACAGGCTCGAAGCCAAGGCGGGAGGGGATTCGATCCCAGTTGCCATCGGTGACTTCAAGGAGCCCCCGGTCACGGGGCCGTTTGATCTCGTCTTTGTCGCCTTCAACACCTTCTTCGGACTGCTGAGCCAGGACGATCAGATCTCCTGCTTCGAGGCGGTCGCCTCGCTCTTGGCCGAGGATGCTCGATTCGTGCTCGAGGCCTTCGTTCCCGACCTGTCACGCTTCGACCGCCATCAGCGAGTGTCGGTGGACGAGGTCATGCTGGATCAGGTTCGCCTGGAGGTCACTCGTCACGATCCGGTGGCTCAGCGCATCGATTCGCAGCACGTGGTCCTCTCGGAGCAGGGAACGCGCCTCTACCCCGTGCGGATCCGCTACTCCTATCCGGGCGAGCTCGATCTCATGGCGCAGCTCGCGGGGCTCAGGCTGCAAGAGCGCTGGGGCGACTGGCGCCGCAGGCCGTTCACCTCCGAGTCGCACGCCCACGTCTCCGTCTACTCCAGGCCGTTGTGAGCTCCGTTGGATGACCGAGGTTTGGTACGAAACGAACGCTATGGACGCGTTAGTAGCAAAGAAGCTTTTGTGAGAGATGAGGCACACCTTTGCCGACGCGACTGATCCTGGTCGCGGGCGTCGCCATTGCGGTCGCGCTCGCCGCCGTCCTCTTCCTGAGCCCGTCTCAAGGCCTGCCACCGGACGCCCCCACCGAGGACGACATGGCCGCAGCCATCGGGGCCCAGATCATGGGTCATCTCTACGTCGGTCACGTGCCGGGCCGGGCGGGCGAGGTCATGACCGTGCCCAAGCCTCACCACTACCTCATCAACCAGCTCGCGCTCGAGTCACTGGGAACCGACGAGCCCGAGATCAAGTCCTCGCATCCGAACCCGTGGGACTACACCGCTCGCGTCCCCTACGTCTTCTACGGCCCGGGTTACGTCCCCGAGGGCCTGGAGGTGTCACGAGAGGTCGACATCTCCTCTATGGCGCCGACCTATGCCCGCCTGCTCGGGATGGAGGACTTCGAGGCCGATGGACGGCCGTTGTCCGAGATCGAGCCGGGCCCCGAGCCTCCCCGGCTCATCTTCACAATCGTTCTCGACGGCGGCGGCTGGAACGTCCTGCAGCGTCATCCCGGGACGTGGCCTAACATCGCGGGGCTGATGGAACGGGGCACCTCCTACGTCAACGCCACGATCGGCTCCGCTCCCTCGATCACCGGGGCTCTGCACGCCACCTTCGGCACCGGCTTCTACCCCCTGCACCACAAGATCCCGGGAAACCAGATGAGGGGGCCGGACGGCGCCAACACCGATGCCTGGCAGGAGAACGCCGATCCCTCATATCTCGAGAAGCCCACGGTCTCTGAGCTTTGGGACGAGCAGACCGGCAACGAGGCGGTGGTCGGAACCCTTTCGTACGAGGGCTGGCACCTCGGCATGATCGGCCACGGCGCTCAGCGGGAGGGAGCCGACCACGACATCGCCGTGTTGTGGGACCAGGAGGAGAACGAATGGTGGATCAACGAGGACTTCTACGAGCTCCCGGACTATCTCGAGGAAGCAGACCTCGGCCGCCTCGAGTCGTACGAAGAGGGCCTCGACGACCGCGACGGGATCGACGACGGACGTTGGCTCGGGCACACGCTCGAGGAGTTGCGCGACCCCGAGTTGGCGTGGCGGCCGGGCACGCCCGCGTTCGTGCGTTTCAACGGTGACGCGGTGATCGACATCGTCCGGCGCGAGCGCTTGGGCGAAGACGATGTCTCGGATCTCTTCTGGCTCGAGCTCAAAATGCCCGACTACGCCGGGCACGCCTGGAACATGCTGTCGGCGGAGGAGGCCGATGTGTTGACAGAGGTCGACCGCCAGATCAACCGGATAAAACGCGCACTAGACCAGCAGGTCGGAGCCAACCGCTACGTGCTCGCCCTGAGCGCGGACCACGGCCAGGAGCCTCTTCCCGAGCACTTTGGCGGGTGGAGGATCTCGACCGAGGAGCTCAAACGCGATGTCGAGGAGCGCTTTGGCGACGGGCTCATCGAAAAGATCACGACGGTGGACTTCTTCGTCGACCGAGACTTCGTGTCGCGCCGGGGGGTGGACCTTTCGGACGTGGCCCGTTTTCTCGGCACCTACACGGTAGGCGACAACATTCCTGAGGGGGCGGCGGGGGCCTCGGGCGTGCCCGAGGGGCGGCTCGACGACGCCCTCTTCGCCGGCGCGTTCTCGACCGAGTATCTGCAGTCGCTCACGCCCGAGCGCATCTCCTCCTTCGGCGAGGGGACTTACGAGGAAAGCGATCTCTTGATCGGCGAGGCTCGAGGCCGATGGGAATGATCCGTCGCGGCCTGGCGCTGCTGCTCGAGCGGCGCGATTTCGGGCTCTTGATGGGGGCTCAGTGGATGGCGCAGGCGGGCGACGGCATCGTGCAGGCCGCGCTGGCCAAGTTCATCGTCTTCGGTGGACAGCGCGGCTTCGACCTCGAAGGCGCCAAGTCGCCCGACGAGCTGCTTCGGATCGCGCTCTACATCTTCGTCCCCTACACGGTCCTGAGCCCGTTTCTGGGTGTGGTCATCGACCGCTGGGACCGCCGCCGCTTGCTATTCGTGGCCAACGGGCTGAGGGCCGTGGTGGTGTTGTTGATCGGCCTGGTGGGTACCGGAGCGGCCGGCGACTTGGCCCTGTTCGTGGCTTTCTTGCTGACCCTGACCTCGACTCGCATCGTGCTCGCGACCAAGTCGGCGGCACTGCCCGAGACGGTGGAGGGAACTTCGCTGGTCGAGGCCAACGCGGTGTCTCAGCTCGGCGGTGCGATGTTCCAGCTGGCGGGGGGCGGCGCCGGCTTCCTCGCCACCAGGTTCGTAGCGGTCGAGCCCGTGGTCATCGTCGGCGCGTTTGTCTACGGCGCCGGCGCGGTGTTTGCCCTGGGCATCAAGCGCGCCGGCGAAGTGCGTGCCGGCACCTCCTTCACCGAGGAGCTTGCAGGTGTCCTGGGACGCATTGGAGCGGGTTTTCGAGAGGTCGCCCGGACCCCCCGGGCTGCGGCTTCGATCCTCACCTACTTCTGGCTGCGGCTGTTGTGGAGCTACTCGCTGGTCGGTATCGGTTTTGTCGCACGAGAGCTGGTTTCCACCGATCTGCTCGTTCTGGTTATCACCGGAGGTGCGGGGGCGCTGGGCGCCGTTCTGGGCTACGTCAGCGCCGAGAAGGCGGGGTCGGTGGCGCGCTCTCCCGGCCGGGTGGTAGTCGCAGCGTCCCTTCTGCTGGGGACCGCCGTCAGCCTGCTCGGCGCGTTCCAGTCGAGAGTGACGCTGGGACTCCTGACCTTTTTCTTGGGCTACGGGTTCTTTCTCGCCAAGATCTCGCTCGACAGCATGGTGCAGGAGGCTCTCGAGGACGGCTTTCGAGGCCGGGCCTTCTCCCTTTATGACATTGCCTACAACCTTGCCTGGGTCCTGGCCGCCGGCGCCATGAAACTCTTGTGGGACGAGGACTCTCAGGGTGCTCTGATCGCAGGCATGGGAGTCGTTTTCCTGATAGGGATGGGGGGAATCGCGTTGTGGTTCCGGCGGGCGGCCCTGCTGTCCCCCGCGCCCGCGGCGAGGTGAAGGAGGGGCGTCCCGGAGTGGCCCCCGCCATCCTGCTGACGGTCGCGGCGGCGGTCCTGGGCCTCAGCACGTTTCTGTTCGGGGGCTTTTCCCCTCCTCACGCAGTCGCCTCGTTCGAGCGGCAGCTCTGCTCGCTGCCTCAAGAGTGGCTGGAGCGGACCCGCAGAGGCTATTTCGCGCCTCGATCGGGCCAGATCGCAATCCTGCCCCGGACCCCCGCCTATATGGCTTCGGGCGGCTCCGGCTGGAGCCATTCCGGGCCCTGGCCCTACCTCCAGGAGATCCCGTTGGTGTTCTTCGGGCCGGACCTGGTTCCTGCGCTCGGCGCCGTCGAACGCCCCGTGACGATGGCCGATGTCGCCCCCACGCTGGCGAGGATGATGCGCTTCAGCGAACCGGGCCGCTTCGACGGCAGACCACTCCCCGAGCCGATTACACCAGCGGCGGCCCCTCCCAAGCTGATCCTCACGATCGTGTGGGACGGTGGCGGGTGGAACACGCTCAGGCAGTGGCCGCGGGCGTGGCCTCACCTGAAAGAGCTCATGAAGGACGGAGTGTCCTACACCAACGCGACAGTGGGCTCGTCACCGTCGGTTACACCGTCGGTGCACACGACACTGGGTGCGGGCGTCTATCCGGACAAGAGCGGCATCACCGGAATACCAGTGCGCTACGAGGACGGCGATGTCGGCGACGTGTTCGTGCATGGGGAGTCGTCGCGCTTTCTGCGCGTCCCCACGCTGGCGGAGCTGTGGGACGAGGGCCACGGCAACCGGCCTAGTATCGGGATGCTCGGATACGAACCCTGGCACCTCGGAATGATCGGCAAGGGGGCCGAGCGTTCGGGCGGGGATCGCGACGACGCCCTGTGGCTGGACGTCGAGACCAACGAATGGATCACCAACCCTGCTCATTACCGGCTGCCGGACTCCGTGGTGACGACCCCGGGCCTGGAGGACGATATCGACCGGCTCGACCGGGCCGACGGCGCCGACGACGGCTCGTGGGGTGCCATCGACGCCTTCGACGAGCCCGATCGAGTCGAGGAGTCCCCCGCGTTCGTCGCCTACCATGGCCGGGCGCTGAGGCGCATGATCGCCCGCGGCGGGTACGGCTCCG
>JACDAL010000045.1 GCA_013695465.1 Actinomycetota bacterium | reverse complement strand
GATCGCGGAGCCGCGTCGGCGCCAGATCCTGAGGCTCGTCCGTGACGGTGAGCTCTCGGCGGGCGAGATTGCCGCGCACTTCGACGTGACGCGGCCCGCGATCTCCCAGCACCTGAACGTCTTGAAGCAGGCCAGGCTCGTGAGCGAGCGGCGGAACGGCACACGGCGCCTGTATCGAGCGCGACCGGAAGGCCTGGGAGAGCTGAAGGCGTTCCTCGAAGAATTCTGGGACGAACGGCTCGAAGCATTCAAGCGCGAGGCGGAACAAGAGGAGAGAGACAAGCATGGACGCAGTCACTGAGAGCATCTCGGTCCAGCCGGAAGTCGCGATCGCTGCGAGCCCCGAGACAGTCTGGCAGCTGCTCGTCGACCCTGAGCAAGCGACGCGCTGGATGGGCCGGTCGGGCGACGTTCGACCTGCGCCCAGGCGGGCGTTACCGCGTTGAGGTGATCCCCGGCCACATCGCGAGCGGCAAGTCCGTCGAGATCGATCCACCGCGACGGCTCGTGCACACCTGGGGTTGGGAGCCGGAGAGCGGAAGTTCGGTCGCGCCCGGCTCGACCACAGTCGAGTACGAGCTGATCCCGAACGGCAGCGGCACGCTGCTTCGATTCAGCCACCGCAATCTGCCGAGCCCCGAGGCCGCCGCATCGCATGCGCATGGCTGGGACCATTACCTCGAGCGTCTCCCCGCGGTTGCGGCGGGCGGTGATCCCGGTGTTGACCCCTGGATCGCCGGCGGGATCGAATGATTGGCACCCGAAAGGATCTGAGGTGACCGAGAAGCCGGGCTCAGCACTGAAAGTTGCACTTGCGATGGATGGGCCGGCTACTCGAGCATCGAAGCCAAGACCGTTGAGCGGAGGTCGAGCATTTCGAGAAGGTACGCGAAGAGTCAAACTTGCAAGCGGCGACTACATCGATATGAAGATGTACGAGCCCGCCATGCGCCACCTACTGGACACGTACATTCGGCGGAAGAGAGCGAACAAGTCTCGGCATTTGACGATCGAACGCTCGTAAGCCACCCGTGGTTGCCATCGGTTGAGAGCTCGATAGTGGCACGGGAACCTCATGGTTCTCCTTCTTGTGGACCTGATACTGCCTTGGAACCGACTACCTCTTGACTCGAAAGATGAGATCGGTCGTTTCTCCGGAATAGTCAACGGCCCTCCGCTCCAGCTCGATGCGTTTCGCGAGAGGCCCGCCAAAGAGCCGAACGCCTTCTCCGAGAAGCACGGGCGCGATGTGGACGACGATCTCATCGACCAGCCCCAGGGCTAAGGACTGTTGGGCGACATTGGCGCCGAAGATGGCCACAGCTCCGCCTTTCGCTTCTGCCTTGGCCGCGGCCAGGGCTTTCCCGATGCCGTCCGGCACGAAGGTGACGCGCGGATCGGTCGTGACCTTTGGAGCGTTGTGCGTCACGACGAACACGGGCCCGTTCCAGGCACCTCCGTAGACCCCTTCGATGCCATCGAACTTGGCCTGTGCGACCTCGTACCATCTACGGCCTCCGACAATGGCTCTGATCTCATTCATGGTCTCGTCGGCGATGCGGCTGTGGTCCCGATCGAAGGCCCAATCCATCGAATCGTCCGGTCCGCTTATGAAGCCGTCCAACGACATCGTGATGTGCCAGATGACTTTGCTCATGGTCCCGAAATCTTGCTCACCGAGAAGATGGCACCGGTGGCGCAAGCCAGTATGGCAGTCTCAAGGTCGAGACTTGATACCTTGCACGGGCTGAAGGACGCTCATGGCGGTGAAGAGACGAAAGCACACCAAATCAGGTGGTGCGCAAGTTGAGGAAGACCGACCGGCTCCTGGCCGAAGTCCAGAAGGTCCTCGAGGTATCAATGCACCTCATGTGAAGTCTTTCGCCCGAGTCCTCGTAGCAGTAGGTGTCGCGTCGTAGCTCGAGCATTACGGAGGCGACGCGACGGTCCTTGTTCAGGTGCTCGAGGGGGACGTAGGACCCGGCGAAAGGGACGTCTTTCGCGAATGAGACTCCTCTTCCCTTGAGCAAAGCCTCTAGATCAGACACCAGCTCGGGCGGCGTGTGGAAGGCGTCGGTGCCGAGGTCAACTTCCGGACGGGGTGCCCGGGCCCGAAGCTCCCAGGAGAAGGGTTGAGAGGGGTAGGAGTGTCCATCGACGATCATGCAGCGTCCGAAGCGGGCCAAGAGGGCATCGACGATGTCGGTGACCGCACTCGCATAGGGATCGTAGAAGGTCCGAAGGATCGATTCTCTTTCCTCCCGGCTGAAGGCGGGACTACGTAAAGCCCTCCCATCAGAAGTTCCAAAGTAGACGGCTCCCACTCCCCGCGAGGCCATGACTTCATCTTCATCACTCCGGAAGCGTTCCGGATCGAAGACCAGTCGGCTGATTCGGTTCACGAAGCACACTCCACCCCTCGCTGCGGGGCCGAAGAGCTGATCGGTCAGATGGTCGGTCACTCGCGACTGCTCGATCTCCAGCTCGGCGTCGGATAGCAACAGAGACGGTCTGATCTCGACCGGGATGTGACGGGCGGCATGGGGAACGTGGACTAGTAGCGGTGCCTCGCAATGCTCGACCGAGCCTATGACCTCGAACCTCAGGTATTCTTGCGCGTCACCCATCGATCAACTCCCGACGTCGACGTCGATCATGTCACTCGGTCCCCAATCGTGAGATCGTTAGAGAGTTCGCGCCCTGCCCGGTAGGGCTGCCACAGAAGACAGGATGTTCAGGTCTTCGACCACAACAGTCCTGTGCCCCGCTTTCCCACACAAGAACGGCAGGTTTGACAGCAACCGATGGGCGGATGCTCGTCCCGGCAGATCGGCTTCAGCACGGTCGGAGGCCGTTCCCAAGGTGCATACATCGAGACGGCAGCGAATGTGCCGCGACGACTGATCAGCATGTCCTCGCTTGGTGACCACCGTGGGCCGAGGGGTTTGTCGGCAATTAGCGCCCCTTCTTCGCGGCCGGGTCTAGGTTCGACCCCCCGGCTCCAGAGCAAGGCGTCTTGCCCGCTCTAGCCAGGGGGCCGCCCCCAGTTGCTCAAATATGGCGCGCGCCTCGTCGACCAATGGAGACGCTTCTTGCTCGCGCCCCTGCTCCCCCAGGCACTCTCCCAGCTCCAGAGAGGTGACGCCCAACCAGAAAGGCGTCGCCAGCTCCCGAAAGAGCCCACAAGCTCCTGTGAGCAGCCGTCCGGACTCGGCCGCGTCGCCGTTTAGCAGGGCGAGACGTCCCTTAGCCCTGAGCGATTGGGCGAGCAGAGATGTGGGGAGCTTGCCGCGCGGGGTTCCGTCGATGATTGTCAGCACACTGCGCACGGCGTCTTCGTCGTTCTCCGCAAATGCTCCTTCGACGGCCTCGATGGCACCTTCTCTGAAGAGCTCCGACGTGACTCCCACCGTCTCGCGAGCGGCCACTGCCGTCAGCACGATCTCCTGGGCTTCGCGTCCCCTGCCGCGCGCACGCAGTACGGCCGCCTTTCCGACGGCAAACGCGGCGCGCTCCTGCACCTCCTTTGATTCCGCGGCCTCGGCGAAGAACTCCAAATAGCCCTCTGCCCGATCGAGCTCTCCACGGTACACGCACAGCAGGGGCACCACGAGGATGACGGTAGCGAAAGCGGTACGAGTCACAGAATAGGATTCGGACGGTATGTCGGCCACTGTCTTCAGCGCTGCATCCCACTTCCCGAGCGCGAACAGCGGATAGACATCTTGGGACAACAGGTTCCATTCCCATTGTCGGTGCCCGAGTTTGCGGGCCAGGGCAAGACCATCGTGCACATATGCTCGGGAGGTGTCGTAGCGGTCGGCGTTCATCTCGAGGCCGGAAAGGTTGAAGTATGCCCGCAGCGCCGAAATGTGGAGGTCGTGTTCCAGCGCTATCTCAAGCGAGTGCTTCAGCAGGGCTAGGGCCTCGGCTTTGCGTCCACCGAACAGCCTCAGGACACCTTGCGTGTTGAGGGCCTCCGAGAGAATGTGGGGGAGCTCGAGCGATTCGGCCGCCTCCAGGGCCATGTCGATGCGTTCTGCGGCGAGCTTTGTCTCTCCGGCGAACAGGAGAAAGCGGCCCAACTGGGCGGCCAGCGACGCAACGTCCTCGTCCAGTTCGTCGCCGGAAAGCACGGCGAGTGAGCGATTCATCATCTCGACGCCATCATCGATCCGTCCCACGTTCCACAAGCACTCACCGAGGCTTGCCAATACCCGTGCGGCGCGATGGCTCTCGTCTTCGCGCTCCAGCACGCCCAGAGCCTGTTGGAGATGGGCGATTGCCCTTTCGGTTCTGGCGCCGGCTGCGGCCATGTCGCCCGCCCGCTCGAGCATGGCCGCGCGCTCGAGGACGTCGTCCGACATCTCCGCCGCCCGTGAAAAGTAAGCTTCGGCCTCCTCGTTGGCTGCAAGAGAGCCCGCCCTCTCACCTGCGCGAGCAAGCAGCTCGCTCGCCTTCTTCTGTAGCTGCGATGCATCGGCCTCATCCGGTGCCAGCCGGAACGCCTCTACATAATGGGATCCGATGACTTCTACGATCTCGTCGGGATCGCCTCCCCGACTCGTCTCAAGGTAACGCGCCGCGGCAATGTGCCTAAGCTTGCGATCGCGTTTGGACAGAGTGTTGTAGGCAACTCGCCTGAAAAGGTCTTGCAGGAAGCCGTACTGTCCCGCCTCGGGGGAACGAGGATCGGCTTGCAGCCCGAGCAGGTCCTTACGCACGAGAGACGCCAGCAGTGTTTCGAGATCTCCTCGATCGACCTCGCGAAGCGACGCAATGGCGGCTCCCGTGAAAGTCTTTCCGAAAACGGAGGCGTCCTGCAGTAGGTGGCGCTCGGCACCAGGGAGCCCGTCGAGGCGCGCCGCGATCAGAGCCTGCAGCGTTTCGGGTATCTCGAGCGTCATCGTCTCGGACCGGGTCGTGAAACTGTCTCCTTCCTTCACGACGAGGCCACGATCAGTCAGCATTCGCACGGTCTCGACGGCATAGAGCGGCACCCCTTCAGCGCGATCCACGATGTCGTTGCGAAGTTTCTCTGGCAGACCCGGCACGAGCCCCTCGACCAGCTCCCGCATCGTGCCTTCGGACAAAGGATCGAGGGACAAGGACGTGAAGTTGCGCTTACCGGCGCCCCATGTCGATCTCTGCTCGAGCACTTCTGGGCGTCCGAGGGTCAGCACGTAGATCGGAAACTCCTTGGACCACTCCAGGAGGTACTCAATGAAGTCGAGTAGTGATGCATCTGCCCATTGGATGTCATCGAAGACCATGACGACTGGAGAACGATCCGCGATGCGTTCGAAGAAGAGTCTCCAAGCGGCAAAGAGGTCTTCACGTTGACGAGCGGTGTGCTCCTCGATACCCAAGAGATGAGAAATTCGAGGTTCGATCCACCGGCGCTCGCCGGGGTCCGCGACGAACTCTTCGAGAACAGCACGCAGCTTGTCCAGGGACGATGCCGCGCCCTCACCCTCTGAGATGCGCAGCCGCATCCGCACCATCTCGGCCAGCGCCCAATAAGTCACGCCTTCGCCGTAAGAGAGACAGCGTCCTCGATGCCACCAGATGTCCTGCGCGAGCCCGTCGATGTACTTGAAGAACTCCCAGGCGAGACGAGACTTGCCGATGCCCGCGATACCCACGACGGACACTAGGTGGACCCTCCCCTGCTCGGCGCATGTGTGGAAGACCTCCTTCACGAGGCGCAGCTCCCGCTGGCGGCCGACAAACGGCGCCTCATAGCCGGACGATTTGATCGCACCACCGATGCCCGCAATGATCCGCTGGGCGCGCCACAGCTGCACTGGCTGCGATTTCCCCTTGACCTCCTGCCGCCCTGCGTCCTGATAGGCAACGGCCGACTCGGTGGAACGGCGCGTACTGTCCCCGACCAGAACGGTCCCCGGAACCGCGAGCGTCTGAATTCGGGAGGCAGTGTTTACAAGATCCCCCGCCACCATGCCCTGGTCTTTCGCGCCGATAGTCACCGCGGCCTCGCCCGTGAGCACCCCGGCGCGCGCCCTGAGCTCAGGCAGCCCCACCTCGGTTCCCAGCTCGCCCACGCCCTCGACCAGCTCCAGGGCGGCCCGCACGGCGCGTTCGGCGTCGTCCTCCTGGGCCGAGGGCGCTCCCCACACCGCCATCACCGCGTCGCCGATGAACTTCTCGACCACCCCTCCGTAGAGGGCGATGAGGTGACGCGCCGTTTCGAAATAGCGCCCGAGTAGCTCACGCACCTCCTCAGCGTCGCGCGCCTCGGCCAGGGTGGTGAAGCCGACGAGATCAACGAATAGGACCGAGACGAGGCGCCGCTCGGCCAATCGGCCCGAAGGGGGCTCGGGGATCGGCGGCGCTGCCTCACGGGCCTGCCTCGCCTCCGAATTCCTCGCCGGCGTCGAGTCGGCAAGGCCGCTGCCACACTCCCCGCAGAACTTCGCAGCAGGGGGGTTCACTCCGCCGCAGCTCGGGCACAGCGCCGCGAGGGCGGTGCCGCATTCGATGCAGAACTTGCGACCAACGTCGTTCGCCGTTCCGCAGGCGCTACAGATCAAGCCATCTCTCCTCCGCTGTTGCCCGCTCTAACAAAAGTAGCCGACGTCATGATCCGCTACGGGTGCTCCCCTCCGGGACAGGGCTACTAGTCAGCACGAGCCAAACCCGCCTGAGACCTAAAGGATGAGGCAGCCACAAGCTAGGGTTGGGGACGAGATCCGGTGTTGCCGCCATCAGCTAAAGGACGTGCACCGCGGAGCACGTACAGCACGTTGACCGAGGCCGGCAGACTCCCCGGCGCCGACCAGCCGATCTCACATGGCCGTGAACACTCCAGATGCGGTCCGGCGTCGGCAGCATCCGCGTGGGGTGATCTCTGTTCGCTAACGCCCAGGAAGACCGTAAAGCGACTCTCACGAGCATCCGATGCTCTGCATCGCCACCATCGAATATTCGTCGCGTTCGTTGCGTTGGTTGCATTCGTCGCGTTTGGACTCGCTTCGGTCTCAGCCAGACGGTTTTCTGTGCCGTCTTTGTGCTGATGGCATTGCCCTTGTTGTGGTGACCTACTCGACTTGATCTGCGGGGGGCACGGAACATATACCCTGCTTTTCGGGTCGACGCGGTGTCGCCAGGCTTGGCCGTGAACAGCGCCGGGACGACCTTGCCGTCGGCATGAAGCATTAGCGAGACAGGTGCGGATGCGTCCGGGATACGCTCGGCATTCGCTAGGTAGAGGCGAAGCGAGGATAAGCTCAGCCTCGATGAAAGCGCCGGGTAAGCCAAACGAGGACATGCAGGGTCGTGGCCGGCATGTCGTTCTCGCCTCGACCGAGGGCGAGGTGTTCGCCTCCTTGCGCCGGTCTGCGACGCCACGTCGGGAGCGCTATGCCATAGGGCGAGCTCTACGCCGGCAAGTGCCCCGGTCGGCGTTGGCAAGATGGCGCGCCCCTTCCGGCCGTCGCGATCCGGTACAGCACATCATCGAGTCTCACCAAGGGCGGCTGGGTTGGCTCATACCAGTCCGGGTTAGCCGCATGATGGCCTCCCCATATGCGTTCCTGCGCGGCACCGCCGCGATCATGGCCGAGGACTTCGCCGGGTTGCCGGCTACGGGCATCACCCCGGTCATTTGCGGCGATGCACATTTGGGCAACTTTGGCTTCTACGCGTCACCTGAGCGGGAGCTCGTCTTTGACCTGAATGACTTCGACGAGGCCCACCCGGGTGCTTGGGAGTGGGATCTGCGCCGGCTGGTGACGAGCGTCTGGGTCGCCGGACGGCAAAACGGATCAGGCGAAGAGGCCTGTAAGGACGCCGTCGCCCGTTGCGTCGCCTCATATCGGACGCAAGTCTCACATCTCGCCGAACAGCCGCTGCTCGCCCGCTCCTACGAGCGACTCGACCTCGACCGGCTTCGGCTGACGACGACGCGGCATTCGCTGCGGAAGGAGATCGAACGAGCTGCGGGGCGAGCCAGACGGCGCACCAGCGACCGGGCCCTGCCGCGGTTCACCGAGCAACGCGACGGTAGTCGCCGCATCGTCGAGGAGCCCCCGCTCATCACTCGTCCGAGGCCCCGCGAGGCCGATAAGATCGCGGTCGCACTCGACGCCTACCTGCAGACAACTCCTCCGCACTGGGCGCGCGTCTTGGCCGGATACACCCTGGTCGACATCGCCCACAAGGTCGTCGGCGTCGGATCCGTCGGACTGCGCGCCTACGTAGCGCTCTGCGAGGGCAGCAGCCCGGACGACGTCGTTTTCCTCCAGCTAAAGCAGGCCCGCCGGTCAGTGGTCGCGCGCTTTGTTCACGGCGAGTCGGCATGGCACGTCCACCAGGGGCAGCGGGTCGTCGAGTACCAACAGGCGCTTCAAACGGTGAGCGATCCGTTGCTCGGATGGACGACCGTGGGAGCCCACCAGTACTACGTACGCCAGTTCAGGGATATGAAGGGCGCGATAACAGTCGAAGGGATCGACGCGCCGGCGCTAGCCGACTATGCCGGGATTTGCGGCTTCCTGCTCGCGAAAAGCCACGCCCGCACCAGCGGCGCATCAATGATTTCGGGCTACGTCGGCTCGAGTGACAAGGTCGACCGGGCCCTGTGTCGCTTTGCTCGCGCTTACGCCGATCAGACCGAGCGCGACCACGAGGCGCTGGTCGCCGCCGTCGCCCGCGGCGTGCTTCCCGCCGCCTGACTACCGGCGAGTCAAGTTACTCTGGAAAAACCTAGAGCAGGTTTGCCCCTAGGGCTCCGATTCCAATCTTCGACGTCTCCCTAGCCGAAACCCATCCCCGCTCGGTCCAAGATCATCGTGTCCCGATGATCTGTGGCGATCAGGAGCGGGTCGTAGCCTTCCTCCGTCGGGTTGATTTCTTGCTACCCGATCGCGCGGTCGACTTCCGGTTCGTTGACTTCCGGTTCGTTGACTTCCGGCCGTTCGTCGACTTCCGACTCGTCGACTTCCGACTCGTCGACTTCCGTCCGTTCGTCGACTTCGGCTTGGTCGATTGTCCATCCGACTGCCTTGCCTCAACATCTTCCGCCGCGTTCTCCAGAAGCCCGGCGCCCGGAATATCGAGTAGCGCCTGAACGGAGGCAAGGACCTTGGCCCTCTGGGTCGGGTTCAGCGACTCCAGCGCGCCGAAGACGTCCTGAACAGCCGACATCTCTCCTTTCGACTTCTTCGCTTTGTTCTTTTGCTTTGCCAAGAAAACCCTCCTTTAGCCTTCTGCCGCGTCAAACCTAACTCAATTAGGTTGCCCTGTTTTTGCCCGAGCTAACCCTATCTCAACAAGAACGTCCTTGCCCCCTGGGCGAATGTGCAGGTTCCAACCTCATCCTCATGGCTGTGATGGCTCTGCCCGTATCAGACCATGGCGACATGAGGTTTCTCGGCGTCCCTAATCGCGTAGTTCCCCGACCGGCCACCGTCCCAACATTATTGCTCGGGTTGAAATCGTGGGCAGCAGTCCTTCGACTCCTTCTCCCAGCCCGGGCTGACTACAACTGCGCAGTGCCCTCGTCTTGCAACTTGTCACATCCCTTCCTCATACTGAGATCAGATACCGGGGATCAGAAGGGGAGTGACCCAATGAAGGCCAGCATCAAGCTCGACCACCAGCTCGTCGCCATTGAGGGGGAGCACGTGGTCAACGCCATGCTCGATCTCGACGCACCAGCACCTGACGTGAACAAGGAGCGGCCCCCGCTCCACCTCGCTCTGGTCATCGACCGCAGCGGCTCGATGCACGGCGCCAAGCTCGAGAACACCAAGGCGGCCGCCGACTACCTGATCCGTCGTCTCGAGGCGACCGATCAGATGGCGATCGTGGCATACGACGACGAGGTAGATCTGGTGTCGTCGTTGGCCCCCGTCGATCGCGATCACCTACGGCGGGCAGTCCACAGCATCTCTTCCGGCGGGATGACCAACCTTTCGGGAGGGTGGCTGAAGGGGGTGGAGGAGGTCCGTCGTGCCCCCGCCGGTGCTCCACGAAAGGTGATTCTGCTGACGGACGGTCAGGCGAACCACGGCATTATCGACAGCGCCACTCTCGTGGGCATGGCGGGCAAGATCGCAGAGGAGGGTGTCGGAACCACGACGATTGGCTATGGCCGGGACTTCCACGAGCAGCTTCTAACCCAAATGGCGGATGCAGGCGCCGGCAAATCCTACTTTGCTGCGAATGCCGAGGACGCTCCGGGCATCTTCGCGGCCGAGTTTGCTGATCTCGCCAGCCTGGTTGCCCAGAACGTGAGCCTTGAGATTCGCCCCACCGAGGACGTGCAGCTCCTCGGGATCCTCAACGAATACCCCACGACCGCAGTAGTGGGAGGAGTTCAAATCAACCTGGGCGATGCTTACGCTGAGGAGAACCGGCGGGTCGTCTTCCAGCTCCATATCCCACAAATGGCTGCGCTCGGGGTCAAGAAGGTCGCCGACCTGCTTCTACGCTACGTCTCGGTGGGTGACAGTGTCGCAGCACACGAGATCACGCTTCCGATCGTGGTCAACGCGGTCTCCGCCGACGAAGCAGCCGGTGCCGCGTCCGATCAGGACGTACTCGAGGAGGTCCTGATCTTAAAAGCAGCACGAGGACAGAAGGAAGCACGCGACCTTGCCGACCGTGGCGACTTCGAAGCTGCGCAGAAGCTGCTGCGCGATTCGGCAGACGAGCTCCGGGCGATCGCCCCCACCTCCAAGCGTGCCCAGGAGCTTTTCCAAGAGGCCGACATCCTCGACTCTCATTCGTCGATGGCAGCACCAGGTTCGTACGACGCCCTTCAGAGCAAGACGTGGCACTACGACCAGCACCGGAAGCAACGCTCACGCCGGCGTCCGCCCCAGGACCCTGACAAGCAAAGCTGATAACCAAGCGATTAAGAGCCGCCGGTTCGCAGGGCCGGCAGCTCTTAGTCTCGCGCTACTTGTGGTCAGTCCCGTTTGGTGCCCGGCGCGGTCGGCTACGGGCTCGGTCTCTTCTCTCTCCTGGGGGTCTGCTGGAGGTGGTGATCACTCAGTCCGTCTGAGGCCCAGCCGCTCATCGGCAACCGCCTCAGCCCCCTCGCGCGCTTGGTGGTGACCCGTGAGAACCTCGAGGAACACGGCTCGTTCCAGAGCTAGTAGCGAGACGTCGGTTTCCGCCTTGACTGTGGCCGTACGGGGCACGGCTATGAGCAGCGCTATCTCGCCGAAGAACTCACCCGGGCCCTGCCTGCGGACCGGTCGACCCCCGATTGAGACCTCGACCTCGCCTTCGTCGATGATGTAGAAACGATCCCCGAACTCTCCCTCTTTGATTATTGCAGTACCAGATGTAGCTCTGACTGGAACGAGATTCGCAGCGATCCGTTCGACGATGGGAGCGGCGAGCTGAGAGAACAATGGGAGCGATCTAATGAGGTCGAGCTCGCGTACCGGCACGGTCACCGACTCGTCGATGCGTCGAAGCGGTCGCCACAACCGTAGGCACACCACGGGGAGCAGGGAGCCTGCGATAGCGAACGTGAAGGCATGACCAATGCTCTCTACCAGCACAGAGGCGAGCACTGCACCGATTGCGAGGCCTCCCATTCTCAAGCCCTCCATCAGCCCGAAGATGCGGGAGAGAGCGGCGTCGGCGACTACTCGTTGCGTGAGCGTTCGACCCGCCACATCCATAAGGCTCGTCGCCGCCCCGACGGCGAGCAGCAATCCGGCCGCCACGAGCGGTCCGGGTGCCACGCCCACAAATACCAGAGAACCGCCCAACACCAGTGATGCGGTGAGTATCGGCAGGGCCAAGCGCGACCGCCCAACCAGCGCAATGGATGCGAGCGACCCAATCAAAGCACCGCCTCCAAGGCACGCGTTCAGCCACCCAACTCCCGGCTCACCGATATTCAGGACGACGACGGCAAGCACCACAAGCAGCACATCCAGAGCACCTTCCTGAAAAGACGGAGCAGCCATGATGGACACGACCGTTACGTAGTCCGGGTTTCTGACCACGAGCCGGAGGGCTTCGAGAGTGTCCGAAATCACCTCTCTCGGCCCGGCCGGTGCCCGTCGACCAACGGGTCGACCGGGTACCACGTTGACCGCTACAAGGAGGAAGCCGCCAACCAGCAGCCCGGCCATGACCACGAAGACGGTCCCAGGTTCCCCTATCTGCAAGAGCACGGCGGTGATTGCAGGACCTGCAATCATGCTCAAGCTCTGAATCGTACCGGCCACCACGTTCGCTGCGGTCAGTTCCTCGGGCGTAGCCACCAAGGATGGAAGAAGCGCCCCCTGGATCGGCCGCGTGAGAGTGATGCTAGATGCCGTAGCAGCAGCCAACGCATAGATAACCGCTATCGGCCACGCCAACAACAACGCTATTCCTGTGAGCCCGGCTGCAAGCGCTTGAGAGAGGTAGGCGATTTGCAGCAACTTTTCACGTCGATGGCGATCTCCAAGAGATGCCGCCAGAGGAGCAACTATCATCGCCGGGGCAAGCTGGACGAAAGCAACCACTCCTGTTGCCACCGCGCCTCCCACCTTGTATGCGTAGACCAAGATCGCTATCCAGGTCGCCCACTCCGCCAGGTTGAAAGTCACGAAAGCCGCTTCCACTGCCAACAGGCGGCGGTTACGGCCGACTGCGGCCAGAGCTCGAAAAGGGGAGGACGCCGCGGCCATGACCAAGGATTATAGGCTGGGTCGGTTCGGCACCAGAGGCTCCCGGAGGCCGAACGCCTAACGGCAGGACCACGCATGAGCCGTCGTCGCCGGGAGTTGAAATAGAAGGGCTGCAGGATGCAAGAGCGTTCTTTAGGGGTAGATCCCGAGACGATGCGCCGCATCGGCTATCACACGGTCGACATGCTCGTAAACCGCATGACCGCGCAGAAGGATCTCAACAGTGGCGTCCATACCTCCCCACAAGCGCTGGCGCGACTCCTCGAAGATCCACCCGAGCAAGGCCAAGACTTCGAGGCGATCGTCTCGGAGCTCGAGAAGGACGTCCTGCCGGCGTTTCTTTCTTGTGACCACCCGAACTTCTTTGCCTTCATCCCGGGTTCCAGCACATGGCCCGGCGCCCTCGCCGACCTCATAGCAAGCGCCCTGAACGTCCATGCGACCTCGTGGCTGGAAGCACCCGGCCCCACCCAGATAGAGCTTGTCGTTCTGGACTGGTTCAAGAGCTGGATCAGCTATCCATCCTCTGCCTCCGGCGTACTCGTGAGCGGCGGTTCGGCGGCGAACATGACAGCATTGGCCTGCGCCCGAGAGGCTCTGCTGGGAGTCATGACGGACAAGGCCGTCGTCTACGTTTCCGACCAAGCCCACTCATCCATGGCCAGGGCCGCACGAATTCTGGGCTTTCATCCCGATCAGGTACGGGTCCTACCCACAGACGAGTACTTTCGCCTGCGTCCGGATGCGCTTGAGGAAGCCATGGCCTCAGACGTCGGTGCAGGCCGCCGGCCCCTGTTCGTGGCCGCGAGCGGTGGCTCGACCAACACCGGAGCCGTCGATCCACTACCGCGGATCGCCGAAGTCTGCCGTGACCACGGAGTGTGGTTTCACGTCGACGCGGCCTACGGCGGCTTTGCCACTCTCACAGCAAGAGGCCGTGAGCTGATGTCAGGCATCGAACTGGCGGACTCTGTAACGCTTGATCCTCACAAGTGGCTCTATCAGCCGTTCGAATGTGGCTGCCTTCTGGTCAGAGAGGGACTGCACCTGCGCCGAGCTTTCGAGATCGTGCCCGACTATCTCGCGGACAGCGAAGCCACACAAGACGAAGTTAACTTCTGCGATCTGGGAGTGCAGCTTACCCGAGGATGGCGCGCGCTGAAGGTGTGGATGTCGCTCAAGTACTTCGGCGTAGACGCCTTCAGGCAGGCGGTGGAAACATCAATGGAACTCGCCGCCGCCTGCCAAAGACGAATCGAGGAGAGCGACGAGCTCGAGCTAATGGCGCCCGCAACCCTCGGCGTGGTCTGTTTCCGCCGCTGCGTCCCAGATGCAGATGAGGAAACCATCGAACGGGTGAATGCCTCGCTGACCGAGGGGCTGCTGGCAAGTGGAGTCGGGATGGTCTCCTCCACGAGACTTCGTGGTCGCTACGCCCTCAGGATGTGCATCCTCAACTACTCCAGCACGGAGGCTGATGTGACCTCGGTGCTCGAGTGGCTGGAGAACGCTACCCCGACGGATGCTGCGGCCGCTCCGAAATCAGTAGCAACATTCGACCGGAATCCAAGCATCCTGAAAACCAGCGCGGCGGAAGCGGGCGTGCAGACGGCCACCGCCCGAGAGGTTCCCCTCTTTCAATCGCTTTCTGATACGGAGCTTGCTGCGGCCCTTGTGGGAGCGAGGGAAACAAGGATCGGGGAGGGTGACGTCGTGCTGCGGCGATGGGATTACGGGCGCGACTTCTACGTCGTTATCGAAGGGACGCTTCGGGTCCACGTGGACGAGGAGTTGGTGAGAGAGCTCGAGCCCGGCGACTTCTTCGGCGAGCTCGCAGCATTGGATTGGGGCGCGGGTTACGGCTATCCTCGGCTGGCGACCGTCGTGGCGCAGTCGGCGGCAAGACTGCTCGTGTTCCCCCCTGAAAGGCTGCGGGAGCTTGTGAGCAAGCTGCCCGACTTGGAACGTCAGGTGAGGGCCGCTTCTTCGCAGCGATTGCGAAAAACCTAATGAAGAGGCCCTCCGGGCGCCCCAAGGACCTTATCGAGCTCGAGGTTCTCGGCGCCTCGACATACGAGCTGGAAACGGGATGCCTCCCGGAATCAAGATGATCGTTTGCCTCGCCGCCAATCCGTCGATAGACCGCCTGTTCGAGGTCGATCGGGTCGTGAGAGGCGAGACTCACCGACCGACCAAGTTCGTGCAGGTCGCCGGAGGCAAGGGACTAAACGCAGCGCGGGCGGCGGCGACCCTGGGCGCAGATGTGCGAGTCGTCGCGATCCTCGGCGGCCACGCCGGAAGGTGGATCGCGCAGGAGCTCGACTCGGAAAAGGTTCCCTATAGGGCATTGTGGATCGATGTAGAGACGCGCTCGTCGCTTTCGGTCGCCGATCGGTCGAGCGGAGTGATGACCGAGTTCTACGAACGCGGCGAGGCCATCCCGGAGTCCCTGTGGCCCGAGCTTATGGCGGCCCTGGCGGACGATCTCTCCGGTGCCGGCCGGCTCACTATCTCGGGCTCCCTCCCACCCGGCCCGCCGCTGGATGGGTACAAGCGGATCGTGGAGGTGGCTCACGACATGGATGTGCCGGTGGCGCTCGACGCAGCCGGCGACTATCTCGCACAGGCACTCGAGGCGCACCCCGATGTCGTCAAGATCAACGCGGCGGAGGCGGCTGCCCTCTTGGATGTGCGGCTCGCCGAAGCCCACTCCGCTGATGCTGCATCGGAGCTACGCTCGCGAGCGGGAGGAGACGGACACGCGGCCATCATCACACTTGGGGATCAGGGCATCGTGGCCGCCGCTCCCGACGGTTCCGAGTGGAAAGGCTCGATCGACACTAAGGGGAAGTATCCAGTTGGCTCCGGCGATGCCTTTCTGGGCGGGCTTGCCCTGGCGTTGGACCGCGCACTCCCCTGGCCCGAGGCGCTCGCTGTTGCCATCGGGGCTGCGGCCGCCAACGCCGAGCGCGCCGGAGCGGGCACGCTCGATGCCGACCGTGCGTACGAGCTCTCGGGCATGGTTCGCCTCTCGGCGCAGTGATCACGCCCGAGCTCCGATAGCCTCAACGGTCACAAATGAAAGATGAAGAGGCTTCGGTTCCAGAACCCTATCCGCCAATCGAGCCGTACGAGCATGGGATGTTGGACGTGTATGGCGGCGATCAGATCTACTGGGAGACATGCGGTAATCCACGGGGAAAGCCGGCCATCATCCTGCACGGCGGCCCTGGTTCTGGATGTGTGCCATGGCACCGACGACTCTTTGATCCAGACGCCTACCGGCTGGTGCTGTTAGACCAGCGCGGCTGTGGGCGGAGTAAACCGCCTGCGAGCGATCCTGAAACTCCACTAACGGACAACAACACGCTTAACCTGATAGCGGACATCGAGTTGCTCCGCCAATATCTCGATGTCGAAAAGTGGCTCGTCTGGGGTGGATCGTGGGGAAGCACACTGGCGCTCGCCTACGCAGAAAGCCACCCGACTCGGGTCAGCGAGATGATCTTGTGGGGCATCACCACAGGACGACGCTCGGAGTTCGACTGGTTGTTTCGCGGTGGGCTGGCCGCCTTCTTTCCTCAGCAATGGAATGCTCTCCAGGACGCCTTTGGAGTGACAGACGAGGGCGGCGATATCGTTGACACTTGCCATCGGTTACTCAGCGATCCCGATTCCGCGGTCCGCCGGCGAGCCGCCCAGGCGTGGTGCATGTGGGAATCCGCTACCTCGGAGTGGCCCCCGAGGACTGAACTGGCCGACAGGTTCACCGACCCGGGATTCGCGCTGGCCTATGCGCGTATAGTGACCCACTACGTCGGCCACAACGCCTGGCTGGAAGACCAGAATCTGCTGGCCGGTGCGGCTGTGCTGGCCGACGTCCCAGGGACGATGGTGAACGGGCGCTTTGACTTTCAGGCGCCCCTCGCCAACGCCTGGGAACTTCATCGCGCATGGCCGCGAGCAGAGCTCGTCATCGTAGACGATGCCGGACACGCACCGAGCGACCCCCGACTCACACGAGAACTGGTCCTCGCCGGCGATCGATTCCGACCATGATCTACAGTGTGGCCCGGAGCTTGTTTGCCGCCCTGGCCATTGCCGAGTAGCTGCCCCGGTTCGCAGCAGCGTCGGCTGCTGCGGCCCCCTTCATCACGTCGCTAGCAATTGTCCTTACGTTCCTCAAAGCACCACCGTGAGCAAGCGCTACAGCTGGACCTGCGGTCGCTCGATCACCCGACTCCGAAGCGGCGAGCATGCGGCGAGCCTTTAGCCACGACACCGAAGACCACTGTCGCCGCCGCTGCGACCGCGAACGAAGTAAGCGATGCCCCGAGCCACGATGAGGCTGTTGGCAACCTCAGCCAGTCTCCCAACAAGCCCCTCATCCATTCCGACCACCACGAAACCGTCCCGGGATTGATCCAGTTGTATGTCAGAAACCCCATCGCCCAAGCCGCAACGAGGGCCCAGTTCACTCCGCCTGCGTACCAGTAAGCACCGTCCCTACGATAGAGCGCCCCCACGTCGTAGCGTCCGCCACTGAGCAGGTAGTAATCGGCGGTGAGCACTCCGAACAATGGCACGAACAGCGCTCCGAGCAACAACAGGAAGTTCTCGTACTGAACCAGGTTGACGACCAGCGCGAGCGCAGTGCAGATCGCACCCACCATCAAGACCAGAAGGCGTTGAGATGCTCGCGGCGCGATGTTCTGCATCGACACCGCTGTGGAGTACATATTGGCGAACGCTTCATCGGTCTCATCCACCAGCAAGATCAGAAGGGCAACGAATCCCACAGGAATCGCCAGCATGGTTCCGATGAATGCCTCCGGATTGGCCGGATCACCGTCCCGCCCCAGGACCAGCAGCACTCCGATCGAGTAGAACCACACATGCGCGATGAAGTAGCCGAGTCCGGCTCCCCAGAACGCGGCCCCGCTTTTGCGGGCGAAACGCGAGTAGTCCGCAACTAGGGGTATCCACGAGATCGGCAACGCTACCGAGAGATCGACGGCCTGCCAGAAGTTTGGCCACCCTCCCTCACCGGTGCTGGACCAGAAGGCAGATATCTCGAAGTTTGAGAGCATGTACCAAGTGATGTATGCGCTCGACGCGATGACGGCCCACACCGCAAAGCGCCGAATCCACTGCCTCACGACCGCTACCGGCCCTCCGGCCGCCATGACTACGGAGATCACTCCGAACAGGATCACCCACACGGGGCGCGCCCCGACCCCAATCATCCGCTCGCTGACGGCCGCAGCCGCCGCCGCGATGATGAACAGCTCGAACGAACCCCATCCGATGTTCTGCAGGATGTTGAAGATGGTAGGCACGTACGAGCCGCGTATGCCAAGGGGCGCGCGGTACAGGGTCATCGTTGGCACCCCGGTATCGGCCCCGATGCGGGCTGCAGTCGCGAGCATCAGGTTGCCGATTAGCGCCCCTACGACTATGGCCACCAGCGCTTCTCTGAAACTCAGCGCCGGTACCAGCAACGCTCCGACGACCGGTAGTAGAAGCGAGATGCCGAGATTGCCCCACAGCACTCCGAGATCGAGCCCACCGAAGACACGGCGGTCTTCGGGAACCGGCTCGATGCCCCATGGAGGAACCCGTTCGATACGTTCGAGCACACCCAAAGTGCTCACCTCCCTACGCCCGCGTTACCGGGATCAGGTTGAGGGCCCCACGCGGGTCCCTGCCTATGGGTCGCGGACGGCGTCGGCCCGCCTCTCAGCCCGGTGCCCCGAGCTCCCCTGATGCACATCGAGTATACCAGCGGCTTTTATGGGCGCCGGAGTGCCCTAAAGGGCACCGGCAGACGCTCAAAACGCACTTGGGGGGCCAGGCGCTTCCTCGCATTCTATTTGCGACCTTGGATTGATCTCCCTATGGTTCCACTCTGCGGAGTGTTTCCTGGTGGGGGAGGAAAATCGTGCGTAAGGCTGCTCTGGCCTGGGCCGAAGCACCTCTTCGACGGGGCGGTCTACGTCCGGGGCGCGATGACGTTGCACCGGTTACGCCTCGCCGTAGGCGACGGAGATTTCTTCGAGATTCTCCGGCGATGGGCAGCTTCCCGGTCTGGCGACAACGTCACGACGGGACAGTTCATCCGGCTCGCCGAGGAGGTCTCCGGAAAGAACCTGGATGGGCTCTTCAACAGATGGCTGTTCAAGCCGAAGAAGCCAAGGTTGTCGGGGGCACCAAGGCTCGCGCGAGGGCCGCCGCGCGCCCCGGTCACGGTTCGACCCGATTTTTTAGGGGCGCCAGAGTGCAGAAAACTGCACCGAGAGGCGCTCAAAACGCGGGGCCGGTTTTTTAGGGGAGGACGTCCATGTAGCGCTCCCGCTCCCAGTCGGTTACCGCGGACAGGAAGCGTTCCCACTCGTCCCTCTTGTAGTGCTCGAACACACTGTAGAGGCGGCCGGTCAACGCGCCGCGCACTACCTCGTCATCGGCCAGCGCGTCGAGAGCCTCTCCGAGGTGACCCGGTACGCGCGGGATCTCGCCGCCCTCTGCCAGCACGTCGTAGACGTTGCGCTGCTGTGGGGGGCCGGGGTCGAGCTTGCGCTTGACCCCGTCGAGGCCGGCCCGCAACAGCGCTGCCTGAGTAAGGTAAGGGTTGCACGCAGAGTCGACGGCGCGGAACTCGAAGCGGCCGCCGCTGGCAACGCGCACCAGACAGGTGCGGTTCTGCCAGCCGTAGTCCTTGTAGATGGGTGCCCAGAAACCGAAGTCCCAGAAACGCTTGTAGGAGTTGACGGTCGGGGCTCCGAGACATGTGAGGGCGCGGTAATGATCGAGGATCCCGCCCATGAACTGGAGCCCGATCTTCGACAACCTCGCCGGCCCCTTCTCGTCGTAGAAGACGTTGTTGCCCTCCTCGTCGACCAGCGTGAAGTGGTGGTGGGCGCCGTTTGCCGACACTCCCGTGAACGGCTTGGGCATGAAGCAGGCGGTGACACCGTGCTTTCTCGCCACGGCCGCGCAGATCTGCCGGTAGGTCGAGAGGTTGTCTGCGGTGCGGACGGCCCGGTCGAACAAGAAGTTGAGCTCGAGCTGTCCCGGCGAGTCCTCGTGGTCGCCGTAAGAGGGAGTAAGGCCAAGCCGCTCGCCGTAGTCGACGACGTCCAGAATGATAGGGCGCAGCTCTTCGAACTGATTGATGTGATAGCACCACGGCTTGGTCAGGCCGACGGCGTCGTTGGGATCGTCCGTCTTCTTCATCCACATCATCTCGGGCTCGATCCCGCACAGGAACGTGTAGCCGAGCTCCTTCTCGATCTCGTTTACGGTCCGCTTGAGGTTCTGGCGAGGATCGGCCTCGAGGAGGTCGCCGGTCTCGGTGTCATAGCAATCGCAGAACACGCGCGCTACCCGCGAGTCCCACGGAAGCTGGGCGAAGGTGTCAAGATCGGCGATGGCGGCCAGCTCTGACTCTTCCGGCCCGAAGCCTATGTAACGGTCGTTGTGGTCGACAAAGAGGTCGGCCGTGGCGCCGTAGACGAGCTGGTAACCGTCCTCTGCGACCTTCTCCCAATGAGACGCCGACACTCCCTTGCCGTTGACGTGGCCCGACACGGAGATCTGCTGAAAGAAGATGTACTTGATCCCCTGCTCGTCGATGAACTTGCGGATCTCGTTGATCCTGTTGCGCCGGTTGGGGTCGCTGCGGGCCTCCCCCAGGCTGGGAAAGGGGTCGGGCACCGGGCCCCTGGACAGAACGTTCTGGACCTGCGTCATCGCCGGACCGGCTTCGCTTCCTGCCACCTGAGCTCCTTTGCTAACGAGCAATAACTCTCGACACGGCAGCGCCCGTGAACGCTCGCGGACGGGGCCCCCCGGCACGCCGGCCGAAGGACCGGCCATGCTTACCCGGACGCTACGTGAGCGGGAAGCCTCCGTCAAGGCAACCCACCGGACGGCGGCAACCAGAGCGAATACGGGCGATATAAACTCGGCCACAACATCTGGAGGGGCCCGCCCCCGCGGAGAGAGGAGCACGAAACCATGTGCGGAATCGCCGGTATCATCCATAGGGACGGCTCCGCCGACATCGGGAACGAGATGACTCGGATGCTTCAGTCCATGAAGCATCGAGGCCCCGACTCGACCGGCTACGCCCTGTTCGGCCCGCCCACCGACCTGATCGTGATCCGCTTCAAGCTGGCGGACTCCAACGACCGGCGCGATTTCGAGTTCAAGGAGCGGCTGGAACGCCATCGCCTCGAGGTCGAGTCCCGCCTCAACAAGATCGGCGCCACCATCGACAGGGTGGAAAGCGAGACCCAGTACGCCTATAGGGCCCGAGTTCGCTACGAAGGCGACATCAAGTCGCTCACCGACTATCTCGAGGACATCCCCGGCTGCGAGGTGCTCTCGCTGGGCCACTCGCTCGAGATCATCAAGGACCTCGGAGACGCGGCCGAGGTCTGCGAACAGTACAACCTCGACGGCTTCGAGGGCACCCACGGCATCGGCCACGTCCGGATGGCCACCGAGTCAGACGTGGACATCTCCGGCGCCCACCCCTACTGGGCCTACCCTTTCTCAGACGTGGCCGTCGTCCACAACGGCCAGCTCACGAACTACTTCCGCTGGAAGAGGCGGCTCGAGCACTCGGGACACCGCTTTCAGTCTGAATGCGACTCCGAGATCATTGCCGTGTATCTGGCCGAGAAGATGGCCGACGGGCGCTCGCTCGAGGAGGCGATGAACGACAGCCTCGATGACCTCGACGGCGTCTTCACCTACATGGCCGTGACCGAGAACAGCCTCGGCATGGCCAAGGACGAGATGGCCGCCAAGCCCCTGGTCCTCTACGAGTCCGATGATCTCGTGGCCATGGCGTCCGAGGAGATCGCCATTCGCGCCATCCTGGATCGCGAGATCGATACTCGTGATCCTTACGAGAAGCAGGTGCTCGTGTGGTCACGGTAGACGACCGAGAGCGGAGGACCAAGTACGACGCCCGAGGGCTCAGCGAGCCTCACGCCAACGTCCCCAAGGTCTCAGACATCGAGGAAGGGCGCGCCTCCTTCGACGCCACCGGGCTCAGTACTCGCGAGATCAACCTGGAGCTCCGCTGGCTGCTCTACGAGGAGGGCATCGGCGATGTCACTGTCCGCAACCCCGCCGCCAAACACTCCATCGCCGTGGGCATCCTCAGGCGATGCAATCTGCGCATCGAGGGCAGCCTCGGCTACTTCGGTCTGGGCTTGATCGATGGCCCCGAGGTTGTGGTGACCGGCCGTGTGGGGTGGTCGGTGTGCGAGAACATGATGTCGGGAGTGGTCGTGATCGAGAAGAACGCAGGCTCCCTCACCGGAGCCGCCATCCGCGGCGGCGACCTGGTAATCACGGGCAGCGTGGGGGCTCGCACCGGAGTCGACCAAAAGGGCGGCACGATCCTGATCGGCGGCGACGCCGGCGCCATGACCGCCTTCATGATGCAGCGCGGCCACCAGATCATCTGCGGAGACGCGGGGCCTGGTCTCGGCGACTCCATGTACGACGGCACCATCTACGTGGCCGGCAAGGTCAAGTCCTTGGGCATCGACTGTGTCGAAGGGGAATGGAACGACGCAGACACCGAGTTCATCGACCGCAAGTTCTCGATCTACGGCCTGGAGAAGCCGAACTCCTTCCAGAAGTTCGTGTGCGGTAAGCAGCTCTACAACTACGACAGTCTCGAGCCGCACGAGCGCAAGCTCGTCATCTAAGGGGGCCGCCAAACGTGGAGGACGATCTCTCCAGCAAATCCATCCTCGGGCACAGCCGCATCTTCACACCCGAGGTCATCAACGACATCCACATAAAGGCGGAGCTCGGCCGCTACCGCATGCGCGGCTTCTCCATCTTCAAGCCGATTCCGCATTGGGACCAGCTCATGTTTCTTCCCGGGACGCTGACCCGCTTCGTAATCGAGGGCTACCGGGAGAAGTGCGAAACCAAGACCGTGCTCGGAGCCCGCTTCGCCAAGAATCCCATCGAGCTAGACATCCCCATCTACATCACCGGCATGAGCTTCGGCGCGTTGTCGTTGGAAGCCAAGATGGCGCTCGCCAAGGGCGCGTCAATGGCCGGCACCGCTACTTGCTCGGGAGAGGGCGGGATGATCCCGCCCGAAAGAGAGCTCTCGACCAAGTGGTACTACCAGAACATCCAGAGCCGCTACGGCTTCAACCCCCACCACCTCATGCTCGCCGACGCTTGCGAGTTCTTCATCGGACAGGGCTGCAAGGTCGGCCTCGGCGGCCACCTCATGGGCCAGAAGGTCACCGAGCAAGTGGCCGAGATGCGCTCGCTTCCGCCCGGAATCGATCAGCGCTCCCCCGCCCGTCATCCGGACTGGCTGGGCCCCGACGACCTCTCCCTGAAGGTGCAGGAGATCCGTGAGGCAACCGACTACCGCATACCGATCCAGCTCAAGCTGGGGGCGGCGCGCGTCTATGACGACATCCGCATGGCCGCCAAGTGCGGGCCCGACATCATCTACCTCGACGGCGCCGAGGGCAGCACCGGGGCCGGCCCGCACACCGCCACCGAAGAGACCGGCATCCCGCTCATGGCCGCGATCCCCGAAGCGCGGCGCGCGCTCGAGGACGTCGGCTTGCTCGACGACATCGATCTTGTAGTTGCGGGCGGAATCCGCAACGGCGCCGATATCGCCAAGTGCCTCTCCCTGGGCGCCACGGCCGTCGCGATCGGTCAGTCGAGCCTGATGGCGCTGAACTGCAATAAGGAGATCCCCGGAGTCACCGACTACGAGGGCACCGTGGGAGTGCCGGCGGGCCAGTGCTACCACTGCCACACGGGCCGCTGCCCGGTTGGAATCACTACCCAGGACCCCGAGCTGCGCAAACGCCTGGTCGTCGACGAAGCCGCCGAGCGCGTCTATAACTTCCTCACCGCGATGACGATGGAGCTGCAGATGATCGCCAGGGCTTGCGGTAAAACCAATGTCCACAGCCTCGAGCCCGAGGACCTCTGCGCCCTGACGATCGAGGCTGCAGCCATGGCCAAGGTGCCGCTGGCGGGCACGAGCTACACGCCCGGCGTGACCGAGGAGCGCACGCTGGAAGAGATCAAGGACATGCTCGAGAAGTACGTCACGAACGGGGGCAACAGTGGCCGCTGAAGAGCGGGACGACCGGCCCCAGCCGGCCACTCTCGACGCAGAGGCGATGGCGGGTCATTCGTTTTCCTACCAACACGACATCACCGAGGTGGACGGCATTGACCTGATGGCCGTCACTCCGGGCAAAGACCTCAACTGGCTCGAGGACATCGAGCTGCTCCATGAGGAAGGTGTGCCGGCGGTCTTCGACCGCTACTCGAACGCCTTCTTGAAGATCCACTTCGCCATCCCCGAAGGCCGGGAGAACGAGATCGCCCGCAAGGTCCTGATGGCGCACCTGCTTTCGGGCAACTCCTATGGAATCCAACTCAAGCGGGAAAACGCCAAATTCCGCCAGCCCCTTTTGGGGCCGTGGGTGGAGAGCTCGGAGACCGTGGGTGAGGACTGGAAGCCCCGGACCCTGCCCGGCTGGGAGCGCCCCGCCGGGCATTAGCTCCTATGCGATAGGGATGAGCGACAAAAGACCCGAGCAGAAAGAGCCTCCCGAGGAGTTCGACGGCGGGCCGTCCGAGTTCCAACTTCCCGTGCCCTCCGTTTCGGTGGTCGGCGGACACCCCGACGCAAGCGCCGAGAACCCCTTCGAAGACATGCCCGAGCTCGAGGACCTCGATACCGGCGCCGACCCAGACGCCGATCCTTCTCTCGAGCTGAGACGCATCCTCGGCATGTTTGCCACCGGGGTCACGATCATCACCACCGAGGTAGGCGGTCAGGTGCACGGCATGACCGCAAACGCCTTCATGTCCGTATCGCTGAAGCCGCCGCTGGTGGTGGTCGGCGTCGACAGGCGCTCCAAGATGCATCGCATGCTGCATGTCGGGCGGAGCTACGGGGTCAACGTGCTCTCAGAAGACCAGGGCGGGCTCTCCGACCGCTTTGCCGGACGACCGAAGGCGGCGGGTCCCGACCCGACCTTCGAGCTCATCCGCGCAACGCCCCTGATCGAGGGCGCCATTGCCCACCTGGTGGCGCGCGTGGAGAAGACCTACTGGGGCGGAGATCACGCGCTGTTCCTGGGCCGGGTCGAGCACGCCCGTTGGGGCACAGGGCAGCCGCTGTTGTTCCACCAGGGGCGCTACCAAGGTCTGCTGTCCACCGAGCCGCCGCCCTCTCCTTCCGGCCATCTGCTCGAGGCTCTTCGAGCCGTGGGAACGGAGCGCACCTTCTCCGAAGGAGAAGTGGTGATCAGCGAAGGCGAGCAAGCGCAGGAGCTGTTCGTCATCCTCGCAGGCACTGCCCGGGTGGAACGAGGGGGCCGGATGCTGCAACGGCACGCCGACAGTGGGCTACTGGGCGAGGGGGCGGTCCTCGAGGGGCACCTGCGCCGGGCGAGCGTGGTGGCGGACACCAACCTGCGCTGCGCAGTCGTTTCGAGAGAGGCCCTCAAGGAGGCGCTGGGGAATGACTCCGAAGCGACGTGGGCGATGATCGAGTTCTTGGCCGGCCGCCTAGGAGAGTGACGTCCATCTTGTCGCTCCGGGGGTGAGACGGGCGCGGTGGCAAGAACGGACCGTGGACATCTGCCCACAGGAAACAGTGGGTAAACGCGCACCGCGGACATTTCCACCACGAAACCCCCCAAGCATGCGCCACTGATCAGGCTCGGGGGCGCTCCTTGGCCGGGTCGTAGAAGGGGAAGCGGACCACCGTGGCCGGAAGCCTCTTCTGATGGCCGTCGAGCTTTCCGACCTCGACCTCGGTTCCGATTTCCGAGTAACGCACCGCCATCCGGCACAGCGCGATGTTCTTCTTCAGGATCGGAGAACGAGTGCCCGAGGTGACGACTCCGACCTGCTGACGGCCGACATGCACGCAATCGCCGTGGCCGGCGGGCTCGTTGCCCTCGAGCTCGAGACCGACGAGCTTCCGCTGCGGATGGGCCTTGCGATCCTCCAGTGCCTCGCGTCCGATGAAGTCGTCCTCGGTCTTGAGCCCCACAGTGAAGCCGATGCCGGCCTCGAACGGGTCCACCTGGTCATCGAACTCATAGCCGGCGAAAATGAGCCCCGCCTCGATGCGCAAGATGTCGAGCGCGTCGAGGCCGAGAGGCTTTAACCCCGAAGGCTGTCCCGCCTCCCACACCGCGTCCCACAGCGCGGGCGCGTCCTTCGGGTGGCACCACAACTCGTAGCCGAGCTCGCCTGAGTAACCTGTGCGAGACACGATCAGCGGGAGCCCGTGTGGGCCGCCGATACGGGCGACCGCAAAGCTGAACCACTTGAGCTCCGCGAACGGAGTCTGCGTGGGCGCAGTCCAGATGAGGGGGCCTAGGATGGCACGGCTCTTGGGTCCCTGCACTGCGATGTTGTGGAGCTGGTCGGTGGAGTCCTTCACCCACGCCCGCAGACCTATGCGCTCGGCCTGTTCCTTGAGCCACACTCCGTCGTACTCGTCTCCGCCCACGAATCTGAAGTTGTCCTGGCCCAGCCTGAAGATGGTTGCGTCGTCGATCATGCCTCCGGTGTCGTTGCACATCGCGGTGTAGACGACCTTGCCGTCGGACAACCGACGAACATCGCGCGTCACCGTCGCTTGCATGAGCGCCTCGGCGTCGGGCCCAAGCACCTCGAACTTGCGGAGGGGGGACAGGTCCATCACGACGGCATGCTCGCGGCAAGCCCAGTACTCGTCGACTGCCCCGAGATTATTGAACGAGGTCGGCAGCCAGTAGCCACGGTAGTCGATGAAGCGGCTCGTGAGCTGCTCGATGCGGGGGTGAAAGCCCGTCTCCTTGGTGAGCTTGGGAGCGGCCGAAGGCGTTACGCGGTGAGCAATGGCAGCGCTGAACTTGTTCTCGGCGGGATAGACGCGCACGTGTACCTCGGTGGGGTCCCAGCCGTTGGCGGGATCGATGTCGTCGGGGCACGACGATGAGGCGCACACGAGGTCGGTGCTCGCACGGAGCAGGACATAGTCACCGGGGCGCGACCAGGGCTCGTCGACCAACAACTGGTTGTCGTCCGAGAAGGCTGTGTTGAAGAAGAAGTTGATCGCGGGCCAACCTTTGCGTGGCTCTATCGCATAGCGGTCGAGCTGCTGGTTGAAGTTCTCGGTGCAGTTGATGTGCCCGAAGTAGCCCATGTCCTCGTAGTACTTCGAGGTGCAGGCAAGCGAGAAGGTGTCGTGCCGGCCAACCGTGTCGCGCACGACCTCGACCAGAGGATTCATGTCCTGGTCGTAGAACTTGGCGTAGAGTCCGGGCTGCGGATAGGCGTTGCCCATCAGCGAGCGTGTCGTAGTCGAGTCGAGCCCGCGTTCGACCCCGTCCTCTAGACGCTCGCGATGAAAAGCCAAGAAGTCCGAGCACTGACGCCCTTCGATGTCGATGACCTGGATGTACTCGCCCTCTTTGACCTCGTAGCTGAGGGCCGCGGCCCTCTCGACCCTGAAGTCGAGCCTCGGCTCGGCGAGCGCTATCGGCAGCTCGACCTCGCCGAAGTTGCGAGCGACCGAACGCGTGACCTCGACGAGCAGATCGGAAGAGGGAACGCCGCCCTCCACTACCGGTGATCCGGACGCAGAGGCAAGGATCACGAGGGCGCCTCGCTCGGCGACGAAGGACTCGGACGAGCCCGGCGCAGACCATTCGCCGAACAACCTCACGGCCCTCGCTTCCGAGGGCTGAAGGCCCCGGCTCTCGAGTGTGGCGATCACCCTGCGCGCACCGGTTGCAGAGGAGTCGAGCAGCGCGGTTAGGACCGCAGCAGGGGCGTCGGCCCTGGCGCCGATGGCCGAGCCGTCGTGGGTACCGTCTGCCGACAGAACGGTCAGCTCGGCCCCCTGTCCTCCCTCCGGATCACTCACGCTGAGCCGGTCGCCGGCCTCGAGCGACAGCACCGTGACGCTGGCCGGGTGAACCCAGTAGCGCTCCTTGAAGGGGTCCCGGGGCAGCAAGCCCGGCACCAACATACCCGGGGGGTCGGTCGAGAGCGTCATTAGTGCGTGGTCACTTGGTCTTGGCGGGCTCGTTCGACTCCTGCTCGTCGGCCTGCGTCATGAGTTGGTCGGCGAGCTCGCGCTTTCCGGCCGAATCGAGCTTCTTGATCTCGTTCTCCACGGCCCGGCGGTTGTAGGTCTGGTTCCAGTAGTCGAGCGACTCGAAACCGAGCAGCACGGCCCTGCCGACGAACTGGCGCAGCACCTCGTTGGTGGGGCCCATGACCCAGCCCGCCTTGGCGTCGCGCAGATAGCGCTCGAGCTCCATGTCGCGCTTGTAGGCGGAGCCGCCGCAGGAGTGAAGCATCTTGTCCACCACATGGGCGGTGTTCTTCGCCGCGATGAACTTGATCTGCCACGCCCAGTGCAGGTAGTTGCCGCGCGCCAGCTCGCCGGGTTCGAGCTTGCGAGTGTTGTTGTTGGTCTCGGTATCCATCGCCTGCGCTACCGAGAGAACGAAGAGACGGCTCGCATTCGTGTCCATCAGCGCTTCGCCTACATAGTCCTGGATGGTCGGGTAGTCGGCAACGCGAAGACCGACGTCGACGTGCTTCTTGCGAGTGGTGTGGCGCTTGGCGATATCGATGGTTCCCAAGGCGAGGCCGTTCCACACCGAGGAGGAGCCGATCAGGAACCAGGGATCGACCGACTCGTCGTTGGAGGTCGCACCGTCTCCGACCGGCCCCACGATCTGGTCCGAAGAGATCTCGGCCCCCGGCACCTCCAGGGGGCCGGACTGGTTGCCCCTCAAGCCGAGGGCGTCCCAAGTGGAAGGGCGCGACTCGATGTCTGAGGAGTCGATCACGAAGACGGAGAGGTCGTCGTAGCCCTTGAAGTCAGGGCTCGTGGTTTGGACCACATAGAAGTCGGCGAAGCCCGCGGAGGTGGTCCAAGACGCCTTCTTGTTGACCTTGAACTTCCCGTTCACTCGCTCGGCCCCCGATGAGATCGGGTACCAGAAATGGCTACCGGTCTCGGGGTCGGAGTAGGACA
>JACDAL010000028.1 GCA_013695465.1 Actinomycetota bacterium | reverse complement strand
CTCGACTGCAGCCCCTCGACCGATATCGACGCGACGGGTGTGGAGACGGCGATCATGAGCTGCCGCACGGTCTACGACGTCGGCGTTCCCCAGCTGCTGTCGTTACCCGACAGCATCACGCTCGACTCCGAGGCGAGGATGCGAAAAGAGTGAGGCGGCCGCAGGCGGCCTTAGACGAGCGCGGCGCCGTGGTCGTGATCGTTGCCATCGTAGCCGTCGTTCTGTTCGGCTTCGTGGCGCTGGCGGTGGACGCGGCCCGCATCTACGCGGAGCGCGCCGAGCTGCAGAGGACCGCAGACGCGGCCGCCCTGTCCGGCGCCCAGGCGGCCTGGCAAGGGCCCGATCCCAGCGGGATGGCGCGCCGCTTCATCGAGGAGAACCCCACGCCCTACCATCACTCGCCCACCGGAGCAGACGTCGTCTCCTGCTCGGTGGCGGGCTGCTCGGTTGAGATCGGCGTCGAGCGCTTCGAGCTGCTGTTTGCCGGCGTGCTGGGAATCGAGGACACCTCGTTGAGCGCGTCGGCGACCGCCGAGCTCAGCGCGGGAACTCCCGGCGGCGACAAGCTCATCCCCTGGGGGATCATCGACTGCCTCTCGCCCGAAGGCGGGCCGGCCTCGTGCGCGTCGCTCTCGGGCGGGCAGGAGATCGCCCTGTCGTTCGGATCCACCGAGCAGCGGGGCAACCTGGTAGGCGTCGGCCTCCCCGCCGAAGGGTCCTGTCCCGATCCCTCTGGGGTGATCTCGGGCACCGGCTACGAGGAGTTCCTATCGGGCCGCGGTCTTGCCTGCGAGATCGGCAAGGGGGCTAGCCTCACGACTCTGTCGGAGCCGGCAGAGGTGGTCCAGGCGCGTACGGCGGCGGCGCTTGGCAGCCGCTTGGCGGGATGCTCGAGTTTCGGGCAGACGGTTTCGATCGACGACTCCGGCTTCGCCCACGTCGGGGATCTCGACGACCCCTGTCTGGTGGCGGTGCCGCTGGTGGCGGACCCGGGCCCGGCAGAGCCTGGGGTCGCGCAGCAGGTGACGGTCACCCGGCTGGCGTTGCTCTATCTGACGGGAACAGGGCCGGTTGGAACCGTGGACGGTTCCGCGCCCCTCTACGAAGGGGTACTGCTGCAGGGTCTACTCAGCGCAGAGGCGGGCGGGGGAGAAGCCCCCTGTGAAAGTGGGGACGGGGTCTGCGTCGTGAAGCTGACCGAATGAGCGGAGAAGCAGAAATGATCGGTGCCTCGACGACAGCGGAGACGGAGCGGCGATGAAAAGCAGGCTTATGACGCTGGTGGTGGCCATCCTCACGGGCGCCGTGGCGGTGGCGAGTGTCTACGTCTACGTGCAGCAAGTCGAGGAGGACAACGCGCGCGGGCTCAGCCCGGAGACCGTCCTGGTTGCGGCACGAACCTTTCCTGCCGGCACCACGGGTAAGGAGATCCAGGGCGCGCTTATAGAAAAGGCGATCCCCCGGCGCTACCTCGCGCCGGATGCGCTGACGGATCCGAGCTTCCTGACGGGCAAAGTGCTCAGAAGTGAGCTGGCCGCGGATGACCAGCTGATGGAGAGCCACTTTGCCGACAGCGCCGAGGCGGCTTTCGCAGGGCGCTTTCCCGAGGGCACCGAGGCCCTGTCGCTCCCGGTCGAGCATGTGCGCGGGGTTGCCGGTCACGTCGCCGCCGGGAACGAGCTGAACGCGTTCTCGGCACGCGACGAGGGCACCTCGCTCATAGCCGAGAGCGTTCAGGTAATCGAGGTGCAGCCGCCTGCGAGTCAGGACTTCGAGGCTCCGGCCACGATGGTCCTGGCGGTGACCCCGGAGGACGCCCTGGCGCTCATCGATGCCCAGGAGCGGGCCGGCCTCTGGTTCACGCTCATCCCAGGTCCCGAGGCCCCCTAGTGGAGGTCGTGGTGCTGGACCGCGAGCGGCAAGTGTCCGCGATCCTGGCCGAGATAGTGGGGCGCGATGCCTCGGTAGGAGCGGTCGTCACCGCTTCGGCGTGGGACGACTTGCGCCAAGCGCTCTCCAGCCAACTGCGCTCCGTGGTGGTGCTGGGCCCCAGCACCGACGAGGCCGACCTCGCGCTGGTGCCGGGCGCCCTCAGGGACCATCCCGGCGCCTCCTTCGTCCAGGTCACCGATCGCCTGGAGGTCGAGACCCTGCAGCGGGCCATGCGTTCGGGAGTGCGGGAGGTGGTGCCGGTGGGAGATGCCGAGTCGGGCCTCATGGCGGCGATCGAGAGGGCGCATAGCGCCGCGGTCCAGACGCTGTCGGCCACCGAGAGATCAGAGGACGCCTCCGGAACGATCGTCACCGTCTTCGGCACCAAAGGAGGGACAGGCAAGACTTTGGTCGCCACAAACCTCGCCACACTCGCCGCCCGCTCCGGTATCAAGACGGCGCTAGTCGACGCCAACGTGTGGTTCGGAGACTGCGCCGCCGCCCTCAGGGTCAGACCTCAGCGCACGCTCACAGACCTCGCCGGGATCGCGGGTCCCATCGACGAGTCCGCTCTCGGGAGCACGCTCAGCCGGCACGAGTCCTCGCTCCGGATACTGTGCGCGCCGACCGACCCCCTGGAAGCGGAGAGGATCCCGCCGTCGGTGTTGACCCG
>JACDAL010000014.1 GCA_013695465.1 Actinomycetota bacterium | reverse complement strand
CGCGATCGCCCAGTCGATCGCTCGTCACGCGGGGCCATCGCCACCTCGATGACATCGTGGCCGACCGCCGTCACCGAGTCGATGACGTAGGAGCGCCGGGGAACGAGGCGCTCGCCCAGCAGCGAGCGGTAGATCCAGGCCCCCGCGCCCAGCAAGAAGAGGGTCGAGAGGTAAATGGTCAGCGGCCTCGATATCGACTTGGTCCCGGGTATGAGGAAGACGTGCAGCGCGGCTACACAGAACACAAACCCGAAGAAGCGCTGTACGTAGACGAACGTCTCGTGGCCCAGATGGGCGTAGAGCGTCAGTCCTATGGTGACGGCCATGAGCACCAACGCAATAAGCCCGAACGTCACCGACCAGTTGCCGCCTGTGGGGAGAAGAAAGCGGAGGCCGGTTGCTCCCGCCGCGGCGACCTGGGCAGCAGCCATCGCCACGCCGTGGCTCAACAAGAGCAAAAAGGCCACGCGGCCGTTGATGCGATGCACTCCGTAGAGCTTGTCGAGGCCCCCGAAGGCGCTCTCCAAGAGCCTTATGCGGCCGCCCAAAACGAGGTTGAGCGCGAACGAAGAAACGCCCGCCAACGCCAGCAGGGTCCCGACGCTGGTAAGGGACTGGGCGGTCCCGGCGAAGCGGGGGCCGAGCGGCGCCGCCACTACCCACATGACCAGCGGCACGATGCACACCGCAGCCATAACGAAGACACCGGCACGTCTCATGGACTCAAGTGAACGCGCGCAGGCCGGTGAGCGCTTCGCCGAGGATGAGCGTGTGAATCTCGCTGGTGCCTTCGTAGGTGAGCACCGACTCGAGATTGTTCATATGGCGGATCACCGGATACTCGAGCGTGATCCCCGAGGCGCCGAGTATCGTGCGGGCCTTTCTTGCCACCTCGAGCGCCTCGCGCACGTTGTTCAACTTGGCGAAGCTGACCTGCTCGACTGCAAGCTGCGACGCGTCCTTCATGCGGCCGAGATGGAGTGCGACCAAGAGCCCCTTCTGGATCTCGAGCATCATGTCGACGAGCTTCTGCTGGGTAAGCTGGAACGAAGCGATGGGACGCTCGAACTGCGTGCGGGACTTGGCGTATTCGAGCGCGCTCTCGTAGCAAGCGCGCGCCGCCCCCATCGCCCCCCACACGACTCCGAAACGAGCCTCATTGAGGCAGCTCAAGGGGCCCTTGAGCCCCGAGACGCCGGGCAGGAGGGCCTCACCAGGAACCCGGCATTCGTCGAGATGCAGCTCCGACGTCACCGATGCACGCAGCGACAGCTTCCGCTTGATGTCTCTGGTGTGAAAACCCGGCGTGCCGGCGGGAACCAGGAAGCCCCGTACTCCCTGATCGGTTACCGCCCACACGATTGCGAGGCCGGCGATCGAGCCATTGGTGATCCACATCTTGGTCCCGCTCAGCACCCAGTCGGAGCCGTCCTTTCGTGCGTTGGTCCGCATGCGGGAGGGGTCGGAGCCGGCGTCCGGCTCGGTTAGCCCGAAGCAGCCGATGACCTCGCCCGAGGCCATCCTCGGGAGCCATTCTTCTTTCTGCTCCTCGGAGCCGTAGGCAGAGATCGGGAACATCGCGAGCGAGCCCTGGACCGAGACGAAGCTGCGGAAGCCGGAATCCGCGGCCTCGAGCTCGAGGCAGGCGAGGCCGTAGCCGACCGCATTGACGCCGGCGCAGCCGTAACCTTGCAGGTGCATGCCGAGGAGGCCGAGTTGGCCGAGCTCGGTTGCGATCTCGCTCGGGAACTCGGCGCTCTCGAACCACTCCTCGACTCCGGGAAGCAGGCGGTCGACGGCGAAGCGCCGAACGGTCTCCTGGAGCATGCGCTCCTCCTCGGTGAGAAGTGCACCCAGGCCGAGAAAGTCGAGGGGATCTACTCGGGGCCGGCTCATCGGCGGGTAGGGTCGCTCGCCGGAGATCGGGCAGTGTCCACAGTGTTCATGGAGTGAGGCTACCGGAGAGTAAATGCATCGTTCATTGAGCGACATCGAAGGCATCGTGTGCGACCTCGACGGCGTCGTCTACCGCGGCGAGTCCGCCCTCCCCGGAGCGATTGAAGCGATCGCCTACATACAGGCGCAGGGAATCAAGGTCCTGTTCTGCACCAACAACTCGCGCGCGACCATCGCCCAGTACGCAGACAAGCTCGCCCGTCTGGGCATCGACGTTCCGGCAGAGCTCATCCTGACCTCGGCTGTGGTGCTTGGCGAGGTGTTGCGGGACCGCTCGCCTCGCCCCGAGAGCGCCTTCGTCATAGGGGGGGACGGGGTGCGCGAGGCGGTCGAGCGCGCCGGGCTCACGGTGTCGGACGACGACTTCGACGACGACGTCGATGTCGTCGCGGTGGGCTGGGACCCCTCCTTTACCTACGATCACTTGAAGAGGGCGGCCTTCGCCCTGCACCGGGGGGCCGCGCTCATCGCCACCAACGACGACGCCACCTTCCCCGCCGAGGAGGGGAGGCTGCTGCCGGGGGCCGGCGCGATCGTGGCCGCGGTAGAGGTCGGCGGCGGAGTGAAGGCGGAGGTGCTGGGCAAGCCGCACCGCCCCATGATGGACGCGGCCGCGGCTCGGCTGGCGCCGGCCACTCGCATCGCCGTCATCGGCGACCGGGCCGAGACCGATCTTGCCGGAGGCTACGCCATGGGCTGGAGAACGATTCTGGTGCTGTCCGGGGTGACCTCTGCGCAGCAGGCGCAGACGCTCCAGCAACAACCCGACGCGATAGTCGAGACCCTCGCCAAACTGGCCCCCTGAGAGCACTACCGTCGAGACTTGCGCCTAGCGAGTGCCGGTGGCCGTGACCACGACCCGGGAGATCCTCACGCTGCCGCGCGGAGCGGTGAACGTCAGCCGTTGACGACCGTCCTCGAACGCTCGAAGCTCACGCCAGTTGGTGTCCGGCACCAAGCACGACGGGCCGGTACTCTTCAGGGGGGGAGGGCCCGAGTTCGTGTGCCCGTAGCGAGAAAGCCCGTCGTGGAAGATGTAGTACAACTGGTCGTCGGAGAGATCCGGGCCCTGCTGGACCACGCCGCGGCCCGAGGTTCCCTTGAACAGGCAGTATGCGCGCCCGATGGTTCCTGAATTGCGCGGAACTATCTCCATCTTGTAATTGCCGGCCGTCTTGGAAGGCCTTTCTCACCATGTCGTAATCGCCGACCGCGGCGGGCGGGATCTTGGGGAACTTCGCGTACATCGACAGGGTGATATCCGCCGTCCCCGGGTTGAGCGTGGCGCTATGAGGGACCTCGACGAACGACGGCAGCCCGATCCGTCCGAAGTAATAGGAGAGGCCCTGGAAGCCGTTGAGGCCGCTTTCAGTCTTGGAGAGAGTGCCGTGATTGTTGTTCCCACTCGAGTCGGTCATCTGAGTGGCGCCGGCGTTTGCCGCCGCCGCAACCGTGGCGCCGGTAAGCCCTCGTCCATGTGCCACAGCGCCACCAAAGCTTGCCAAATGGATGAGTGAGATCTTGGGAGAGTCCCCGCAACTTCGCGCTCGTGCCGACGGGTTAGATCGGGCGGGGGCGATGGCTGAGGGTCCACTGGGCACCGTGAACCACCGCGGGCAGAGAGAGACGTCCGACGGAACCTCTGGGCACCGATCAGCGCTCCAGGCCCGCCGCCCCGTCCAGAGCCTCGTGGGCCCCGGCCAGGGTCATGCCCGACCCCCGCAATATGTCCGAGGCGGTCAGGCGCACCTGAGCCACGAGAGAGCCGAGGGCAAGCACCTCGGGACGCTCGACCAAATCGGTGGCCAGCCGCACGGCCTCCAACGCAAGAGAGCGTGTCTCACCGGTCCTATCCTCGTCGCCTCTGAGATCGAGCTGATGGTCGAGGGAGCGGACTGCATCCCCCAGTCGCCGGACCGCGTCGACGACTGGCGGGGGAGCCGGTTTGTCGTTTCTGACAACGCTGATTGCAACCCGAGCGAGCACGCGCGTGTTGCGAACTGCCAGGTCGATCTGGCTGGCGGCGAGGGCGTACTCGTCGAGGTGTCCCCGCGCCCGCCGTCGCGGCGGCGCGAGACGCACGGTCTCGTAGCCGGTCTGCAGCGCGTCGTTGAACGCCCGCACCGATTCGTCGATGCTGCGCGCCCGGTACAGAGCCTCCTCGGCGGCACCGGGATCCCCGGCAGAAAGAGCGTCCGCAGTCTCCTCCAACGCGGCCCCCAGCTCGGAGAACACCGGCCGAGCGGCGTGCCGGATCAAGGCCACAGGATCAAGAGGGAACATCAGCTGGCTTATCAGCAGGGCCACGGAACCTCCGACCAGTGTGTCGAACAGGCGTGTCGGGACCAGGCCACCCGTGGGCGGCTCCACGGTTGCAACAAAGATGGCCGACACCGCGGCCTGGGTTACCAGCACGGGTCCCGCCCCAACGAACACCGCCACAACCATGGCCAGCACCACGATCAGGGCGATCTGGGGAATCCCCGTGCCGATCGCCAGCACCAGAACATCGGCGACCGTGACGCCGACCACGACGCCGGCCGTGACCTCCACGGCCCGCCTCGGCTCCTGCCCGCGGACGGCGCCCAGAACGATGACTGCGGAGACGGCGGCGAATAACGGGGCCTCGTGGCCCAGCGCATAGATTGAGATCCCGTAGGACGCGGCCGCTGCAACCGCCGTCTGCAACAGGGCGGACGTCTGGCCCCTGACCCGCCTGGTGCGCTCGGCCGCGCTTATCTTGCTGCGGCTGACAACCCTGGACGACCTCAGTAGCGCAACTCCGGGCGCCACACCGTCTGCGGACGCTGCGGGCGTCCTCCGAGCAGGTAGATGATCACGACGCCGTAGACGAAGCCGCCAACATGAGCCATCCACGCCACCGCCGTGGCGCCGGACGCCTCCTGGAGGCCGATGAAGAACTGATAGGCGAACCACAGCGCCAGCACCGCGATCGCAGACATCTGGATCACCGAGAAGAAGAAGAAGATCGGCACCAGGACATTCACGCGCGCCTTGGGATAGAGCACGATGTAAGCGCCCATCACGGCCGCCACGGCCCCCGAGGCCCCCACGGTCGGGAGCACCGAAGAAGCGTGGGTCAGGATGTGGGCGAACGAGGCGGCAATCCCACCCACGAGATAGAAGACGAGAAACCGAACGCGTCCCAGGTAGTCCTCGATGTTGTTGCCGAAGACCCAGAGGAACAACATGTTTCCGATGATGTGCAGAAAGCCCGCATGCAAGAAGGTCGAGATCACGACCGCTATCAGGAACTCAACCGGGCCGCGCTGGGGGATCGGCACCGCCAGGGGGCCGAGATCGATGCCCGCCGGGCAGCTCTGGTCGAGCTGGCAGGGAATGGGGGCGTTGTCGAAGAAATAGACACTTCCCTCGATGCCACCCCCGAACCCCGGCTCTGAGAAGAAGCTCAGCACGTTGAGCACGATCAGCACGACCGTCACGAGCGGAAAGCGGCGGGTGGGGTTGGCGTCCGAGATCGGAATGAGGGACAACATCCTCTGAGGAGTATAGGTTCGCTCTTATGGTTGGGCGAGGGACACCGCTAGGGATGGGAGCAGACGTGCTGGAGGAGATGCGCAGGCTGGCGATATTCACCTCGGGCATGGCCGAGCTGACCCGCAACCGAGCCGAGCAGGTCGTCAAGTCCCTCATGAGCGACCATCCCGAAGCGTCCGCCGCCGTCAAGCAGCTCGTAGAGATCTCGAAACAGAACCGCCAAGAGCTGCTCCGGGTGATCTCGCAGGAGATGCACGCCCAGGTAGAGGCCCTGGGCCTCGCGACCAAGGCCGACCTCGAGCGGATCGAACGCCGTCTCGCCCGGCTCGAAGAACGGATGCGCGCCGACGCTGCCCCCATTTCCTCCAAGAAGACCACGGCGAAGAAGAGCTCGGGTCGCTCCAAGAAGACCACGAGGCGAACCAAGACAACGGCGAAAGTTTCGGGCTCGAAGAAGACGACTGCCTCGGGCTCGAGGACGACGGGGAAGAAGTCCACCCGCTCATCGGCCAGACGCGCTTGACCTCGGGTATGCAAAGGGACCAGGACAAGCAGACGTCAGACATCAGCGAGCGAGCACGCGCCGAGCTGGCCCGGGGGGAGGCCCTAGGCCACGAAGCCAGGCTCGAGACGCTTCAGAGCCTGCACGAGTGGCTGGAAGCTGAGCTTGACCAAGCCGCTCCGCCTCGACGCTGAGCTGGTAAGGCGCGGTCTGGCCCCCTCGCGTGCCGAGGCGCGGCGCGCTATCGAGTCGGGCGAGGTGCTTGTAAGCGGGCTTCCCGCGACCAAACCCGCGGCCCTCGTTCGCACCGAGCAGAACCTCTCTCTGGCTAGGTCGGTGCCGTCCTTCGTCTCGCGCGGCGGTGACAAGCTCGACGGCGCACTGGCTCGCTTCGACGTTGAGGTGCGGGGCCGCTCTTGGCTCGACGCCGGTGCCTCCACAGGAGGCTTCACGGACCGCCTATTGCGAGGCGGAGCTGCGAGCGTTGTCGCCGTCGACGTGGGTTACGGACAGCTCGACTGGCGACTGCGCAACGACGCCAGGGTGACGGTGCTGGAGCGGATCAATGCCCGCCATTTACGCGCCCCCGACCTGCCCCTCAGACCCGACGGAGTGGTGGCCGACCTCTCCTTCATCTCGTTGACGCTGGTGTTGCCGGCGCTCGCCGCAGTTGCCGATCACCGCGCCGACTTCGTGCTGCTGGTCAAGCCTCAGTTCGAGGTCGGCAGAAAGGCGGTTCCTCGAGGGGGTGTGGTCAGGGACCCCGACCTGTGGCTGGCCGCGCTCGACAAAGTAGTGGCAAGCGCTCGCGCGCTCGGGCTGGGGCCGGCAGGAGCCGCGGTGGCCACGCCGCCGGGGCCCGCCGGGAACCGCGAGTTCTTCGTCCATCTGCGGCGCGGCGCCGCCTGCGACGACGCGGCTATGGAGCGCGCGGTGGGGGAGGCGAAGGGGTGATCGGCAGAGTTGCGTTGGTGGTACACAGTGGCAGCCCTCGCAGCGTCGAGCTCGCCTCGAATCTTGAAGGCTGGCTGGAGGAGCGCGGAGTCAAGGTCGTCGAGGAGAAACCCGAACTCGTCCTGGCGTTGGGCGGTGACGGCACCATGCTTCGCGCCGCCCGCACAGCGCACAAAGAGGACGCTCTCGTGCTGGGCGTCAATTTCGGCTCGCTGGGCTACCTTCCGGAGGTGGAGGCGGGCGACGAAGTCAAGGCGTTGGAGCAGGTATTCGACGGCGCTCACGGGATCGAAGAGCGAATGATGCTGCTGTGCCACTGCGGCCAACAGCAATACGTGGGTCTGAACGAGGTCCTCGTCGAACGCTCCTCGCGGCACCGCCTCGTCCGCCTGGCGGTGAAAATCGGCGGTGAGCATCTGTCGGCGTTCAACGCCGACGGCATCATCGTGGCGACTCCGACCGGATCAACCGCTTACGCCTTGAGCGCCGGAGGCCCCATCGTCGATCCCCGAGCCGCCTGTCTCTTGGTCGTCCCGGTGAGCCCGCACATGATCTTCTCGCGCCCGATGGTGCTCCATCCCGATCAGGTAGTCGAGATCCTCGTCGACGAAGAGGGTCAGGGCGCAGCCCTGTCCCTCGACGGAGCACTGGGCTGCGACCTCGATCCGGGAGCCCGGATCGAGGTGCGCCGGCATCCGCGCCCGCTCAAGCTGGTCAAGCTGTCCGGACCGGCGTTCATCGAGCGGTTGCGGGCAAAGTTGAACCTGCCCGATCAGACCTGAGCCGGGGCCGGGCCCTGTCCCAGGCTTGGGTGGCAAACGCGGACCGTGGACATCTGCCCACAAGAAAGTGTGGATAGATGCGGACCGTGGACTTTTGCCACCGTCGGAGTGCGGCGGCGAGAGGACCTCAGGTCCGGGCGCGGGGGGTTAGACGGGGCTCAGCTTAGGATTTTGCTCACATGCTGACCGAACTGCTGGTGGAGGACGTGGGCGTGATCAAGCGCGCCGAGCTGACCCTCGACGATGGCTCCTGCGCACTGACCGGCGAGACCGGTGCAGGAAAGACGCTGCTGGTGGCGGCCGTCGCTCTGCTCCTGGGAGCGCGCGCAGACCGCACGCTCGTGCGCACGAGCGCCTCACGAGCGGTCGTGGAGGGTCGCTTCTCGCTGCCTCCTGATCACCCGATCGTGGCCCTTCTAGTCACCGAAGAGCTGCTCGAGAGCGCTCCAGAAAGCGAGGGCGAGGTCGAGATCGTCGTGTCGCGGGTGGTGACTCCCGACGGCCGGGGTCGGGCGCGCATCAACGGAAGGCTCGTCACCGTCGCCCTTCTGGCGCAGGTCACGGGCGCTCTGGTCGAGATCGCGGGGCAGTCGGAGCACGGTCGGATCAACAACGCCCTCGAGCAGAGGCGGCTGTTGGACGCCTTCGCAGGCGCGACCGAGTCTGCTGCCAACGTGGCGGCCGCGGTTCGTCGTGCCACAGAGCTCGAGCGCCGCCTCGAGGACGCGCACGCCGGTGCCCGTGCGCGCCGGCGCGAGCTCGACGTCACGGAGTTCGAGATCGCAGAGATCGAGGGAGCCTCTCTTGAAGTGGGCGAGCTGGAGCAACTTCAAACGCACGCCGCCCGGCTGGAACGGGCGGAGAGAATCGCCTCGGCCCTAGAGGGCGCCGTCGAGGCGCTGCGCGGCGAGGGCGGCGCCGTCGACAGGACGAGCTCGGCCCGCGCCGCAGTGGAGGGGGCCGATGGGCACGACCCTGGGCTTCAGGCCGTGAGCGAGCGGCTCGGCTCCTGCGCCTTGGAGCTGGAGGACGCTGCGCAGGAGCTGCGCTCGCTGATGCTCGACCCGGACCCCAACGCGCTCGAGGAAGCCAACTCCCGGCGGGCGGTCATCACGCGTCTGCTGCGTAAGTACGGCGAGGACGAAGCCGAGGTTCTCGACTACCTCAAACGGGCGCGCGCCGGCGCCGGGGAGCTGCAGGCCACCGAGGCAGGGCTTTCGGACCTGGAGGTTCAGCACGACGCCGCCAGGCTCCAGGCGCAAGCTGAGTCGGCCGACCTCGCAGCAGCCAGGTACGCGGCCTCTCCCCAGCTGGCGTGCGCGGTGGAAACCGAGCTCTCGTCGCTGGCCCTCGAGGGCGCACGCTTTCATGTGCGAATCGAGCCGCAGGAGCTGGGCGAAGGAGGCACCGAACGAGTGTCCTTCGAGCTCGCCACCAACTCGGGGGAGGCACTCAAGCCCCTGTCAAAGGTCGCCTCGGGCGGCGAGCTCGCGCGGATCGCACTCGCCCTGCGTCTCGTGGTACGCCGGCGCGGGGCGCCCACGATGATCTTCGACGAGGTTGATGCAGGCGTGGGAGGAAAGGCCGCGCTCGCGGTTGGCCGGGCACTCGCCGAGCTGGCGCGCAGCAGCGGAGCGCAGGTCCTCATGGTCACCCACCTGCCCCAGGTCGCCGCCTTTGCGGAAGCTCACTACCGCGTCGCCTCCTCGCCCGAGGGGGCCGTGGTAGCTCGCGTCGAGGCCTCCGAACGAGTTGCCGAGCTATCCCGCATGCTCGCCGGCTTGCCCGAAAGCGAGCGCGCCCAGGAGCACGCCCAGGAGCTGTTGGCGCTGGCGTCGACATCTGACGCGCAGTGACGACCTCGCTCTCGAAAAGGACCCGATGTGAAAGCTCGTAGGTGGACGACGCCCAGATCTATGGCCGCGCCCGGAAGTGCGAGCGGCATCGCCCGGGTCGATGCGCGCACCAAGAGGCTGCTGTCGCGGCTCCACCCCGGTGAGATCGCGATCATCGACCACGAGGACCTCGATCGAGTGTCGGCAGAGGGACTCATCTCGCGCCAGGTGGGAGCCGTGGTCAACGCGTCTCGCTCCAGCACCGGACGCTATCCGAACCTCGGCCCCCTGCTTCTTCGTACGGCCGGCATCCCGCTGCTGGACGAAGCCGGGCCGGCAGTCATGCAGCTGATCGAAGGCACGAGGGTGCACCTCGACGGCTCCAAGCTCTTGAGCGAGCTGGACGGGAAGGTGGCCGAAGTATCGAGCGGCCGCTTACTCGACCTCGAGGACGTCGAGGAACAGCTCGACGCCGCCAAGCGAGGCATCGCCGCCGAGATCGAGCGCTTCGCCGAGAACACCATCGAATACGTCCGGAATGAGCGCGACGTGCTTGTCGAGGCGGCGCGGCTGCCGGAGGTGAAGGCCGACTTCCACGGGCGCCACGTGTTGATCGTGGTGCGCGGTCAGGATTACAAGAACGACCTCGCTGCGCTGCGCTCTTACGTGCGCGAGGTGAGGCCGGTGTTGATCGGTGTCGACGGGGGCGCCGACGCCCTGCTCGAGTTCGGGTTCAAGCCCGACATCATCATCGGGGACATGGACTCGGTCACTACTAAGGGCCTGCTCTCGGGGGCCGAGCTCGTGGTGCATGCCTACGCCGGCGGCAAGGCGCCCGGCCTCGAGAGGCTGGAGGCCCTGGAGCTCGACAGCGTGGTGTTCGAGGCCACCGGGACCTCAGAAGACATCGCCATGCTGCTCGCCTACGAACGGGGAGCCGAGCTCATCGTGGCGGTGGGCACTCACGCCAACCTGATCGAGTTCATGGACAAGGGCCGCAAGGGAATGGCCTCGACGTTTCTGACGCGGCTGCGGGTCGGCACGATCCTGGTAGACGCCAAGGGAGTGAGCCGCCTCTACCGGTCATCCGTCAAGCGCAGCGACCTTGCACTACTGCTGCTCGTGGCCCTGGTCACCCTCGCCGCCTCGGTAGCGCTGTCGGAGCCCCTGCGGCTCTACGTGGGGCTCATCTGGATCGAGATCACGCAGGTGTGGTTCTCGCTTCTGCGAAGCCTGCCCGGATGATCGACTTCCGCTACCACCTGATCTCGATCATCGCGGTGCTGCTCGCGCTCAGCATCGGCATCGTGACCGGGTCTGGATTTCTCGGGGGGCGTCTGTTACAGGAGGTCAGGAGCGCGGCCCGGCGGGTGGCAGATCGCAATCAAACGCTGCGGCTGGAGAACGCCGAGGTGACCAACCGAGCCGAGGCCGCGGAGGCTGCGCTCGAGGCTCTCGAGCCGGGGCTCTTGGAGGGCGCTCTCGGGGACCGCAGAGTGGTGATGCTGGAGTTCGAGGGCGCCGACGACCAAGCCGCGGGCCAGGTGAGGACCGCGATGGAGAGGGCCGGGGGCCAGATCGTCGGGGTCATCCGATTCCAGGAGGGGCTCTCTCTCGAGGAGGAGTCCACGCGAACAGAGATCGGCGCGCTGCTGGAGGGCGCCGGCGCGTCGCCGGCCGACCTCCAGCTGTCCCTCGCCGACGTTCTTGGCCGGGCGCTGAACGAGGCCGAGGCGGCGCAAGACCCCGGCGACCAGGCCGGTCTCGAGGACCTGCTCACAAGTCTCGAAGACACCGGTTTGGTGGTCGCGGAGGACCTCCCGGTCGTCTTCCCCTCGGATACCGACTTCGTAGTTGCAGGGGGAGCGGTTCCCGAGCCCGCCTGGCCGGTCGCCGACTTCGCAGTCACGATGGCCGAGAGGCTCGCCGAGCATGAGGGTGGAGTGGTGGTGGTGGAGCCGACCCAGAGCACGTGGGACATGGCCGGGGCCGTGCGGCGAAACGGCGCCACGGAAGCGGTCGTGTGGACCGTCGACAACTCCGACACGGTCCTGGGCCGGCTGGCGTCGGTCCTCGTCCTCGGGCGGGCCGGGAGTCGTCCCGCTGATCACTACGGCACACAGCCCGGCGCCTCGGCGGTGGTTCCCGGCCCCGAGCCGTGATGCCGAGCTGCCCGATCGGTCACGGCATCCCTGTCCCCACCCCCCCAAATCCGGCTTTGTGCCAGGAAACGCGCGGAATCCGCCCCTTATCTAGCACAGAGCCAAGTGAGGGGCGAGTTGAGGGGCGCGTCCCACCGGCCACAAGGCCTCCGAGATGACGCTCACCAACAGGCCCTCGCTGGCGCGAGGCGCGGCCGCCATAACGATCGCGACCACTCTGTCGCGTCTCACCGGCTTCGTGCGCGTTGTCGTGGTGGCTGCGGCAATGGGCACGACCTATCTGGCGAACACCTATCAGACGGCTAACAGCGCTCCTAACCTGCTGTTCGAGCTGCTCGCGGCCGGGGTGCTCACGTCGGTGTTCGTCCCCACCTTCGTCGACTACCTCACCAAGGGGCAGGCAAGCGCCGCGTGGCGGGCGGCCGACGCGATGACTTCGATCGCAGTCGCTGCCCTCGCCGTCGTGGCTGTGCTGCTGGCGCTGGCGGCGCCGCTCCTCATGCGCCTGCTGACCGTGGGCGTCGAACAAGAGAAATTGCGCGCCGCAGAGATCGCCCTCGGCTCCGACTTGCTGCGTCTGTTCGCTCCCCAGGTGATCTTCTACGGGCTGGGAATGATCATGACCGCGGCCCTGCACGCCCACCGGCGATTCGCCCTGGCGGCGGCGGCCCCCATTCTCAATAACATCGTGGTTTCATGCGTGTACCTCGCCTACGCGGCGATGCGCGCCGGCCGGCCGCCCTCACTCCAAGGGATCAGTGGAGCAGAGACCCTCGTGCTGGGGGCGGGCACCACTCTCGGGGTTGTGGTGATGACCGTGGTCCTTGCTCCACAGCTCTATTCGCTCGGATGGCGGCCGCGGTGGCGCTGGGAGCCCCGCCATCCCGCGGTCAGAAAGGCCGCTCGCCTGGGCTTCTGGGCGCTCGGCTACGCAGGGGGCTATCAGGCGGGGCTCATCGTCGTGCTGCTGCTGGCCAACCGAGTGGAGGGCGGGGTGGCCGCCTACCAATGGGCCTACACCTTCTTCTACGTGCCCCATGCGATTCTCGGCGTCGCCATCCTAAACGTGCTGTTTCCGGAGCTGTCGGAGCTTGCCGCTCAAAAGGACGAGGCCGGCTTCACCAAGCGTTTGACCGACGCCTCCGAGATGCTTGCGTTCGTGTTGCTGCCTGTCGCGGTGCTGCTGGTCGTGTCGGGAGATGCGATCGCTCAGAGCGTCCTGCGCTTCGGCGCCATGACTACAGCCGGGGCCGAGCTCGTGGGCCGGACGCTGGCTGCCTTCGGCCTCGGCCTGCCGGCCTACTCGGGCTTTCTGGCACTCAGCAGGGCGTTCTACGCGCGCAACGACGCGCGCACGCCGACGCTCGTGAATGCGCTTGCCATAGCGGTGTCCGGTGCCTCCGGCGCCCTCATGTTCGTTGCGCTTCCCGGCGATTGGGCCGTGCCGGGGCTGGCAGCCGGCCACTCTCTGGGCTTTCTGGTTGCCGTCGCGTTGGGGGCCTGGCTCCTGCGCCGGCGGCTGCCCCTGAGCACATGGCTGACACCGTCGGTCAAGAGATCCGCGCTGGTAGCGCTGGCGGCGGCCCCGGTGATGCTGGCGGCGCGCGCCCTGGTGCCTGCGAGGCCCGGGACCGCAGCTCTCCTGAGCCTCGGAGCGACCGCGCTGACCGGTGCGCTCGCTTACGCAGGGGCCATGCGGGTGCTCAAGGCACGCGAGCTGTCCCTGCTTGCCTCGGTGCTCAAGCGAAACCCGTCGTGACCACAAAGGTTCTGCAGGTCCTCGGCTATTCAACCGGAGGCATCGCGCGACACGTCGCAGACATCGTGCGGGCTCTGGATCAGAGCCACGGGCTCACGATCGATATCGCCGGGCCTGAAGACTTGCCCGTCGAGCTACCCAAGCCGCTCTACCCGGTGACCGTCCCCGACGGGCTTTCCGGACACGGCCGCGCGGTGCGCTCTTTGGCGCGCCTGATCGGAGCATCGGGCTACGACGTGGTTCACGCCCACGGGCTTAGAGCCGGCATCGACGCGGGCCTCGCCGGGCGCAAAGAAAAGGTAATGAGCATCGCGAGCGTCCACAACGTCCTCGTCCCCGAGATCGCGGGGAGGGCACGGGTTATCCTGCTGGGACCCACAGAGGGACTTGTGGTGCGCTTGAACCGGCGGGTGCTGGCCCCTTCCGAAGACATCGCCAAACGTTTGCAGCAACGCGCCTCTTCTGTCGCAGGGCGCATCGAGGTGCTTCATCTCGGGGTCGGGCAGCCACCCGGTGCGCTGCGGGATCCCGCCGAGGTGCGGCGCGAGCTCGGGGTGGTGGGCTCGACACGTCTTATCGTGACCGTGGCACGCCTGGCCCCACAGAAGGCGCTGCACATCATGATCAAGGCGCTCTCATCGCTCGAAGACACGGTGTTGGTGGTGGTCGGGGATGGGCCTCTGGAGCAAGAGCTGAGAGCACAGGCGGATGCCGATCGCCTCTCCGACAGGATCCTGTGGCTAGGGGCGCTGCCCGCCGCCTGGGACATCGTGGCAGCGGCTGATGTCTTCGTGCTGTCGTCACACTGGGAGGCTTGCTCGCTCGCCGCGCAGGAGGCGATGGCGCTGGGCGTCCCGGTGGTCGCAACCGGCGTCGGAGGGATGCCGGAGCTGATCACAGACGGCGTCTCGGGTCGCCTCGTTCCGCCTGCCGAGCCCGTCGCTCTGGCGCGCGCCCTGAAGGACACTCTCGACGACCCCTCTCGAGCCCGCGCCTACGTACAGGCCGCCCGCCTTAATCTGCGCCACAACTTCTCCACTCAACAGATGATTGGACGCCTCAGAGACATCTATCTCGCCGCCGGCCGTGGCCGCTAGTAGAGCCGCCCGGGTGGCCTGCTCGAGCATCGCCGCCCTCCTGATTGCAAGCGCGGCGGCCTCAGCGGCGGCCGCCGCGCCCGAGTGCTCGCGTGTCGTCCTGTTCGCGCTTCCCGGCATCACCTGGTCGGACGTCGTCGCCTTCGAGCCGCCCGCTCTGCTGGAGGCGGCCCACGCCGGCGGTGTGGGCTCGATCTCGGTCCGAGTTGCGGGGCCCAGAACCTCCTACGCCTCGGGCTTCGCCACGATGGGGGCCGGAAGCCGGCTTCGTGGAGACGACGAGGTCGGCCTCAAGATCTTGGAGCGAACCAGGCCGGCCTTCGTGCGAGCGAGAGTCACGGGCCTTCAGAACATGCGGGAGCGAGCGGTGCGCGATGGCTATGGGGCCGCGCCGGGGGCTCTCGCCGAAGCGCTGGACTCACCGGTGGCTGCCGTAGGCGACTCTCGCCTCGGCCTCGACTCACCCGGAGTTCCCTTCGAGCAATGGGCGCTGCTCGGCGCCATGGACGAGTCGGGCACGGTGCAGGCGTCGGCATTCGGAGAGCGGCTTCTCCAGGCAGACGCGACTGCCCCGTTCGGCCTGCGCTCGGATGCCCCACGAGCTGCGCAAGCGCTGTCGGGCGCCCTTGCCCGCCCTTGTGGGCTCACGATCGTGGCGGAAGGCGATCTGATCCGAGCCGACCAGTGGTCACAGCTCTCCAATGTCGGCCGTGAGCAGCATGTGCGGAAGGCTCTGCTCGCAGCCGACCGGCTGCTGGCAGTGGCCAGGCGCACCCTCGATCAGTCCTCCGATCTGCTCATGATCGCTTCGCCGTCCTCGCCTGCGGCGGCTTCCGAGGCACACCTCGGGGTCGCCATTGCGGAAGGCCCCGGCTATCCCGCCGGCTCCACTCTGGCCTCGGCTACCACTCGGAGGGGCGGAACGGTGACGCTGCCGGACGTAGCTCCTACGATCCTTGAGCACCTCGGCCTCGACACGCCCGAAGGCATGACCGGGCGTCCCTGGTTCGGCGCCGCCGACGGTGCGCAGCGGATCGCTCGGGCCATAGAGGACGACCGCGAGGCCGCGTTCGTGGACGCCGTCACCGGGATCGCGGCGCGTTGCTTCATCGCCCTTCAGATCCTCGTCTACCTCGCCTCGGTCGCAGTTGTGTTGCGAGCCCGGAGGTTGGGACGAGCTCTTACTGGACTGCTCGTACAGGGGGCGCTGGCGGTGGTTGCGTTTCCTCTGGCGACCTATGTGATGGGGATGCTTTCGGGTCACGCCCTCGGAAGCGTTGCCTTCGTGGCGTTGCTGGCGGCGCTCGATGTGGCCCTGGTGGCGGGGGTCACACTCGCTCTACATCGCCCCTTTGACCGGCTGCTGGCGCTCACCTCCGCCACCGCGCTGCTCTTGGTAGGGGACCTCCTCACCGGCGCCAGGCTCCAGATCAACACGATCCTCGGCTACTCCCCGATAGTGGGAGGTCGCTTCGCAGGCCTGGGCAACATGGCTTTCGCGGTTCTCGGTGCGTCTGCCCTTGCTGCGGCGGCGCTGCTCGTCCACAGGCTGAATCGCAGCCGCCCTGCCTTCCTCGCGGCCTGCGCGCTCCTGGGAGTCGTCATCTTGGTCGACGGAGCTCCGCTGTGGGGAAGCGACGTGGGCGGAGTGATCGCTCTGGTCCCGGCCTATGGGGTAGGGCTGCTCCTGCTGGCGGGAGTGCGCCCCAAGCTGCGGATGGCGGGCGCCCTCGCCCTTGCGGCCGTGGCCGTGCTGGCGATCTTTCTTGCCTTCGACCTCGCCCAGCCCGAGCAGTCGCGCACCCACCTGTCCCGGTTGTACGAGAGCGTCGCCGAACGGGGGCCGGGCGTTCTCGCGGAGACCATCGAGCGCAAGGCAGCCGCCAACTTGCGGCTCCTGACGTCCTCGATATGGGCCCTGTCGGTGCCTCCGGCGGCCGCCTGCCTCGCCTTCCTGTTGCTGTCGCCGCGCAACACCTGGACGGCTTTGCACGATCGGATGCCTGCGGTGAGTGCGGGGCTCTCGGCGGCGCTCCTGTTGGCAGTGCTGGGATTCGCCGTCAACGACTCGGGGATCGCCATCCCCTCGATGGTGCTTGCATTCTTCGTGCCCTACGCGCTCATCGCTCGCCTCTGCGCGATGGAAGGTTCGGCCCCGTGAGGTCGGCCGCCCTGTCCGTAGGGATAGCCTTCCTTCTCGTGAGCCCTGCCTCGCCGGCGGGAGCTCGGCCACGATGTGCTCGCACGGTAATTTTCACGCTGCCGGGAGTCACCTGGGGCCTGGTGGCGCGAGAGCGGCCTCCGGAGCTGCTCGAGGCCATGTCGCAGGGGGCCGCAGGCTCGATGTCGGTGCGCACCAACGACGACAGGACGACGTTGGGATCTGCCTTCACCACGCTTGGTGCCGGCGCGCGCGCGGATGGCGACGGGGAGGTGCAGGCACCTCTGCGACCCGGTTCGCCGATCCGACGCGTCGTCCGGATTCCGCAGATCCAGGAGTTGAGCCGACTCGCCCGAGCCGCGGGCTACGGCGCCCGTCCGGGCGCGCTGGGGGAGGCTCTTTCCGGGCACGGCCCAGTCGCGGCGATCGGAAACGGCGACCTCTTTCCCCCCGGCTCGATCAGCGCGCCGGAGAGCCGACATCGCTGGGTGGCGTTGGCGGCAATGGATGAGGCCGGGATCATTGATCGGGCGGCTCTGGGACCCTCTCTGCTGACGCCGGACCCCACGGCGCCGGGTGGCGTGCGCACCAACCCGCGAGACGTGGCGCTGGCTGCGGAAGAAATCCTGGTCCACCCCTGTACCACCGCGATCATCGACCACGGTGACCTTATGAGGGCGGAGGTCGCAGGAGGAGAGCGGGTGCCGGCGCTGAGGGCCGCGGACGACCTTCTCGGTGTTCTGCGAGAAATCCTCGACAAGGAGCGGGACCTTCTGTTGATAGTGACCCCGACCTCGCCCTCGGCCGCGCCCAGTCCCCACCTCGGAGTGGCGGTTGCGGTCGGCCCCGGCTTTCCCGCGGGGAGTTGGTTGAGCTCTGCCTCGACACGGATGCCGGGGATCGTGACGCTGGTCGATGTTGCCCCCACCGTGCTCGCGACCCGGGGGATCGAGCGCCCCCTCTCCATGCTCGGCCGCACCTTTCAGCCGGAAGAGGGGATGTCCGATCGGCTCGCAGCGGCGGCGACACTGGATCAAGAGTCGGTGTTCGCCTACGAGAGCCAGCCGGCTCTGGTGTCCTGGTTCGTAGCCGTCCAGGTCATCCTCTACGCGGCGGCGGCGTGGTCGCTGAGGCATGGGCGCGAGCCGGGCCGGCGTGCGGCGCAGGCGCTCGAGGCCGGCGTGCTGGCTGCGGCGCTGTTTCCCCTCGCCACCTATCTCGCCACGCCCCTGGATGCTCACTCCCTGGGGATGGCCGGGATGGTGGGAGCGCTCGTGGCCATCGACATCGCCATGGTGATGATCTTGCTCGTGCTGCCCCTCACACCTCTTGATCGCCTGTTGGTGGGGGGGTTGGCATTCCTCGCCCTCATCGCAGGCGATTTGGCCTTGGGCGGCTCGCTGCAGCTCAATGCGTTGTTCGGCAACCATCCGCTGGTGGGAGGACGTTTCGCCGGCCTCGGCAATACGGGCTTCGCCCTGTTCGCCGCGACCGCTCTGGTCTGCGGCGGTCTCATCGTGGAACGGGGCTCTCGGACACCGGGACTTTCGGTACTCGAACGCGAGGAACGGCCGCCTGAGTACCGATTCCGTACTCGAGAGCGCGTAACGCGCGATCCACTACCTGAGGCTGGCCCCACTCGCGCCGGGCTGGGGGCCGCGGCGGCCCTGTTCGTGGCGGCCGTGGTGGTCGACGGGGCCCCTCAGCTGGGTGGCGACGTCGGAGGAGTCGTGGCGCTGGCACCGGCCGCCGGCCTCACCTATGCTCTCCTCGCAGGCCGCCGCCCCGGCCCCCGTTTGATCGCGGCCATCGTGGCGGGCACTGTGGCGGTGCTGGTGCTGTTCGCGTGGACCGACCTCTCTCGACCCGAGGGCGAGCGCACCCACCTCGGCCGCCTCTTGGAGGCGGTGGCGGAGCGCGGAGCCGAGCCCGTCACCGACGCAGTGGCCAGAAAGCTCGCCAGCAACCTCGAGATCTTCCGGCTGTCTCCGTGGAGCTGGGTGGCTCCGATCGTCATCGTCGCGGTCGTCCTCCTCGTGCTGCGTTGGCATGAGCTTTCAGTTGCCTTGCCGAGCCTGCGGGCGGCGCTGCTCGGTGCCCTCTTGTTGGGAGCCCTGGGCGCAGTCGTAAACGACTCCGGCATCGTGGTGCCGGCGCTGGTCCTGGTCTGGGTCCTGCCGCCGGTGGTGCTCGCGGGTCTCGAGCTCACCAACCGATCGGCGGCGAGTGGTCACACTGCACCCATAAACGACCACCCGTCGGACTAGCGGCGTGAGCCCGGCGGCGTTGGTCGTGGCCGGCATCGCGGCGGGCGCACTGCTGGCTGCGACAGTGGCCCTCGCGCTGATCCGCCGCCCGCCCGCGGGGGCCGTTCGGACGAACATCCGCGGCCTCACCGTCCCGGCGGTGCTGGGCGGGCCGCTGGTCGCAGCGGGGGCCGGTCTGGCGCTGACGCCGGGCTCCCTCACACTCTCGGCTCGCATCGGCGGCTCGGTCGCGGGCCTGTGTGTGGCTTTGGGAGCGGCGGGCTTCCTCGACGACGTGCACGGGGATCGGGGCGCGAGGGGGTTCAGGGGGCACTTGAGGGCCGCGCTGTCGGGGCGCGTGACGACGGGTCTCTTGAAGCTGCTGGTCGGTGGCGCCGGCGGGTTGGCGGCGGGCGTGACGGTGGCCGACTCGTGGCAAGTGCTCACTACTGCTCTGATGGTGGCCCTGTCCACCAACCTATTCAACCTCTTGGACGTGGCCCCGGGGCGGGCGGGCAAGGTGGGCGTGGCGTTGTGGATCCCGCTCCTGGTGTGGGGCTCCGAGGAGTGGGCGGTCGCGTCCGCGGGTGTGCTCGGCGCCCTGCTCGTGTGCCTGCCCCTGGACCTCAAGGAACGCGCCATGCTCGGCGACGCCGGGGCGAACCCGCTCGGGGCGGTCGTCGGCCTGGGGCTTGCGCTCGCGCTCCCGTCGTGGGCCGCGACGATAGCCATCGTCTTGCTGCTGGCCTTGAACCTCAGCTCCGAGCTGTGGTCTTTCTCCGCGATCATCGAGCGAGTCGGGCCTCTGAGAGCCCTCGACCGACTCGGCCGCGACAATCCTCCGCATGACGCTTCCGCCGAGTAGCTCCGTGCTACGGTGAGATGACTTTCCCCGGTCCGTGGTCGATCGTCTGGGCGGGCGCCCGGGGGGCGTCACCCGTCGGGATTTCTGACATGCGATCGGAGGGCTGGTGGCGAAACACATTTTCGTGACGGGCGGGGTCGTTTCGAGCCTCGGCAAGGGAATCACCGCGGCGTCCTTGGGGCGTCTGCTGAAGGCACGAGGTCTCAGGGTCATGATGCAGAAGCTCGACCCCTACATCAACGTCGACCCCGGCACCATGAACCCCTTCCAGCACGGAGAAGTCTTCGTGACCGAAGACGGGGGGGAGACCGACCTCGATCTCGGCCACTACGAGCGCTTCATCGACGAGAACATGTTCAAGGCCTCGAACGTGACGACCGGAGCGATCTACCAGTCGGTGATCGCAAAGGAGCGCCGAGGCGACTATCTCGGCGACACAGTTCAGGTGATACCCCACATCACGAACGCTATCAACGAGCGCGTGCGGCGGCTGGCCGAGGATTCCGGCGCCGATGTTCTCATCACCGAGATCGGGGGCACAGTGGGCGACATCGAGTCACTGCCCTTCTTGGAAGCCATTAGACAGCTCCGCATGGAGCTGGGGCGCGACGAAACTTGCTACGTCCACGTGACCCTGGTTCCCTACATGGGACCTGCAGAGGAACTAAAGACCAAGCCCACCCAGCATTCGGTCCGTGAGCTTCGCAGCATCGGCATCCAGCCAGATGCTATCGTGTGCCGGTCCGACCGGCCCATCAGCGACGCGCTGAAGCACAAGATCTCCATGCTGTGCGATGTAAAGCCTTCAGGCATCACTTCAGCGGTCGACTCCGACAACATCTACGAGATTCCCTTGGTTCTGCAGCGCGAGGGCCTCGATGATTTCGTCATCAATCACATGCACATGGATGTGCCGCACAGTCCCGATCTCTCGCAATGGGAGGAGCTCGTCGCACGCATACGCTCCCCCAAGGGAGGGGTGCGCATCGGCATCATCGGCAAGTACGTGCAGCTTCCCGACGCATACCTTTCGGTGGTCGAGAGCCTCAGGCATGCGGGCTTCTCGCACGATGTCGAAATCGATCTGGTGTGGATCGCGTCCGACGATCTCACCGCGACCGATTCCTCGGGCGTTCTCGGAGAGCTAGACGGAATCCTCGTTCCCGGAGGATTTGGCGTGCGCGGGATAGAGGGCAAGGTGGCGGCTATTCGCTTCGCGCGCGAGCACGAGATTCCGTTCTTTGGGATTTGCCTCGGACTGCAGTGCGCCATCATCGAGTTCGCCCGCAACGTGGCCGGGCTCGAGCACGCCAACTCATCGGAGTTCGAGCCGGACACGCCCTTCCCGGTTGTGGACGTACTCGCCGGGCAGGACCTCTCCTCGCTCGGCGGGACCATGCGGCTGGGCGCCTACCCCTGCAGGCTCGAGCCGGGATCCAAAGCCGCGTCCGCCTACGGGTCTGAGCTCGTCTTCGAGCGTCATCGCCATCGCTATGAGGTGAACCCGCGCTTTCGCAGAAGACTCGAGGACGCGGGGCTCATTTGCTCCGGGGAGTCGCCGAACAGAACCCTGGTCGAGATCATCGAGCTCCAAGACCACCCCTGGTTCGTCGCCGGGCAGTTCCATCCCGAGTTCCGCAGCCGTCCGGACGTACCGCATCCCTTGTTCCGGGACTTCGTGGGGGCCGCCACGAGGCGGGCGGCCGAGCGAATGAGCGTCGAGCAAGAGGCCGCCTCGATAGCAAGTGCCTAGTGGTGATAACGGCTCTGTCATGAAGAGGGCTGTCGGATGAGAGTGGGGATCCCGGCTGAGTTGAAGGACAACGAGTACCGCGTCGCCATCACGCCGGCGGGCGTGCGCGAGCTCGTGGTGCACGGTCACGATGTCCTGATCGAGCACGACGCCGGACGCGGCTCGAGTATTCCCGATTCGGATTTCGAGCGGGCCGGAGCCCGCATCGCTCCCGACGCTGATGTTGTCTTCGCCGAAGCGGAGATGGTGTTGAAGGTCAAGGAACCGGTTCCCGAAGAGTTCCACCGCCTGCGAGATGGCCTCATCCTGTTCACCTACCTTCACCTTGCGGCCGATGCGAAGGTGACTCATGCGCTGCTCGAATCGGGTGCCACTGCGGTCGCCTACGAAACGGTCGAGCTTTCCGACGGTTCCCTGCCGCTGCTGGCCCCGATGAGCGAAGTCGCAGGCCGCATGGCCCCACAGGTCGGAGCGACCCTGCTCGAACGCGAGCACGGGGGTCGCGGCGTCCTGCTGGGAGGAGTGTCGGGTGTAAGGCCCGCTCGCGTCGTGGTCATCGGTGCCGGCATGGCGGGCATGAACGCGGCCTGGATTGCGCAGGGCATGGAGGCCGAGGTCATCGTCCTCGACACCAACATCAACAAGCTGCGCGACATCGACCGCATCCATCAGGGAAAGATCCTTACCCTCGCCTCCAACCGCCTTGCGCTGGAGGAGGTGTGTGTAGCCGCCGACCTCGTTATCGGTGCGGTACTCGTCCCCGGCGCGCGCGCTCCGAAGATCGTCACCAAAGAGATCATCTCCGAAATGAAGGCGGGCTCGGTCGTAGTCGACATCGCCGTCGATCAAGGCGGCTGCTTCGCAACATCGAAAATGACTACACATTCGGATCCGACCTACCTGGTTGACGAGGTCGTTCACTACTGCGTTGGCAACATGCCGGGGGCCGTGCCGCACACCTCGACGTACGCGCTTACGAACGCAACGCTGCCCTACGTCGTCGCGCTCGCCGGGCAGGGCCTCGAGCAAGCCGTGCGCAGCGATCCGAGTCTTGCCAAAGGCGTGAATGCACACAACAAGACATTGACGAGCGCCCCCGTGGCGGAGGCGCACGGGCTCGAGCATGCCTCCCTCTCTGCGCTCCTCTGAAAAACAGGCGGTATTCGACTCAGAGGTCGAAGAGTTCTTCACTCACTTGCGTGCGGAGAAGGGTTTGGCCGCGAACACCGTTGCGGCTTACCGCCGCGATCTAGGAGCGTGGCACCGTCACTGCGCGCACCACGGCGTTGAGCCCCTGACCGCCTCCGCGAACGATGTCACTCGCTACCTCGAGAGCCTTCGTTCCGGAACTCCTCCCGCCGCCCGGGCGTACTCGCCCGCATCGGTCGCTCGAATGATCGTCTCCCTGCGCCGTCTCTATCGCTTCCTGGCCCGCGAGGCGCGCATCTCGGTGGATCCCACCGCGAAGCTTGTTCCGCCGCGACGGCCTCGGCACCTGCCGAAGGCGATCGGCGTGGAAGAAGTCTCTCGTCTTATGGAAATCCCGCGCACCGATCTTCTGGGCAGGCGCGACCGGGCCGTTCTCGAAACGCTCTATGGAGCGGGGTTGCGCATATCGGAGCTCACCGCTTTGGATGTCGACGACCTGGACCTCGACGAGGGAATGGTTCTCGTCCGCTCGGCCAAGGGTGGAAAGGGACGAAGGCTCCCACTCGGCAGTAAGGCGCGCTCGGCTCTGGAGAGCTACGTGGTGCTGTCCCGGCCGGAGCTTGCCGGTCGCGCCAAGTCCCTTGTGCCGGCATTGTTCCTCAACGGCCGTGGCGGGCGTCTGAGTCGTCAGGGCTGCTGGAAGATGGTCACTGCGCACGCGCAGCGCGCCGGGCTCAAGAAGACGCTCTCGCCGCACACTCTGCGCCATTCCTTTGCGACCCACCTGCTCGACGCGGGTGCGGATGTGCGCGTGGTGCAGGAGCTGCTGGGACATTCGAGCCTTACCAGCACGCAGATCTACACGCTGGTTTCGGACACCCGGCTGCGGGAGGTGTATTTGACCTCTCATCCTCGGGCTCGCGCCTGAGCCAGCTCGTCGTGTGGTCGCAGGATGACCATATAGAGCATCTGCCGACCACTCCGCATGATTATCCGACGGCGGCCTCAGCAAAGGACGCGCCGGTGGGAGCCGGCACTCCGAGCAGCGCGGCAACTGTGGCCCCGCAATCGGCGAACGTGGATCGCACGCCCAGATCGGACCCCCTGCTGACACGGGGGCCGGTGACAAGCACCGGCACCTGCTCACGTGAATGATCGGTCGACGGAGTGGTGGGGTCATTGCCGTGATCGGCGGTCACGATCAAGATGTCGTCCTCACCGAGTGCCGCGGTGATTTCCGGTAGCCGGGCATCGAAGCTCTCCAGGGCCCGGGCGTAGCCGCCGGGGTCGTTACGATGCCCGAAGGACTGGTCGAAGTCGACGAGGTTTGTGAAGACGAGGCCGCGCGAGATGGCGCCAAGCTCTGCGATGGTGGCCTCGATGCCCTCGTCGTTGGAGGTCGTGGGCAAAGACGAGGTCACCCCGCGGCCAGCGAAGATGTCGGCGATCTTGCCGACGCCACGGACTTCGAGGCCCTCACTAGAGATGTGATCGAGAACGGTGGGGGAGGGAGGTTCAACCGCGTAGTCGTGGCGGTCGGTCGTGCGCGTGAAACTCCCGGGCGCGCCCATGAAGGGCCGGGCGATCACTCTGCCCACCTCGTGAGGGCCCGTCAGAATGGCGCGCGCCCGCTCGCACATCTCGTAGAGCTTCTCGAGGGGGACGACGTCGATATGAGCCGCTATCTGAAAGACACTGTCCCCGGAGGTATAGACGATCGGTTTGCCCGTGACCATGTGCTCGGCTCCGAGCTCGTCGACGATCACCGTGCCGGAGGCCGGGTGGTTGCCGAGCGTCGTCGACCCGATGGAGGCGTGAAAGACGTCCATGACCTCGTCCGGAAACCCGTCGGGGTAGAGGGGGAAGGCTCGCTCGAGTATGACTCCCATGAGCTCCCAGTGCCCGGTCGTAGTGTCCTTGCCCGGCGAGAGCTCGATCATGCTCCCGAACGCCCCCTCGGCCATCGCCACGGCATCCACCCCGGCCGCAGTCACCACGCGCCCGAGCCCCAGCTTCGCCAGGTTCGGGAGACGAAGACCTCCGACCGAGGTCGCGATGTTCTGAAGCGTCGCGCTGCCCGCATCCCCGAATTCCGCTGCATCGGGAGCACCACCGATACCGACCGAGTCGAGCACCACCACTGCTACCGCCCTGATGGGTCTAGACATTAGGGTCACAGTTAGATGCGGGCGTGTGTGGCCGGACCGCGCCGGCGAGGCTTCAGCCCCGCTGCTGCTTGCACGCCAGGCACAGACGGGCGATCGGCAGCGCCTCCAGGCGCTCGGATGCGATCCGGCTCCCACAAGACTCGCAGATTCCGTAACCGCCCTCGTCCAGACGTGCTAGCGCAGCAACGACCTCCGAATGGGTGGCGTGAAGCTGTTCGACGTGGGCGATCAGCTCGGAGAGCTCGCTCGTGGCCTGAGCCGAATCGGCGAAGCCCTCGTCGAAGGAGACCTCCACCTGGTCACCCTCGATCGATGCCCCCGAGTCCAGGAGCTGACGCTCGAGGGAAGCTCGCTCGTTCTCGAGCGAGGTGCGAATCGAGTCGATCGTCGCCTGTTCCATGGCCGTAACGATAGTCGCTGGGGAAGGGCTCGGAGGAGCCCGGGAATGGGGGTACCGCTATCAACTTATCGACAAGATTACTAACGATAGTCCTGCTCTCGTGGCCTCCGTTTGCGCCGGTAGGCGAGTTTAGGTTAGGTTCCGAGGCGCAACCGACACTTGTCGACCTGTCGCCAACGCGACAAGGCGACTCACAGCAGCTCGACTATCGATCAGGAGGGCCAGTGCATCCGGGGGCCGGGATGCGCTCCCCGGGAATTGACGGCGTCTCCACAGCCGCAGGGACCCGGGCCGGGCGCGTGATCGCCTTCGCCAACCAGAAGGGGGGCGTGGGCAAGACCACAACGACCATCACCCTGGGCGCCTGCCTGGCCGAGCTCGGATACCGGGTCCTGGTTGCCGACATGGATCCCCAGGGGGGCTGCGGCATCGGGCTCGGAATCGAGCCCTCGACCCTCGATCTGTCCATCTACAACCTGCTCCTCGACCGCAACTGCGTGGCGGCCGATGTGCTCCAGAAGACATCGATCCCCAACCTCGACCTACTGCCCTCGAATATCGATCTTGCCGCTGCGGAGCTCCTGTTGGTGCAGGAGGTGGCTCGGGAACACAGCCTGCGCCGGGTGCTCACACCCCTAACTCTCGACTATAACTTTATACTTATAGATTGCCCTCCCTCGTTGGGGCTTCTGACCATCAACGGCCTTAGCGCAGCCGAAGGCGTCATCATCCCGCTCGAGTGCGAGTACTACGCGCTACGGGGCATGGCGCTGTTGCTCGACTCGATCGAGAGGGTCACCGAGCTTCTCAACCCCAAGCTTGTAATCGACGGCATCCTGCCGACCATGTACGACGGCCGCACTCTGCACGGCCGCGAGGTCCTGGCGCGCGTAAAGGAAGCCTTCGGCGACAAGGTGTTCGAGGTGATCATTCGCAAGACCATCCGGTTCGCCGAGGCGCCGGTTGCGGGGGAGCCGATCGTTCACTATGCGCCCGGCTCGCCGGGTGCCGCTGCCTACCGGGAACTCGCTCAGGAGGTGATCGCTCGTGTCGCGTCGCGCCAGACTGCCGGGAGCTGAAGAGCTCTTCCGGCGCACGGGCCCGGGCCCGGACCAGGTCGCTCCACGGGCGCCGGAAGAGATACTAGGCGACTTATCGAAGAGTCCACAAGAAGATTTATCGACAGATGCTAAGGAGGCAGCTCCGTCGGCGCCGGCGAAGGCTCCCAAGCACGACGAGAAGATTACCTTCTACTGCACCGGCGACGACCTCATGGCCCTGGAGCGGGCCCGGCTCAGCCTGCGCTCGGAGCACGGCGTCGGCAGCGACAGGGGCCGCATCGTCAGAGCGGCGCTGGCCCATGTGCTGGAGGACTACGAGGCGAGGGGCTCAGACTCCATCCTGCTGCGAGCCCTGCGCCCCTGAGGCGCCGGTCCCTCAGGCGCCTGCCAACCTCAGCACGAAGTCCCTCACCAACAGAATCACGGGCGATAGCAGACTGAAGCCGCCGAAGAAGACCAGAAGCAACAGGATGATGAACCCGTAGCGGTCGAGGAAGTAGATGATGTGCTGCTTGCTGGGAGGAAGAAAGATCGTCAGCAGGCGAGAGCCATCGAGTGGGGGCAGAGGGATCAGGTTGAACACGGCCAGGAGCACGTTGATCGACATGAACAGGCCGAGGAAGGTCACGATCGGGTCGTAGATCCCGGCATTCGCTGCGGCCACGAACAAGAACGCCCCCACCAGCGCCAGCGCCAGGTTCATGGCCGGCCCGGCCAGGGCCACGATGGCAGAGCCGAAGCGCTGCGACGAGAACGCCTCCGGCCTGAACTCGACGGGCTTGCCCCAGCCGAAGCCGACCAGGAAGATCAGCAGCGTCCCCAACACGTCGAGGTGACGGGCGGGGTTGAGGCTGACCCTGCCCATGGCACGCGGCAGCCGGTCGCCCTGAGCGTCGGCGGCGAAGGCGTGGGCGAACTCGTGCAGGCAGATAGCTCCCAGCAGGGAGATGGCCAGGAGCACGAAGGCGAGCGGGTCGCTGCGGAGGATGCTGAGCGGAGATTCCACCGCCCGGTATTGTAGGCGGCCGAGCGGAAGCGAGCAGTCAGCCGAGCGGAAGCGAGCAGTCAGCCGAGCGAGAGCGAGCAGTCAGCCGAGCGAGAGCGAGCAGTCAGCCGAGCGAGAGCGAGCAGTCAGCCGAGCGAGAGCGAGCAGGTCAAACCGCTTGGGCTCGATCAAGCCCTCGCACAGCGTATGGAGGAATCCTGAACCCCAACTCAACCCTTAGGGATCGTCAAAGAGTCTTCAGCGGCATCCAGCCCACCGGTGACTTCCATCTCGGCAACGTGCTGGGAGCAGTGGACAACTGGGTTCCACTGCAGGAATCGCACGACGCCTTCTTCTGCGTCGTCGACCTGCATGCGCTGACCCTTCCCTGGGACCCCAAGACTCTGAGGGAGCGGGTACTTCAAATGAGTGCCCTGCTGCTGGCACGCGGCATCGACCCTGACCGTGCCGTGCTCTTCGTCCAGTCCCATGTGCCCGCCCATTCCGAGCTGAGCTGGCTGCTGATGTGCGTCGCCCGAATGGGGGAGTTGAGACGCATGATTCAATTCAGGGAAAAGTCGAAGGGCCAGGGCGAGGCGGTGGGGGCGGGTCTCTTCACCTACCCGGTGCTCCAAGCGGCGGACGTCCTCCTCTACCAGGCACGCGGCGTGCCGGTGGGCGAGGACCAGAAGCAGCACGTCGAGCTCATGCGCGACCTCGCCCAGCGTTTCAACGCCCTCCTGGGAGAGACTTTCGTCGTCCCCGAACCATGGATTCAGGCGCGCGGGGCGCGCGTCCTGGCGCTCGACAACCCCGCCGAGAAGATGAGCAAGTCGGCGCCCCGGGAGGCTTCCAAGATCCTGCTCGTCGACTCACCCGACGCCATCGCCCGAAAGATCAGGTCGGCGGTCACGGACTCCGGCAGGGAGGTGCGGGCGGGGGAGGACAAGCCCGCTCTGACCAACCTGCTGACGATCTTTTCACTGGTTTCCGGAGAATCGATCGCCGAGCTCGAAGCGCGCTTCTCCGGCATGGGCTACGGGGACTTCAAGAAGGCACTCGCGGAGGCAGTCATCGCGAACCTGCACGACACGCAGCAACGCTATCTCGAGCTCATGGCGGATCCCGGCGAGCTCCTCCGCCTGTTGGTCATCGGCGCCGACAAGGCGAGGGACGTGGCAGAGACGACGATGGCCGAAGTGCGCAGCGCGGTTGGTCTGGGGCCACGGATCTGAGCCCGGCCGCCCAGGTGGCCTCCATACGTCTCTTAGCACACAGAAGCGTCGGCCTGCTTACATGACAACCTCAAAAGCCGTTCTCATCACAGGCTGCTCGACCGGGATCGGCAGGGCAACCGCCGGGCATCTCGCGCGCGCCGGGCATCTCGTTTACGCAACGGCGCGTCGGGTCGAAACGATCGCCGACCTCGGGGCCTCCGGCTGTCACACCCTGGCGCTCGACGTCACCGAAGAGAGCTCGATGCGAGCCGCCGTCGACCATGTCGTTGCGCAGCATGGTGCGGTCGGCGTGCTGATCAACAACGCCGGCTACTCCCAGTCCGGGGCGGTCGAGACGGTCACGATGGAGGACGCCCGGCGGCAGTTCGAGACCAACGTCTTCGGGCTCATGCGAATGTGTCAGCTCGTGCTCCCAGGCATGCGCGCTCAAGGCTGCGGCCGCATTGTGAATATCAGCTCGATGGGTGCCAACTTCACCTTTCCGGGCGGCGGCGTCTACCACGCCACCAAGTACGCGGTGGAAGCAATCAGCGACGCTTTGCGCTTCGAGGTCAAGGGCTTCGGAGTCGATGTCGTCGTGATTCAGCCGGGGATCATCCGGACGGAGTTTTCTGCGACCGCCGCGGCCGAGGTGCGGGGCGAGGACGGGCCCTACGCTGCATTCAACGCCGCCGTGGTTCGTTCGACCAAGAGCGTCTACGAAAAGGGCCCGCTGGCCCGACTCGGTGGGGGTCCACAAACAGTGGCGAAGGCGATCGAACGCGCGATCACGGCCCGCTCTCCCAGGATCCGCTACCGGGTCACGCCATCGGCACGCCTCCTCGTCTATCAACGCCGTCTGATAACGGACGGGATGTGGGACCGCTTCGTCTCCACTCAGTTCCCGCGCCCGGGGCGACCGGCAATCTCTAGCCAGCCCCCGCCGCTGGTCGAGCCGAGCGACCGTGTCACCTAAAGCGGCAGGCATTGATTCGAGGGACAATGGGCCCGTGTCGACGGCCAGAGACCGACCGCCCGAGGAAGCTGCGGAGGACTCCTCGTTTGCACGCGGCCTTCGCCTCCTGTTGACGGTAGCCGATCGCGGTGAGATCTCGGCCGACGACCTCGCCAAGCTCCTCGGCATGCCCCTGTCCACTGCTTACCGGTACCTGCGCACGCTCACCGAATTCGGCTTCGTCGACCGTGCGGCAGGCGAGTACAGGCTCGGCCCCCGATTGGTAGTCGGCACTTCGGGATCGAACGTTCCCAGCGAGCAGCTGATTCGCCTGTCGGATCCGGTGCTTCATATGCTCGTGGACGAGACCGGCGAAACCGCTTTGATCATGCGAAGAGTGGGGCTGTCTGCGATGTGCCTTCACCAAGTGGAGTCGAACAAGGGCATGCGCGTCGTTATGGACACGGAAGCGCTAACGCCCCTCTACGCCGGCGCCATGAGCAGGATTCTGCTCGCCTTCGCCCCGGCCGACATCGTGAAAGAAGTAGCCGATCACGACATCGACCCCATCACTTCGAACACTCCTTCGAGGGAAGCGCTTCGAGGGATGCTGGACGAGGTCCGCTCGGGGGGAATCGCGGTCAGCGAGGGAGAGCTCATCCCTGGGAGTGTGACCGTCGCCGTCCCCATAGTCCGGCGGGACGGGATCGTGGGCGCACTCGCAGTCACGGGGCCGGAAGCTCGCTGTGGCATTTCGTGGCGTTCCTCGGTTCGAAAGCTATTGCCGGACGCCGCCGCAACGCTCGTTGCCGCCCTCGAGGACGTTTAACTCAAAGCTTCTCATAGCACAAGAACAGGCACTACGGCGTTACGAGAACCCTCAGTCAAGAGCCCCTCTAGCTGCGACAACGCTCTTGATTCCGGATCCGACTCTCGCCATACGGGGCGGTTTGGTTTCACAGGGTGGGAACAGTTTCTGCGAATTCTGGTACCATGTGGTCATGGTGGAGATCCTTGGAGGGTACCGGTTCTCGAGATTGGCCCCCATTTCGAATGATTACGCGTCTTTGCCCGTCAGCGAGGCCTTCAACTGGAGCGACTGCGGGGAAGGCGCCGGCGAGTGGTGTCTGATCGCCTTCCGTTCCGTGCTGCGGGAATCGGCCGACGAGACCCGCCTGTGGGAGCAGGACGAGCAAGCCTTCGAGGAGGCCGCCGCTCTGCCCGGATTCGTTCACTATTTCAGGGGTTTGCCCAACGAGCACCGGGAGTGCTTATCGTTCTGCTTGTGGGAGTCGTGGGCCCAGGCCCGGGCCTCCGCCCGCGGGCCGGCTCACGCGGTGGCAATCGAGCTCGTTCCCGACACCTTCGAAAGTTTTCAGCTCGAGTTTCTGACGGTCAGAAAGTCATCGTCAATCGGAAGCTTCGAGTTCACCCCCGCAGTACGCAACTAGCCCTCCGGTTCACGCCCCCTGAATTCCTATGTCGCCCGCCACTCTTGCCTTTGGCTCGCCAAACACGCGAGCGTTACCCGTCGGGGCACTAGGCTCTGTATTCCAAGCGATTCCGGCCGGAATCGAGAAGTAGACTTATAGACAGGGCAGGGGCGGTCACGGATGGCGCACGAGGTCAGGTTGGAGGTCTTCGAGGGCCCAATCGACTTACTGCTGCACCTGATCACCCGCCGCCGCGTCGACATCTACGAGGTCTCGCTGGCGACCATCACCGAGGACTACCTCGCAGCAGTGGCGTCGGCGGAGGACCTCAACCTCGACGCGGCCACCGGCTTCCTGGTGGTGGCCGCGACCCTGCTCGAGCTGAAATCTGCGCGCTTGCTGCCCTCTCCGTCGGATGAGTCGGAGCGCAGCGAGCTCCTCGAGGAGCGAGACTTCCTGCTCGCTCGCCTCGTCGAATGCGCTACCTATCGCGAGGCAGGAATATGGATCTCACTCGAGCTCATCCAGGGTGAGCGCTTCTTCGGACGCACCGGTGGTTCCAGAGACATCCAAGAGCTGGATCTAATCCAGCGTCCAACTCTCGCCGATCGCGCAGCGGAGGCTCTGGCGGGCGTGACACCGGACGTGCTCGCGGTGGCTGCGGCTCAGGCGCTTTCTCCCCAAGTGGAGCGACGGCTCGACATCTCACACCTGGCGCCGATAACGGCGTCGGTCAAAGACGCCATCTACCAGGTCGCCGGCCTCCTCTCGAGCCGGTCGCCGGCCTCCTTCACGTATCTGAGCGGAGGCGCGACGAGTCGCATCGAGGTCATCGTGCGCTTCCTGGCCCTGCTCGAGCTCTACAAGGGTGGCGCCGTCGAGCTCGAGCAGGCAGCCCGCTTCGGCGACATCGTCGTGTCGTGGACCGGGGAGGTGGAGGTGTCCGAGGTGATCTCCGATGCCGAGGAGTACTCGCTGGTTGAGGGAGGACCAGGATGATCTCGGAGCAGCGCAAAATCGTCGAAGCGATCCTGCTGGTAGCAGACGAGCCGGTCCCCGCCACCACTCTCGCACAGGTAATGGAGAAGCCTCGAGCGGCGGTCGAGGCTCTGCTCGAGGAGCTGGCGGACAGCTATGTCTCCGAGGGGCGTGGCTTTGTGATGCGGCGGGTCGCGGGAGGATGGCGCCTCTACTCGAATCCCGAGTGCGCTCCCTGGCTCGAGCGTTTCGTGACCTCCCACAAGCAGCCCCGCCTCACGGGCGCGGCCCTAGAGGTGCTTGCAATCGTCGCCTACCGGCAGCCCATCGCCCGCGCCGAGATAACGGAGATACGTGGCGTGGAATCGGATGGCGTCGTCAAGACGCTGGCTCAGCGGGGTCTGATCGAAGCCCAGGAGCAGACGGGGGCGTCGCCGTCATTGTTCTCGGTGAGCGGCTCCTTCCTGGAGGCCATGGGCCTCGACGGAACTCATGAGCTCCCGCGGCTCGCGGACTTCATGCCCGATGCCGAGACCGTTCAGGACATGGAGGAGAAGCTGTCGCCGGGGGCTTAGAGGGGGGAGGACCCGCCGAAGATCGAGCGGAGCGGCTCCAAAAGGTACTCGCCCGGGCCGGTTTCGGCTCCAGAAGGGCGGTCGAAGGTCTCATAGCGCAGGGTCGGGTGCGCGTGAACGGCCGCACGGCACGGCTCGGCGATCGTGCGGATCCGACTAAGGATCTGGTAGAGGTTGATGATTCCAAGGTGCCCGTTGACGAGGCCCTCGTCTACTACCTGCTCAACAAGCCCCTAGCCACGCTGACCACGGCGTCTGATCCGCAGGGCCGCCCCACCGTGATGGACTTTGTCGATACCCCCGCTCGGGTATGGCCCGTTGGTCGCCTGGACTACGACACCGAGGGGGCGCTGATCATCACCAACGACGGCGACCTCACGCAACGCCTGACCCACCCCCGCTTCGGAGTCCCCAAGACCTACGTCGCCTACATCAACTCCCGCGTGAGCAGAAGAGACTTGGCCGTGCTTCAACGGGGGGTGGAGCTCGAGGATGGGCTCGCGAAGGCCACCTCGGCCCGGCTCCTCGAGTCGACTTCGGCGGCGACACTTATCGAGCTTGAGCTCGTGGAAGGCCGCAACCGTCAGGTGCGCAGAATGCTGGAGGCAGTGGGGCACTCTCCCGCTCGTCTCGTCAGGGTGGCGATCGGGCCTCTTATGCTGGGCCATCTCAAACCGGCGACGCTGCGTCGTCTTGCGCCGGCGGAGGTGCAGACGCTGTACCGGGCGGCGCGAACCTGACGGCAATAGACGTAGGGGCACAAAATCAATATGTCTACAATCGATATATCTACAAGTGAACATGGCGACAACATGCGCCTTTGCGCCATACGTGGGGCGACGAGCGTGGAACGCGACGAGGCCGACGAGATCATCTCCGCTACCACTGCTCTGCTTGCCGAAATGCTGGGTCGTAACGACATCCGGCCGGATGAGCTGGTCAGCCTCATCTTCACCGCCACGCCCGATCTGGTGGCCGAGTTCCCTGCGGTGGCGGCTCGCCGCCTGGGGCTGTCCGGGGTCGCGCTGATGTGTGCAGCCGAGATCCCTGTGGCGGGGGCCACTCCCCGCTGTGTGCGCGTTCTTGCGCACTGCTATTCGCGACGGACGAACGACCAGCTAAGGCACGTCTATCTCGGAGCCGCCAAGCAACTGCGCACCGACCTGCCCGAATGACCCCGAACGACCGAGTGAGCGCTTCTTCAAGCTCTAAAGCAATACTTCACGGCTCTACTTTGGAGAAAGTCGCCATCCTGGGCACAGGCCTGATCGGCGGTTCGGTGGGGCTGGCTCTGAAGGCGGCCCGACCAGGGCTGCAAGTGATCGGACTCGACACCCAGCCGGCCTCCGCCGAGGCGGCGGTAGCCAGAGGGGCGATCGATCACGCTGCCCGCTCTGTGGAAGAGGCGGCGACGGGCGCCGATCTGGTGCTCCTGTGCATGCCGGTCGATCTCATTCCGGAAACTCTCGGAGAGCTGGGGATGGCGGCTCACGGCGGAGCAATCGTCAGCGACGTGGGTAGCGCCAAGACGACGATTGTGATGGAGGGGGAGCGCCTGCTCGGCCCTCTCTTCGTCGGCGGCCACCCCATGACCGGCTCCGAACGTCACGGCATCGAGGCGGCCGACGCCGCTCTGTTCCGCGACGCTCATTGGGTCCTTACTCCTACTCCGCTGACCGCGTCCGAGTCCTACGCAGCGGTAGCAAGCTTCGTGACGATGTTGGGCGCGCGCCCGGTGGCGCTCGATCCGTCGTCACACGATGCGCTCGTGGCGCGGCTCAGTCACCTGCCTCAGCTAGCGGCGAGCGCCATCGTGGAGTTGGCTGCGGGGGCGGGGGACCGCGCTGCCCTGCTGGGGCTGGCGGGGCCGGGCTTCCGAGACGTCACCCGCATCGCCGCCAGCGACCCGGACCTCTGGGTAGCCATTATCAAAGCTAATACAAAGGCTGTAGTAGACAGTTTAACTATCTTGGAAGTGCGCCTAAAGGACCTCGGCGAGGCCATCGCGGCAGGGCGTTGGAATGAGCTCAAGGATTTTCTCGGCGCCGCCAGAGCGGCCCGCCTCGAGCTGTTCGCAAAGCCCGAATTCGGAGGCCTGCCGGTGGCCCTCTCGATGATGGTCCCCGACCGGCCGGGCGTCCTGGCCGAGGTCACCACAGCAGCCACCAAGCTCGGGGCCAATATCGAGGATATCCGCATCGTTCACTCCACAGAGGGTGGCAGGGGACGGCTGGAGCTCGTGGTAGCGGGGGAGGACCGCGCCGAGCAGCTCGTCGAGGACCTACTCGGGCTCGGCTATCACGTCGACCGCCGCATCGAGTAAGAGCCGTGTACATGGAGACAAGTTGATAAGACGACTTCTTGAGATTTACCCTGATTGATGAATCAACTAGGAGAGAAATTGACTAGTCCACTCACGGGAACGGTGCGGGTACCCGGCGACAAGTCGATCTCTCATCGCGCTCTCCTCGTCGCCGCCATTGCCGCGGGGAGCTCACGGATCGAGGGGCTGAACACCGGGGAGGACGTGGGCGCCACCATCGCCGCCGTGCGCGCTCTGGGATCTCCCTGTCGCATGTCCAAGGATCGTACTCAAGCTCAAGTTGAAGGTTGCGGTTACTCAGGGCTCACCGAAGCCGAGGACGTGATCGATGCCGGCAACTCCGGGACTACCTTGAGACTGGTGGCGGGAGTCTGCGCCACCATTCCCGGGGTCAGCGTCCTGACCGGAGACGAATCTCTGCGGCGCAGGCCGATGGCCAGAATAGCGCTCCCTCTCAGGAGGCTAGGCGCCACAGTGGACGGACGGCGGGGCGGTGAGCTGCCCCCATTGATCGTGCGCGGGGGAAGCCTTTCGGGCACGGCGCTCGAGACCGAGGTGGCCAGCGCCCAGGTCAAATCCGCCCTGCTGCTGGCCGCATTGGGCGCGCAGGGGATCACCTCGATCACCGAGCCCAGCCTCAGCCGAGACCACACCGAGCGGCTACTGGAAGCCTCAGGAGTGGTGCTGGGACGCTCCCACCGCACCGTCACCGTCGATGGGGGCCAATGCCCGGCCCCCATCGAGCTCCGGGTCCCCGGCGATATCTCCTCGGCCATCTTCCTGCTCGTGGCCGCCACGCTCATCCCCGGGTCCGATCTCACGGTTGTGGATGTGGGCCTCAACCCCACTCGATGCGGCGCTCTCGAGGTGTTGCAGCGGATGGGAGCTCGGCTCGACACCGAGGTGCTCCGGGAGGAGGGCGGGGAGCCGGTGGGCAGCGTGCGGGCCCGAGCCTCGAACCTTCAGGGCGTGCAGATTGGGGGCGAACAGATCCCCACTCTCGTAGATGAGATTCCCGCACTGGCGATTGCCGCCGCTCATGCGGAGGGGGAGACGATCGTGACCGGCGCCTCGGAGCTGCGGGTCAAGGAGAGCGATCGCATTGCCGCCCTGGTGGAGGGACTCGGGACGCTGGGAGCGCAGGCGCGTGCGCTGCCCGACGGAATTGTCGTCGAAGGCCCAGCCGCCTGGTCGGGCGGAGACATCGACGAGCGCGGCGATCACCGCATCGCCCTGGCCTTCGCGCTTGCAGGTGTCGTTTCGGGCAGGCCCGTCCGCATCAAACGGTGGGAAACGGTAAACACGTCCTTCCCGGAATTCTGGGACGTCGTGTCCCAGGCGCGCGGCGAGCACGGGGGCAGGGCCGATCCGTGACCGTGATCGCAATCGATGGGCCTGCGGGGGCCGGCAAGAGCTCCGTTGCGCGCGGTGTCGCTGCCGCTCTCTCTTACTCCTATCTCGACACCGGCGCGTTGTACCGGGCGATGGCGCTGGCCGTTCTCGAGGAGGGGATCTCGCCCGAGGACGAGGGAGCAGTTGGCGCCGTAGCGTCGCAAGCGGAGGTGAGCGTGCGCGGGGACAGGACCATCCTCAACGGGCGGGACGTAGGCGACAGGATCAGGGATGAGGATGTCACCTTGATCGTGTCCCTGATCTCCTCCTACCCGGCCGTCCGCCACAGACTGTTGCAGTTGCAGAAGGAGATGCTGAGGGGCGGCGACATCGTGATCGAAGGACGCGACATAGGCACCAAGGTAGCGCCCGGCGCCGACCTGAAGATCTATCTCACGGCCACGCTCGAACAACGCGCCACCCGCCGCGCCGGACAGATCGGCGCAGAAGGAAGTGACCAGCTGTCCGGCGTGAAGCGGGATCTCGAGAGCCGCGACCGGGCGGACGCAGGACGCCGGGAATCGCCGCTGGCACAGGCGGCCGACTCGATTGTCATCGACTCGTCGAGCCTGAGCCTCGACGAGGTCGTCAAGCAGATCCTCGCCTTCGCCCGAGGCCGCAACTCATGACGCTCCCCGAGAGTCGCCCCGCTGTTCCCCTCGTCGCAGTGGTCGGCCGCCCCAACGTGGGGAAGTCATCACTCGTCAATCGGGTCCTCGGCCGCAGGGAGGCCATCGTCGAAGCCACGCCCGGTGTCACACGCGACCGCCATGGCTACGAAGCCGAGTGGGCCGGACATCGCTTCGAGATTGTCGACACGGGCGGGCTCGAGACCGGCGCCCAGGGGCTCGAGATCCTGGTCCGCGAGCAGGCAGAGCTCGCCATACAGGCGGCAGATGTGGTGGTCATGGTCGTCGACATCCTGACCGGCCCCCTGCAAGAGGATGCCGCCGTCGCTCGGATTCTGCAGCAGTCCGGCAAGCCGGTTGTGGTTGCTGCCAACAAAGCCGACGAGCCTCGATCCGAAGTTGACGCGCAGCTCTTCCTGAGCCTGGGCCTCGGCAGACCCTGTGCTCTGTCCGCCCTCCACGGGAGGGGCTCGGGAGACTTCCTCGACGCAGTCGTGGAGCGGCTTCCCCATGCTCCGAGTGCAGGCGGCTCCGAGTGGGCGGCTGTGGCCGTCGTGGGCCGGCCGAACGTGGGAAAGTCCTCGCTGCTCAACGCCCTCACAGGAGAGAAGCGGGCGCTGGTCGACTCTCGTCCCGGCACCACGCGCGACCCGGTCGACTCTCACCTGCTGCTGCCCGGCGGCCGGTCAATGCGCATCGTCGACACTGCCGGTATGAGGCGCGCCGTCCGCATCGACGACCCGCTCGAATACTTCAGTCTGCTCAGGGCTCAGCGTGTCCTCGAAAGGGTAGATGTGGCTCTGCTGGTCGTCGACGCCGACGAGGGCGTCACGGGGCACGATCAGCGCATCGCGGAAGAGATAGTTAGCGGAGGGCGTGCCTGCGTCATCGCTATGAACAAGTGGGATCTTGCGCCCCAAGATCCACCTGAGCGCCTGCGGCTGGAGCACTCCAGCGACCAACGTCTGCGGTTCATGCCGTGGGCGAGGCGGCTCCGCACCTCCGCTGTCAGCGGCCGCGGCCTCCACCGCATCGGCCCCGCGCTGGAGGAAGCGGTAGCCTCTCACAGAAGAAGGCTGGGGACCTCGGTGTTGAACAACATCATCCACTCGGCCCAGGAATCGAACCCGCACCCACGAACACGCGGCAGCTCGGTGCGGGTCTATTACGGGGCTCAAGTGGCGGTGAGCCCTCCCACGGTCCTGCTGTTTACCTCCGCCCCGCTGTCCACTGGCTACGTCCGTTTCCTCGAGGGCCGGATTCGCTCCGCCGAGCCCTTCCACGGCTCGGCGCTGACCCTGCGATGGAAATTGAGAAATAGACGTCAGCTAAAGACATAGACTTTTGGCTGCGACGAGAGCCGGGAGCTGTGGGGGACCCCGTGGCGGTAGCAGCGGCGTTATGATCGACGACCTCGGGACGTGGCGCAGCTTGGTTAGCGCACTGGTCTGGGGGACCAGGGGTCGCCGGTTCAAATCCGGCCGTCCCGACTGAGGGCCGGACCCGGAGTTCCGTCTGCCCGCCGGTATCTGCGATGCCTTGCCGATGCCACAATCGTGCCGTGACACGAGCCGACCGCCCGCCGAATCCAGACGAACCGCCCCAGCCACCTTCCGAGGCGGCCGGCGGCGACGAGGGCCGTCTCCTTACCGTGCCCAACGTCCTATCCGCCCTTCGACTGGCCCTCGTCCCCGTCTTCGTGTGGCTGTTCGTAACCCGGCGCGAGGAAGCGGCGGTCGTGCTCTACGGCCTGGGCGCTTCAACTGATTGGCTGGATGGTTACATCGCGCGGCGCACGGGCCAGATCACAGAGCTCGGGAGGCTGCTCGATCCCCTCGCCGACCGTATCTACATCGCCGCCTTGGTCGTGGCACTCACGATCAGGGGGGTCCTGCCCTTGTGGCTGGCGGTGGGCATCGTCGGGCGCGACGCGCTCCTGCTGGCGCTCTTTCCGCTGGTCGACCGCAAGGCCACGGCCCGCATAAGAGTCAACTTCATCGGCAAGACCGCCACCGCTTCACTCCTCGGGGGTCTGACTTTCCTCGCCCTCTCCGAGACAAGCTTCGGAGGGGAGGTATGGGAGCCGATCGGCTTCGCCCTGGTGGTAGTGGGGTTCGTCCTCTACTGGATATCGGGCATCATGTATGCGCGGTCTGCAAGGGCGAGCATGGGAGCGGGCCGAGGCGGCGGCTAACTACTGATCGATTCATCCACTTGTGTACTTATCGATAATGAATCGGATTGGGAACGAGCAGGCATGGGGAGGGGCAGCATGACTGAATTCGGGGACGAACTTCGCTATACGCGCGAGCACGAATGGGCGAAGGAAGAGAACGGCCGCATCGTCGTCGGCATCACCGATTACGCTCAGGAGCAGCTGGGCGATATCGTGGAGGTCGAGGGAGGCCCCGGCCAGCTCGAAGAGCTGATGGCCGCCGCCGCCTACCGCAGTTTCGTCTCCGCCGAGGAGAGCCGCGCCGGTTTGACCATGCCTAAAGCTTTCCTATAGGGTCATAATCATGCCCGTCTACTGCAATAACTGTGGTCACCGCAACCCCCAGGGGGCCAACTTCTGCTCCTCCTGCGGGGCGCCCCTCGCGGCCGAGTCCAGCGACACAACCGTGAGCTTCATGCCCACGGAGCTCGAGGCGGAGCTCGACGAAGAAGTCCACATCTCGCCTGAAGAGGTCGAAGCCGGGCGAGGGGTGCTGGTCGTCAAGCGCGGTCCCAACGCCGGGAGCAAGTATTTCCTCGACGCGGACGTCACGCAGATCGGCAGGCACCCCGACAGCGACATCTTTCTCGACGACATCACGGTTTCGCGCCGCCACGCCGAGATCAGGCGCGACGCCTCCGGCTTCTCCCTCCATGACGTCGGCAGCCTCAACGGCACTTACGTCAACCGCGAGCGAGTCGAGGGGGGGGAGCTTCGCTCCGGGGACGAGGTACAAATCGGAAAATTCAAGCTCGTCGTCCTCACCGGAAGCTGACATGCCCCTGTCCAAAGCACGCGACTACCTAAGCATCGGAGAGGTACTCGACTCGCTTAGGCGAGACTTCCCCGACGTCAGCATCTCCAAGATCCGCTTCCTCGAAAGCGAAGGTCTGGTGACCCCCGAGCGCACCTCCAAGGGCTACCGGAAGTTCTACGAGGAAGACGTCACCCGGCTCCGTCACATTCTCACTCTTCAGCGCGATCAGTTCCTGCCTCTCAAGGTCATCAAGAAGCGACTGGAGAGCTCGGAGGCGAGTCCATATCCGCACGCGGCCATGGAAACCGATGGGGCAGTGGCCCCAGAGGCCACCCCCAAAGAGGGGGGTGCTGCGCTCGACTGGACTGATGTCGACTTGTCGTCTGCAGAGCTAGCGAGCGTCTCGGGGTTGGGCGAGAACGAGCTCGCCGCCCTGCAGGACTACGGCGTAATCGAGTCCAAGGCTCATCACGACGGAAACGACCTGCTCATCGCCAAGACCGCTCGCCGCCTCTTCGACTACGGGTTCGAGCCTCGCCACCTGAGGATGTACCGGCAGGCGTCGGAGCGGGAGGCGGCCCTCATCGTTCAAGCAGTAATGCCACTGACCAAGAAGCGAGACCCCAAGGGGCGGGAAGAAGCGGAGGTCTCCCGCCGGGAGATGGTTCAGTTGTCGCAGAGCCTCCGCGAGGTCTTGCTGCGGGCCATTCTCAGCACGCAAGTCTGAACCTTCCTGGGAGAGTGCTTAATTTACTTGTGGATTAATCGACTTGTGATCATCTCGCTCTTCCTGCTCGCATCCGGATTCCCCTGGGCACGACGCGCGACGGCGCAGCCGCCGCTCGACCGGCTCACTTGCCGGGCTTGCATCGTCGTAGACGACACCGGCGCAACTCTGTGGGCCCGCAGGGCGCAGGCTCCCTTGGCGAACGCCAGCACCACCAAGATGCTGACCGCGCTCACCGTGCTCGAGCTGGGGGCCAGAGCTCAGCGCGAGGTGGTCGTGTCGAAGCACGCGGCGGTAACCGGCGGAGGAGGGTTCGATCTCGTCGCCGGCGACGTGCTCTCGGTCGAGGAGCTCCTGTATGCCCTACTGTTGAGCTCCTCTAACGACGCCTCGGTGGCGCTCGCCGAGCATGCAGCCGGCTCGGAGAGCGCATTCGTTGGCGCCATGAACTCGCTTGCACTGCATCTCGGAGCGCGCGGCTCCCACTTCGCTACGCCTCACGGGCTGGATACGCCCGGACATAGCGCGACCGCATCGGACCTGGCGATCATCGGGGCAGAGCTGCTGAGACATCCCCTGCTGGCACGAATCGTCGGCACCAAGCATCGCAACGTGGCCGGAAACGGAGGGACAGAGAAACTACTGAACAGTAACCCTCTACTTGGGACTTATCGAGGCACAGTCGGGATCAAGACCGGGTTCACCGACAAAGCCGGGGACGTGTTGGTGGCGGCGGCCCGCCGTCACGGACGAATCCTCATGGTCGTGGCCATGCGATCACGAAATGCCGCCGCCGATGCCAGGGCGCTGCTCGCCTATGGCTGGGCCAGGTTGGCACGCTCGCTGCTCCTGCGAGCGGGAGAGACGGTGGGCGAGGTCACGGTGGGCAATGGGGGTTCGGTCGTCGCAGTGGCCGGCGACTCGGTGCGTGGATGGGCGACGCCCGAAGAGGTCAGCTCGCGCTTCGTGGCGCTGAAGGACCTCTCGGCCGGCACCGCTGCGGGAGAACCCGTCGGAAGGGTCGATGTCTATCGAGCAGGCCGGCGGATCGCTTCTGCGCCCGCCCTCTCAGCCGCCTCACTGCGGGTGTTCGCGCCCGAGCCGACCCGGGCGGGAGAGATGCTCGGGGCCGTGCTGGAGAATGCTTTTCGGATCGCCTCGCTCATGGGGGCCGCACACCCATGAGCCCTCCCGCGCAGCCCGTTTCCCCTGCCCGGCTCCTCTTCTCTGAGGAACAGCTTCGCCGCCGAGTGGCGGCACTGGGGGCCGAGATAACGCGTGCCTATGCCGAGTTGCCCGAAAGCCTCGTTGTCGTGGGCGTTCTCAAAGGATCGACTCTCTTTCTTGCCGACCTCCTCCGCTCGATTCGCTTGGATGCAGAGATCGACTTCATCGCGATCTCGAGCTATGCACAGGGTCCGGACACCCAGTCGGGTGTGGTGCGCATAGTCAAGGATCTCGATCACGATGTCTCGGCCCGCGACCTTCTCCTGGTGGAGGACATAGTCGACACTGGCTTGACGCTCAACTACCTGCGACGCACCCTGCTCGAGCGAGAGCCGCGCTCGCTGGCAACCGTCGCCTTGTTGGACAAGGCCGCACGACGCATAGTTCCCGTCCCGATCGAGTACCGAGGCTTCGAGATACCAGATGTCTTCGTGGTCGGTTACGGCCTTGACTTTCAGGGTCGCTATCGCAACTTGCGGGCTATCCAGGCGGTCTCCGATCTTGCACGCCTGGCGAACGAGCCGCGTTTGCTGGAGCCGGCCTGGTGGCGCAACACGTAGGGCACCTCCCTGAGCACGGTGCCGAGCAGTCGGCTCACCCTGCCACTTTCAAGAAGAGGGGTGTTAGCCTTCACTGCATGATCGAGCTATCGCTCGTGGGGGTCCGCGTCGAGCTTCCCTCCAACCAGCCCATCGTTCTCCTGAAGGAATCTGGGGGGGACCGTTATCTCCCGATTTGGATCGGAGCGGGCGAGGCCACGGCCATCGCGTTCGCCCTGGGAGGGGTGGAGACGCCGCGTCCCATGACCCACGATCTGATGCGCGACCTGTTGCGAGAAACCGAGACCACGGTCGAAAGGATTCTCATCTCCGAGCTCGTCGACTCGACCTTCTACGCCCTCATCAGAGTCAGCGCCGACACCGGTACCAAAGAGGTTTCCTCGCGTCCGAGCGACGCGATCGCTTTGGCCGTTCGCATCAACGCCCCTATTTTCGCTGCTGAGGAAGTCCTCGAGCAGGCGGGAATCGAACTTCGAGACGAAGAGGAGAGCGAGGTCGAGAAGTTTCGTGAGTTTCTCGACCAGGTGACTCCGGAGGACTTCGCAGGGGGGAGCTGATACAGCTCAAGTTTTACTCGAGCCATCTCCACCTCAAGGCGAGGATGAAGTTCGAACTCCGAAGATTGACACTGGGCGGGCCTTCCCCTATTCTTTCACTGGCGTAACTACCGCCGTGTGACTTCACTGAGATTCACCGGTCTGCCTGACTGGTCGGCGCGTCCGGCCATTTGCGGACCTGGGGGAGGAGGAAGGCGCGTGCAGAGCACCGGATACAGAGGCCCGCAAGCGTGCAAGATAGTCGGCGTCACCTACCGGCAGCTCGACTACTGGACCCGTACGGGGCTCATCAACCCTTCGCTACAGGCCGCCCAAGGCTCGGGAACTCAGCGCCTCTACTCCTTCAATGACCTGTTGCAGCTCAAGGTCATCAAGAGCCTTACGGACGCGGGCGCGAGCCTTCAAAAGGTCCGTCAGGCAATCGAGTATGTACGCAGCAATCTGGCTGGGGATCCCAGCGCGGTCACGATCGTGGCGGACGGCTCCGGTGTTTACGCATGCACCACCGATTCCGAGATCATCGACCTCTTGCGCTCGGGGCAGGGAGTGCTCGGCGCGGTTGTCGCCGTGGGCAAGGTCAGAGACGAACTCAACGGTGATCTGAAGCGGCTCCAGCCGCGCCCCGAGGAAGTGGCAAACGCTCACAAGCCGCCACAGGCCGAGCAGGCTTAGTGCTCCGCACTGCAACGTCGGGGCACCGGCCATAGCGACTCGTAGTTCGCAGGAAGGATATCCCGAGGACCTACCTCAGCACGAGCTGGTCGGTTTCGCTCACAACAGCGAGCGTCAGTTCGCGAAGTTGCTCGATTTCTACATGATTGATTGGCGCTATGAACCGACCGCCTTCGACATCGATTGGAACGAGGACGGCTCGGTCGCTCGGCGCTTCGCCCCGGACTTCTATCTGCCGGAGTTCGATCTCTACATCGAGATCACCACCCTGAACCAGAAGCTCGTCACAAAAAAGAACCGCAAGGTGCGCCGGCTCGCTGCCCTTTACCCTGACGTTCGCTGCAAGGTTCTTTATCAGAGGGACTATCTCAATCTCCTCGTGAAGTACGGGCTCGAGGAACCCTCGCAGGCTTCCTTGCTGGGCAACAGGCTGCAAGCGGTATCAGCAGAAATCCAAACCATTCTTTGATCCGCCTTTTGCGGGAAACATCAGAACATCGGATACCAGGCGACAAAGAAGGCGGCGATCAGAGCTTGTCCTGCACCGAGACCGAGGGCGACGACTAGGTGCAACGAAGTCCGATCGGTGAGCCGGGCCAGAGCCCAAAACAACGGAAACAGAACAAGAAGAAAGCGCGGCGCGGACATTAGCGGGCGGGCGGGAAACACGAAGCTCAGAATGATGACGAGGCTTCCCCAAACATAGGCCGCGTAACAGACTCGCATCCACCGCAGTGACCACACAGCCAAGGCCATGAAGGGAACGACCAACAGCCAGTCGATGCGGTGCCACAGGGCATCGAAGCGCCACGCGAACACCGTGGCCTGAGAGAGCGTTTCCCAGGGCCACGAAGCCGAGCGGAGCCACTGGGCTTGGGAGCTGAACGGTTGCAGCGCGTTCCCCGATCGCAGGCTCCAGTAGACCAGATAGGCCGCGCCCCCCGAGAGACTTGCGGCCACAGGCCCAACAACCGACGCAGTCGCTGCCACGGCGCCGCGGCTCCGATCGCGCTGCTGAGCGAGCGCCTCGAGAGCCAGGGGCACGGCCAGAACCAAGCCCAGGGACCGGGTCCCAGAAGCAAGGGCTGCGCACACCGCGGCCACCCACCAGTGTTTGGAGCGCGCGGCCAGCAGCGCGGCCACGGAGAAGCATAGGAACATCGATTCCGAATAGGGGGCCGCCAGGAAGAAGGCGGTGGGAAAGAGCGCTAGGTAAAGAACACCGCGGCGCGCCACTGGCTCACCGAACTCGCGCGTCCCAAGCAGGTAGAAGAGCACCAAAGCGGCAACGCTCAAGACGCTCGACAGGACCAGAGCGGCACCCAATGTATGCCCGCGTAACAAGGTTGTTAGAGCGCGCGTCGCCAGTGGATAGCCGGGCCAGAACGCCGCACTGCCGTCATTTAACCGGTAGCCGTCGGCTGCAATGCGCAGAAACCAGAGCGCGTCCCAGCGCTCCAACGCAGTCCCCACGAACTCGGCTGCGTCCTGGGCCCCTGGCGCAGGCCATCCCGGAACTCCGACGGGTCGGGAACCTTGAAGCCGCCCGGCGAGAAGGCTCACCACGGTCAGGCCGAGGCGGCTAACCAGCAGCACGGTCACACAATAGGCGACCGCTCGACGCAAAGTGCAACTGCGAAACCCGACCTCCGAGGGGCCGGCCACGTGCTGCTCTACGGTCGTGACGTGCATTCTAGAGCGACAGCTGAGGGTCCCTGCATGGCAAGGCTTCGGTGAAGCCGACAGAGCGCCGCTCGGCCTTTGGCATGGATCCTCCTGGTCATTGGGTGTCGGACGGCGCTAGATTCAGACTGAAATCAGATCCTACCGACAGCGAGACGCTATCTCACGGCCGGGTCGTAGCCTCCGGAGGTCTCGTCTACCAGGACGTTGAGCGATCCGGGTTCGAGCGATTTGAAATAGAGCGC
>JACDAL010000001.1 GCA_013695465.1 Actinomycetota bacterium | reverse complement strand
TTGCCGATGCCGATGCAGTTGTTGGTCGGCCCGTAGGCGCTCTCGGGCATGAAAACGACGGTCATGCGATCCTCAGCCACAGCCCCCTCCGACCCTCCCTCAGGCTTGCAAAAGCGCTTGCGCACCTTACCGGCGCCCTTACATCATGCAGCTCTCGGTCCTAACCGAGTGATTTCTACTTGGAGGTGGGCGATGCGACGGCAGGGTTTCCACGGTTTCGTCGCGGCCGCCACAACGGCGGCCCTGATGTTGGCGGCTTGCGGAGGCTCAGGAGGTGGAAGCGAGGGTTCCGAGGACTCCACCCAGACCACATCGGGCGGTTCCGAGGATCAGGAGCTCGGCGGCAAGCTCGTGATCTCGAACTGGGATGCCTATATGCCCAAGAACCTCATCCCGAGCTTCGAGAAGAAGACCGGCGTCGACGTCGAGGTGGCGGTCCACACGACTAACGAGGACATCATGGGCAAGATCCAGGCGCAGAGCGGCACCGGCTTCGATCTCGTATTCGTCTCCGGCCAGTTCGTTGAGCCGTTGGTGCAGCAGGGGTGGGCCGCGGAGGTCGATCCATCGCAGATTTCCAACCTCGAAAACCTCTATCCCAGGCGCGCGGTGGACGATTGACTACCTCGGCGACGGCTCGCCCTGAGGGGGGTTGAAGTAGAGGTCGAGGGCGACCCAAACCGTCTTCGACAGCGGAAAGAACAACACCGGCACCACGAGGTTCGTCGCCAGTCCAATCGCGAGCAGCGGTAACCACTGGATGTCGGGGGCCGTGGCGAAGATTCCTCCCACGAACAACACCCCGAATAGGGCTTCGGTAACCGCGGTGTTGATGATGATGGCCGTTACCCAGTATCCCTCCTCGCGCTCGTAGTGATGATCGCAGCGAGGGCAGCTCTCTACCAGTGTGTAGTAGCTGCGAAAGATGCCCCGCCGGCCGCAACGAGGGCACTGCCGGAGAAGGGCTCGCCTGACGAGTGTGCCGAGGTTCTCCCTCTGCGTCAGCGGTTCACCGCGGACATGTCCGGGTAGCGATCGCCTGCGGCCGAACCAGATGGCGACGCCTTGTCGATGCGATCGAGGTCCCCTTCATCGAGTGTGATCTCGGACGCAGCGGCGTTCTCCTCGAGATAGGACCGGCGCTTGGTTCCGGGGATTGGAACGATGTCCTCTCCTTGGTGGAGCACCCACGCCAGCGCAAGCTGACTCGCGGAAACGCCCTTCTCGTTTGCAATCTCAGTAACGCGTTCGACGAGCTCGAGGTTCCGCTCGAAGTTGTCTCCTTGAAAACGAGGGAACTGCCGACGCCGGTCACCTTCCGCAAGGTCGTCGATCGAACGGATCTCGCCCGACAGAAAGCCACGGCCCAGGGGGCTGTAGGCCACGAAGCCCATGCCGAGCTCGCCGCAAAGTCCCAAAAGCTCGTCCTCGGGCTCGCGACTCCACAGCGAGTACTCGGTCTGAAGCGCACAGATGGGATGGACCGATGCGGCGCGGCGAATGGTTGCCGGGCCGGCCTCGGAAAGGCCGAGGTAGCCGACCTTCCCTGCCGCCACAAGCTCTCCCATGGCGCCGACCGTCTCTTCAATAGGCACCGAGGTGTCGACGCGGTGCTGGTAGTAGAGGTCGATGTGGTCGATACCCAAGCGTTCGAGCGAAGCATCACAAGCGCGCCGGACGTAGTCGGGACTTCCATTGATTCCTTTGAAGCTTCCGTCCTCGCCTCGCTCGTTGCCGAACTTAGTGGCGATGACGGCTTCGGAACGATGCCCGGCAAGCGCCTTGCCTACGAGCTTCTCGTTGGTGAAGGGGCCGTACATGTCGGCAGTGTCGAAGAAATTGATGCCCAGCTCCAGGGAGCGAGCGATGGTAGCAATCGATTCCTGCTCGTCGTGAGTTCCATAGAACTCCGACATCCCCATGCAGCCGAGGCCCATCGCCGATACCTGAAGGCCAGAGGTCCCCAGTATGCGTCGTTCCATCACGTCACTCCTGACTGTCGGTAAGCGCTTCGAGTGGTTTCCCCGGCGGAGCATCCCTCATTCGAGCAGGTCGGGCTCGGGGATGAGGCCGAGATCGAATCGCCTCGCGCGCTCTTGCAGGATTCTAAGTGCGGGAGCGTCCCCCCGTTCGTAGACCTGACCCTGCTCGCCTGCCAGCCACAGTCCGGCCCCCGTTCGGGTTGGGGCGGCGTCGACGAGAGCTGCATTCGGGCGGGCGAGCTTCAGCGGCTCAAAGACGGGGGCGTCACCGAAACTCAGGATCCTTCCGCGTTTGGTCACGAGCCAATAGCCCTCGGCCCCGTGGGCGATGCCCGCCGTCACCGGTGAGTAGAGGCCCTCGTCGAGTGCGTCGCCGAGGTGGGCGGCGTCGCCGAATGCCGCCACCTCGCCGGTGGCGGAGAAGAGCAGGTATCCCGCTCCCGTCGGCGTCGGGGCCAGGTCGGTCCATCTTACGCCGCTGCCCCGCATGCCTCCGAAGTGCTCGGCGTCCCCCAGCTCGAACACTCGGCCTCTGCGCGCAAGGATCCAATAGCCCTTGCCGGTGGGAGTGGGGGCGATAGCCACAGCCCGAGTCGAGTACTTCTTTGCCCCTCCCCGGTAGCGAGCGTCGCCGAAGGCCTTAACGGCGCCGTGGCGCGAGAGCAACCAGTAGCCCTTGCCGGTCGGGGTGGCGGCCGCGTCCACGACCGGACGCTTCCGAGGGCGATCGCTGGTAGCGCCGAAATAGCCGCTGGAATGGGGGAGCACGGCCCCGTTTCGAGCCACTACCCAGTAACCGTCGCGCTCTGGCGCCAGCGCCGTCACCAGCGACCTGCCCGGCTTCCACCACGTTGTCTTGAGCCGTGCGCCGGGCCAGGTGAAGCTGAAGTGGATGTGGGTCGTATGCGGGTGTCGGGCGGTTCCGTCGGTTCCCAGGCACACTCCGTTGCGCATCTTGCAATAGGTGCGCCAGCCGCTCCACGGCAGCCAGATGCGCCGGTTCCAGATCAGGTACATGACGCCGAAGCGCCGGGCGCGAGCATGAGCGTTGCCGAAACGGTCGGTTTCGAGCAGCCAGTCGATGACATCGCGAGCCGCTCTGCGCTGCCACCTCACCGTCACATCGACCGCCCAGTCCCAGGCGCGGCCCTCCTTGTGCTCGCTGCGGCCGCCGATGGAGCAGGCGCGGCTGACGCCCAGAGATCCGGTTCCAGGGTGGCGTGCGTACACCGCCCGCTGGAAGGCCAGCACGCCGGGCTTGGGCGCCGGAGAGCAGATCGACTGGCCGTTGTAGAGCGCAAGGTCGTCCACCCCGGGACCAAATCTCGGCCGTTTTGCCATGGCCATGGCGCCTGCGGATGTGATCGGCAGCGCTACCAGCAGCGCCATTGCGAGCAGAGGTCCGCGCTTGGCTCTAGCTCTCATGAAGGCCTCCCCACGTCGTGACAGCTCCCGGGCATTACTTCGACCCGAGCGACCAAACGCTTGAGCTTACGGGGTGTGGCGGTCAGGCGTCAGACCGTTGCGAACGCTCTGATCCACTCGATGGTGTACTCGATCGTATCCAGGAAGTCCGTGACGGCCACGTTCTCGTTGGGGGCGTGGATCTTGGAGTCCGGCCGGCACACGCCCGCCGGGGAAACCGTCGGGATCCCGAGGAAGTGTGCGATGGGGTGCATCGGCCCGGTTGCGATCATCAGCGGAGAAACCGCCGGTGGCAGATCGTAGACGGGCTCGCAGGCGATGGTTGCGGCCCTGCCGATCAACGAGTCCATCGGAGACCGGGCGGGGTGCTCGAGTCCCAGAGTGGTAACGGAAATGTCGCCGAAGTCGTGAGCTTTGAGGTGAGCCCGAATCTTTGCCACGATGTCCTCAGGCACTTGCTCCGGGACCAACCGCAGGTCGAGCTTGGCAAGCGCCTGCTTGGGGAGCACGGTCTTCGACCCCCCCGGCACGGTGAAGCCCGCATGGATGCCGGCGATATTGCAGGTCGGCTCGAAGTGTGCACGGGTGAGGAGCTCGAGGCCCGAAGCCCCTCCCACGAACTCGGAGATGCCGAGTCTTTGTTTCTCTGCCTCCTCGTCGAAGGGGAGCGTCTCGAGCGCCGTCAGGTCCTCTGGAGTGGGAGCGAGGACGTCCTCGTAGAAGCCGTCGACGAGCACTCGTCCGTCGACATCCCGCAGGGTTGCCAGTGCCTCGACCAGTCTCCACACCGGGCTTGGCGCATACACGGCTACCGAGGAATGCTGGTCGTCGTTGAGGCCGCTGCAGACGAGCTCGAGATAGGCGAGGCCCTTGGCCCCGAACACGAGCTCGGGCGCCCCTGCGTGGTTGACACCCGCCCCCTCCCATATGCAGCCGTCGGCGCCGAGCTTGTCCGCATAACGCTCGACCACCTCCGGAAAGGACGGGGAGCCCACCTCCTCTTCGCCCTCGATCAGCAGCTTGAGCCGAACCGGAAGCTCGCCGAAGTGGTCTCGATAGACCTCGAACGCAGCCAGCCGCGCCACCAGGTCTCCTTTGTTGTCTGCCACTCCCCGGGCGTAGAGGAGCCCATTCTCGAGGGCCGGGACGAAAGGGTCCTTCTTCCACAGGGAGACGGGGTCGACGGGTTGGACGTCGTAGTGGTCGTACACGAGGACCGTGCGCTCTCCGCTGCCGAGGTGGGCGAGCAGAACATCGGGGGCCGAATCGAACGTCAATCTTTCGGTTGCGGCCCCCAGGGGGCCGAGAGTGCCCTCGAGCCAGGCCACCATGGCTTGAAGGCCCTCGGGGTTGCCCGCCAGGGATGGGATCGAGCATGCCTGGCGGAGCCACTCCAGGTATCGGTCGCGCCTGGATTCGATTAACTCGCGCACGGACAAAGAGTCCTCACCCAACTTTGCTTCCCTGCCCACACCCGTTGTGAGTGGAGCGACGATATGGAAGGGGAAGACTACCTCCGGCTTGCGGCTCTACCGCCTGTGCTCAAAGTCTCGCACGCCAGTCTTTTCCTGCCGCGTCGGGGTTCCGGCTCCGGTCGCAGGCCCTGGGGCCACGAGGGTCGGGCCTGGGTGTTGGCTTTGGCTGCCCAAAGTGTCGGTGATCGCGGCCACGATGGTGATGATGTCGTTGGTATCGGGCCTGGTGCCAGACAGATCGGAGGCAACGAATGGATTGCAAGATCGAGCTCATCTTTGTGCCGGTGACCGATGTCGATAGGGCCATCGACTTCTACGTTGAGAAGGTCGGATTCTCTTTGGACATCCAAACCCGGGTGGATGAAAACACCAGATTCGTGCAGGTCACGCCACCGACATCCGCGTGTTCCATCGCGTTCGGGGAGGGGATCACCGACATGACTCCGGGCACGCAGCAAAGCATCCAGGTTGTCGTGCTCGACGCCGAGGCGGCTCGACAAGAGCTTCGCGCGAGCGGCGTCGACGCGCCCCGAGGTTGAGACTCTCGCATGGGGTTCGTTCACCTCTTTCACCGATCCCGATGGCAACACGTGGACCTTGCAGCAGCTCCCTCCTCCTGGCTCCTACGATGAGATACAGAACGCTTGAGTGGCCGCAGTCGCCAACCGAGCCAACCGCTCCGGCCGCTGGGGTCATGCCCTCTCGGTGGCTCAGCCGTGGCTCTTGTCGACGACGCAGAAACGATTGCCCTCGGGGTCTGCGAGCACGACGAAATCGGGGTCATCCGGGTATCGGTCCCACTCGACGTGCTCGGCCCCTAGGGAGAGTAGCCGCTCGACCTCTGAGGCGGCATCTTGTGCGTAGAGGTCAAGATGCACGCGCGGATACTCCTGCGGAAGCGTCTCACTGAGACCGAGCGCCAGACGAGTCCCTGTGCCCTCGGGGGGCACCAGCACTGCCCAGTCTTCATCAGGTTCCTCGCGCGGGACATAGTGCAGCGCGTTCAGCCAGAAGTCCAGTGCTCGCTGGAAGTCGGATACGCCCAGCACGACGGTCCCGATGGTCAGCATGGA
>JACDAL010000182.1 GCA_013695465.1 Actinomycetota bacterium | reverse complement strand
TCAAGGAGTTTCCCGTGTCGACCGCGGCCTTGGCCTTGCCCAGGGAGGATCCGGTTGTGCGCGCCACTACCGCAGCGTCGCCGAGCTTGGCCGCCAGCATGGTCTCGCCGTAGGACACCAGCTTCTTGGCCTTTGCATAGCGAGACAGAAGCTCCCGCACCGCAGGGGCGTCCATCACCTCGGGCTCGAGATCGATGTTGGACTTCTCGATCTGTTTGATCGCCTCGTCCATCGCCGCGAACTCCATGGGAGTCACTTTGACAGGGAGCTGTGACACTCTCGGGTCCAAACGGGCTTGCAAAAGAGAATCTGGCAATGTTTTTCTATGTAGTTTTCCTAAGCGTCGGTGGTTGGGCTCGCAGCGCCGGGGCCGCCTGCGGGAGGAGCAGGAGTAGGTGCTGGGTTGCGGTCGGCAGAGCTCTCAAGAATCGGCTCGACTCCCCAGCATCCTGTGCTCGGGGGGAAATCGATCATCTCGGTGGTCGCAGGTCGAGGCCCTCCGCGAAGAAAGCCCAACGAATGGATGTCGTTGTGCGGCGCAACTCCTTGACGTCGCACTCGAGGTCGCTCAGGCGCTGGCGCTCGTCGGTGCGCACCGGGGCGCCGTCCGCTCTCCCGCCCGGCTTGCCGCACCCACTGGCGAGAGGTCTCCGGTTGAGATCCGATTTCTCCGCCATCGAGCAGATCGCGGCCCATTGCAAATGGAGATCTCAGGCTCAGGAGCTTCCACTAAACCCGGGGCGGTCCCCAGCCCTCCGAAACTCCCAACCACCACACCTCAGGAGGTCCGGCCCCATTTCAAACCCGCTCAGAGCGCTCCTGAGTCCCGATTCTGTACCTGAGAGGCCGCAGAGCGCGAACGAGTACGTGGGCCGGCCGGCTGAGCCGGCCCCCCTCAACCCTCGAGCGGGTCCAGCAGGAACAGGTTCTGGTTCGGCTCCTGCCGGTCGATGGCGACCAGCGGCGTCATGTCGTCCATGAGCACGAGGCCCTCCGGCTGCACGATCTCCTCGGGCAGCTTCCACACGGCGGTGATGCTCAACTTTCTCTGGGCCGCAGGGAGCTGATGCTCGACTCTGGCGATGCAACGAGACTCGTCGCTCAGCAGATAGAGACGCTCGTCCGGTCCCACGGCGACGTCGGAGATGTCGTCGATGCGCGCGTCGGCCTGGCCGTCGAGATCCCAGTCGGTGAGCACCACGTGCGTCGAAACAGCCTCGACCGGCTCGGGGAAGCGGCGGCGCTCGAGCAGCAGGAGCTCCGAGACGATTCCCGAGGCTTCGTCGCCCTCGGGGCCGAACTCCATCAGCAGGGGCGGCTCCTTCTCCTTGGCAACAACGACGTGACCGTTGGCCAGCAGCACCAGGCCCTCCCCCCGGGCATTGGGTGACTTCTCCCAGTCGAGCCGGTCGCTGCCCTCGACCGAGAGGTCAATGGTGTGCAGTAGTTGGTCGAGCTCGGGGCTCAGGATGAACACCTTACCGGGGCTCTCCTGGAGGATGAACATCCTTCCGGTGGAGTCGCCGTCGGCTGCCTCCCATTGGCTGCCGTACTCCTCATCCCCGCCGAGCAAATCGCGGAGCCGGTGGGTGCGAAAGTCTGAGAGAGAGGTGGACGACTCGACGCTCGCCGAGACGACCGTGAAGTCCTGGTCCCCGACCGCGAGCACTTGCATCCCTTCCTCGGGCGAGCGCGGTCTCTGACCAAGCCCCGAGATCTCGAGCAGGGGCACGTCGAAGACCTGCCTTACGGTGAGCTGCTTGGTGCGCATTGCGCCTCCCCTCCCGAGCGCCTCTGCGCTCCCGGAGCAAGGCTACAGGTACTTTTAGCCGACCGTCTTGAGCTCGGCGAGGCAGACCTGGCAGAGGCCGAGGTCGGAGGCGACCACGGGCGCACGCTCGGTGCAGCGCCAGCAAGCGCCGTCGAGGAAGACGCGGTCGGACTTGACGATGAGCTCGACGATTGCCTCGGCACGGGACTGCGCCCTGTTGTCGCTCTCTATCTCGAGGTCGAACGCCAGCCGGCCGATCGGGGTGGCGAGGGCTTCCTCTGTGAGCAGGTCGTGCTCGACGGTGAGGTCGCCGATCTGGACTGCGATGTGGTCGTCTTGAGCCGCCTTGCGGTTGTCCTTGTCGGACTTAAGGCTGCCGTCCATTCAACTACCCCCTTGTTTGATCCACCGTGGTGCTTGCGGAGAAACGCCGCCTATAACCAGATTTTGGATTAGAGAGCGGCGCTTGTCCAGATGGGGGCCCGGGGATTGCGCTCATTCCGTATCCTGGTATCCATAGACAGGTCGGTGTGACGATGAGGGGGGCAAAGCCATAGAGCTGCAAACACTGCTGGCGGGTCCGATCCTGCGTAGAGTCCACGCGGACAAGGTGTGCATCTGGGTGGCGACCTCGCGCCCAGTCGAGGTGGTCGGGCGCGTCTATAGGATGGATCCCGGCTCGGGGTCCGCTACCGAAGAGGTCGCCTCGGCGACCGCCGAGCGTCACCGGCTCGGCGAAAGGCTGTTCGTCCACCTGGTCGAGGCCACCGCACCCGAGGGCGGGCTGCCGCTCGATGAGCTCCTGGGCTACGACCTCGAGCTCGACGGCGCCGGTCTGCGAGAGCTCGGCCTCCTCGAGGGTCCGGGCCGCATCGCCTACGGCACACTGGCGCTGCCGACCTTCTACATCAGGAGCTCCCTGCCGACGCTGCGGGTATTCCACGGCTCTTGCAGGCTGTTGCACGGAAAGGGCGAGGATGCCCTTCTGGGTGCCGACGAGATCCTCAGCCGGCGGGCGCTGGATGTCACGCAACGCCCCGGCGCGCTTTTTCTGACCGGAGACCAGATTTACGCCGATGATGTCGCCGGCCCCCTGGCTGCGCACCTCCGGGGCCTTGCTCGTGAGCTGATCGGAGCAGGAGAACCGTCCTCGGTTCCGGGGGTCCCCTCGCTCGACGACATCCCCCTCTACGGCCGGAAGTCTCTTACCTGCGAGAAAGCTCAGTTCACTTCGGAGAAACCCACCAATCACCTCATGAGCTTCGGCGAGTTCGTCGCCATGTATCTGATGGCATGGAACGGGCTCAACTGGCCCTGCCCGTTTCCGGAGGCGTCCGAGACCGTGCCCTCATCGGCCGGCTCGAGGCTCGAAGTGGCAAAGAGGCGCCGCAAGTACCAGGGCGAGGTCAAGGATTTGGAGCGTGCGCGTGCCGCCTTACCGGCGGTGCGCAGGGTGCTCGCCAACCTCGCCACCTATATGTGTTTCGACGACCACGACACCACCGACGACTGGAACATCACTTCGGTATGGCGCTCGGCGGTGCACGGATCGCCTACCGGCCGACGAGTAGTGAGCAATGCTCTGGCGGCGTTCTGGGCCTTTCAAGGATGGGGCAACGATCCCACGTTGTTCTCGGAGTCCTTCAAGACCACGGTGGCCGGGTTCGTTTCGGGCGAAGAGGACGTTTCGGGCGACGCCTACGAGGGCGAGGTGCTGGCGTTCGATTCGTGGAGCTTCCTTGCACCGATCACACCCCCCGCCCTGGTTCTCGATACGCGCACGCAACGTTCGTTCGACGGACCGGAGGGGGCCGCGCACCTGGTGGGCACCCACGGGCTCGCTCGCATCAGGCAGCTGCTCACATCCTTGAACCTCAGCGAGGGCGAGCCGGTGATATTCGTGTCTCCGGTCCCGGTGTGCGGGCTCGAGCTGCAGGAGCGCAGGCAGAAGTTCCTCGTCAAGAAAGTCGGCCCCTATCAGATCGACTTCGAGGCCTGGCAGTCAAACCTGAAGGGCTTCATCGAGATGATGGATTGCTTGGTTGCGGACATCGGCCTATCCCGCTGCGTGTTCCTCTCGGGAGACGTCCACTACGGGTTGAACCTGCGTTTCGAGTTCTCTATCGAAGGCCGCGAGCTGCGAATCACACAACTCGTTTCGAGCGGGCTCAAGCATTCGGGTATTGCAAGCCGGTCCGCTCTCTACGCGCTGGGGCACCTCGTCAGGGAGCAGCACGAAAGGGTCGGCTGGCGTCACCCGCCCAGGATGACCGGTGGCGAAGTCAAACGGCGCTCGTTGACCCGCGCCGCCAACACCGACGAGTGGTCCACCGATGCTCCGGTGTTCCTGTCGCCCCGCCGCGCCGAGGCGATGGGCATCGATCAAGAGCCCGACTTCACCGAGAAGCGCAACTACATCAGGCCCTCCGGTCGCAGCTCCTCGGTGTTGATCGGCGAGAACAACATCGGCCTCGTATCGATTTCAGGCACAGAGATCGAGCACCGGCTTCTCGGTCGGGAGGGCGAGGAGACGATCGAGCACACTGCCACGTTGCAGCTCTAGCGGTATTTCGAGCAGAGGAGCGCGATGACCGAGATCGATAGAAACAAAGTGGACAGCCTGCTGTCCCAAGAGCGGGCTCGGTTCGAACGCGAGCACCCGAGGTCCAAGACGCTCTTCGAGCGCGCCCGCTCGTCGTTGTTGGCCGGGGTGCCGATGAACTGGATGACGCGCTGGGTCGGCGGATTCCCGGTCTTCGTCGACGAAGCTCAGGGCAGCCGCTTCCGGGACGTCGACGGACACGACTACATCGATTTCTGTTTGGGCGACACGGGGGCCATGGCGGGTCATTCCCCGGCCCCCTCCATCGCGGGCATCGCGGAGAGGGTGAGCCGCGGCATAACCCTCATGCTTCCCTCCGAGGATTCGATCTGGGTGGGGGAGGAGATGGCGCGCCGCTTCGGCCTTCCTTACTGGCAGTTCGCGCTGACCGCTACCGACGCCAATCGCTTCGTCTTGAGGCTGGCGCGCGACGTCACTCAAAGGCCCAAGGTGCTGGTCTTCAACTGGTGCTACCACGGGACTGTGGACGAGTCTTTCGCCACGCTCTCGGGAGGCGAAGTGGTGGCGCGCAGCGGCAACGTCGGGCCGCCGGTCGATGTCTCCCGCACGACCAGGGTGTGCGAGTTCAACGATGTCGAGTCGCTCGAGGCCGAGCTCGCTCACGAAGACGTGGCCTGTGTCCTGGCCGAGCCCGCCATGACTAACATCGGGATCATCCATCCCGACCCGGGCTTTCATGAGTCCCTGCGGGAGCTGACCCGGCGCCACGGAACACTCCTGGTGATAGATGAAACTCACACGATATGCTCGGGCCCCGGCGGTTTCACGAAGGCGAACGAACTCGAGCCGGACGTCGTGACGATCGGAAAGCCCTTGGCGGCAGGGCTCCCCGCCGCCGCATATGGCCTCTCGGAAGAGGTCGCGCAACGCATCCTGGCGCGCTCCGAGCTCATCGATGCAGATGCCGGGGGGATTGGGGGGACGCTTGCGGGCAACGCCTTGTCGCTGGCGGCGATGAAGGCCACTCTCGAAAACGTGCTGACCGAAGAGGCGTTCGAGCACATGATCTCTTTGGCCGAGCGCTTCGCCGACGGCGTCACCAAAGTCATCGACTCACGCGGACTCGACTGGCACATCACCCGGCTCGGGTGCAGGACCGAATACCTGTTCACCAAGGAGCGTCCTCGGACGGGCTCCGAGGCGGCGGCCTCTCGTGACGAGGCGCTCGACGAGCTGATGCATCTCTATTCGCTAAATCGAGGGATCCTGCTAACGCCGTTCCACATGATGGCGCTGATGTCGCCTCAGACCACGGCTGCAGACGTGGACGTCCACTCCGAAGTGTTCGAGTCCGCGGTCGCCGAGCTGACCGGCTGAGCGTTCGCAACCGTTCCCTCGGAGGAGCGCATCCCTCGTCTGCAGATCTGGTGCAACAGCATTCCGACTCCGATGACGATCAACACGTCTCCGGCTGAAAAAACGTCGGCGAAGAACAAGGGCTGGGGGACGGCGAAGACGTCGCCCAAGAACAGCAGCTTGGGGTGAGCAACGACTGCAGAGTCGACGAACTCCGAGGTCTGGGCCAGCTTGCCGGCCGCGGCGTTGGCGGAGTGAGTTGAAGGCATAACGCCTCTGTTGGCGGCAATGGCAATCAGGTTGACGGCGCCACCAAAGGCGACCACCCACAGCCCCGGCAGTGTGCGGTTCGCCACCAAGAAACCGAAGCAGAGTGTGCAGGAGGCGATGTGGGCGGCGGCGCCGTCGCCCTGCAGGCCGAGGATGCCGGTCAAGAGCGCAGTCTGGATGCCGAGCGCGGCCACAAGCAGCAGGGGGTGCATGAAGCGGTGGCGGACAAGTCTGCCGATCTCCCCTCCGGATAGGGGAACGGTTGCAACTAGCGCAAAGAAGCACACGGCAAAGAGCATCTCGAACTTCTCCCATGTCGGGTTGTGTTTCGATGAGATTTGGACTTGGTTTCTGGTGTTTCTCCTTCGTCCTTACCTTGCCTTCGTCGCTATGAGGCCGGCGCTTGAGCTTCTCGCGCAGATTGCGTAGGGGCCGCGGCAAGCGACCGACCCACACCGACTTACTCAGCCCCACCCACTTACTCACCCGGCCCGCCCGCCCCTGGCGCGGCTTTGTGTCACAAACCGGGCGGATTCCGCCCCTAATCCGGCACAGAGTCAGCTCTGGGGCGCGGAGCGGGGAAGGACGCGGTTGTCGGCAGTTACTTCGAGACGATGCGGAACAGGGTTCCCGAGCCGAGATCGGTGAGATAGAGCTCGCCGGTCTCGTCGACTCCGAACGAGCTCACCGCGCGACCGCTCTCGAGCAGGCGCACGGCGCCGGCCCCCGGTTGCGCCGCGTCCAGCCCCCAGATCGTTCCCGAGCAGTAGTCGGAGAACAGGTAGACCCCCCTCAGTGCGCGCTGCGTGTGGCCCCGGTAGACGTAGCCACCCGTAACCGAGCACCCGAGGTCGTGTGAGTACTGGGCGACGGGAAGCTGCAGTTCGGAGCGGTCGCAGCCCGTGGGCGGCTCGTAGCAGGTGTTGCCCTCCATGACGTTCCACCCGAAGTTGACCCCTCGGCCACCGCCCGAGTGATCTATCTCCTCGAGCCCCGACTGCCCCACATCCCCGATCCACAGCTCCTCGGTGGCCTCGTCGAAGCTGAAGCGCCAAGGGTTTCTGAGTCCGTAGGCCCAGATCTCCGGGCGGGCCCCGGCTCGACCCACGAAGGGATTGTCCCCGGGGATTCCATAGGAGAGATCGCTGCTTGCGGCGTTGACGTCAATACGGAGGAGCTTGCCCAGCAGCGTGCCGATGCTCTGCCCGTTGCCCATGGGATCGCCGCCGCTGCCCCCGTCCCCTGTGGCGATGTAGAGAAAACCGTCGGGTCCGAAAGCCAGCGCTCCGCCGTTGTGGTTCGGGAAAGGCTGCTCGATCGTGAGCAGAACTCGCTCGGAGGAGGAGTCGGCGCGGCCCCCCGCCCCCGCGAACTCGGCCACTACGGTGTCACCGTTGAGATCGGTGTAGTTCACGAACAGCCGCCCGTTGTCCTCGTAGGAGGGATGGAAGGCGAGCCCCAATAGGCCCTGCTCCGATCCGACCACCACTCGTTCGGAGAGGTCCAGGAACGGCTCGGTCTGCACTCGGCCCCCCGAGACGATCCTGACGGCTCCCGTCTGCTCGACCACGAAGAGGCGTCCGGAGGCGTCTCCCGCGTGCGTGGCATAGAGGGGTTGCTCGAAGCCCGCAGCCACTTCCAGCAGCTCAATGCCGATGGTATCGAGGGAGGGGCCTGGGCGAGCATTGCTCGTAGCCGGCCCCTCGTCCGGAGGAGAGGTCGCGCCGGGTTCGGGGGCGGAGGGAGAGCTCGACGAGCACGCGCTGAGAACAAGGGCCAGCATCAGGGCGGACAGCAAGGTTTTCAAGGTAGCCATGACTATCCCAACTTCGTGTCTACGTCTCCCCCTGCGGCAGGTTGTCACTACCCCGAATGGGGGTCCTTTTTCCCCCGAATGGGGGATGGCGGGCGTGGGGCGAGCGGGGTACAAAGTCCCTGTTGGGTCGGCCACAAGGTATCCCTCCGAAAGAGGGCCCCCCCAAAGCACCGGCCGGCCCGCAGACAACCAGCTCACTCCGAGAGGCTGAAGGCCTCAGACGCCGCAGGGCCCCCACCGTCGTCTGAGGCCTTCGCCGCGCCCGGGGGTCGGGCCGGCTCGGCGGGTCGACAGGTCGAATGGGCCGGCTCGGCGGGCAGGTTTCCGTCCTTTATTTTGGCCGGATGGACGTATTCGAAGGTCTGAACCCCGAGCAGATCGACGCGGTGAAGGCCGTCCGAGGGCCCGTGTGCATCCTCGCCGGAGCAGGCTCCGGCAAGACCACCACGATCATCCGCCGCATTGCCAACCAGGTGAGCTCGGGCGATCTGGAGCCGGCGTCGATACTCGCGGTGACCTTCACGGACAAGGCCGCCGGCGAGATGCGTGCCCGGCTCGCCGCCCTCGGCGTCACCGGAGTGCGGGCCCGCACCTTCCACTCCGCGGCCCTTGCTCAGCTGCGCCACCTCGCCCAGGAGCCGCCCGGAAACATCCTGCCCTCCAAGGGCCTTGCCCTCCGCCAGCTCGCCAATCGCCTCCCGAAGCCATATCGCTTCCGGGCGGCCATCGACCTCGCCACGGAGATCGAGTGGGCCAAGAACCGCCGCATCCGAGCTCACGATTATCTGGAGCGCCTCGGTGCTCACGAGCCGCCGATCCCTGCCGAGCTCATGAGCTCTCTGTTCGCCAAATACGAGGAGGGCAAGGCTGCCCGCGGCCTGATCGACTTCGAGGACCTGTTGGAGTTGGCGGTGGACATGTTCGAGAACGACTCCTATGCCAACGAGCGTTTTCAGGGCCGGTACCTCGCCTTCACGGTGGACGAGTACCAGGACGTAAACCTGCTGCAGCAGACGCTGCTGGAGCGCTGGCTGGGGGAGCGCGACGACCTCTGCGTCGTGGGGGACGACTACCAGTCGATCTACGGCTTCACGGGGGCGAGCGCTCGCTACCTCCTAGAGATGCCCGCCCGTTTTGCGCGCACCAAAGTGGTCCGGCTCGAGAAGAACTACCGCTCCACGCCTGAGGTGCTGGCGACCGCCAACCGGCTCGTGCCTCGGTTGGGCGGCGCGGAGAAGGTGCTAGAGGCGGTGCGGACCTCGGGGCCGGTGCCGGCGATAGAGCTGCTCGGAAACAGCGAAGACGAGGCTTCCTGGATCGCAAGCCGTGCCGAGCAGCTTCACAAGGGCGTGGCTTACGAGGACATGGCAGTGCTCTACCGGGTCAACTATCGCTCGGAGGACTTCGAGGAGGCGTTTGCCGAGCGCGACATCCCCTTTCAAGTCAAGGACGGCTCCTTCTTGGCGCGGCCCGCCGCCCGCCGCATGCTGGGGGCGCTGGGTAGGCGAGGCTCGAGCGATGTCGCGGACCTGGTGTCGCAGCTCGCTCGCCGCGACGGCTTCGTTGAGGAGGTGCCCGACGACGTGGGCGGCCAAGAGTTGACCCGTCAGAAGGATCTCGCCCGCCTCATCCGCCTTGCCCGGCAGTTCGACGACGGCGCCGGAACCGTGGCGGATTTCGTGACAGATCTCAAGGCCCGCTTCGGCTCCGAGGGCGAGGGCAGGGGAGTGAACCTGCTCACCTACCACCGCGCAAAGGGCTTGGAGTTCGAAGCCGTGTTTCTGCCTCGCCTGCTCGAGGGGGAGCTGCCTTTCAAGAGGTCGAAGACGGCCGAGGCGGTCGCCGAGGAACGGCGCCTCTTCTATGTCGGGATCACCCGGGCGAAGACCCACCTCACCCTCAGCTACCCGCCGAACGGGACTCCGAGCCGGTTCCTGGACGAGCTCGACGCCACCTCGCGGCCCCAGCAGGCGCCCGCTCCAGGCTCGTCCGGTGCGTCGACGGACGCGTTCAAGGCTCTGCGGTCGTGGCGGGCACAACGGGCCCGGGACGACAATGTGCCCGCCTACGTGGTCTTCCACGACAGCACGCTCGAGGAGATTGCCCGCTGCAACCCCCGCTCGCCCCGCCAGCTCGCTGCGATCTCAGGGATCGGACCAACCAAGCTCGAGCGCTACGGGGCCGAGGTGATCTCGGTGCTCAGCGGGCTCGAGTAGGGGCGCCCACCGCAGCCGTCCAGCGCGCCCGCTCCCTGGCCTCACCCAAACCCCGGCCTCACCCAAACCCCGCCCTCACCCAAACCCCGCCCCTGCGCTGGCTCTTTGCCAGGTAAGGGGCGGATTTCGCACGATTCCTGACACAAAGCCAGACTGGGGGCGCCTGCAGGACAGATTCCGAGCCCCTTATCCGAGCCCCTCAGGCGAGCGCGACCAGGCCCAGCAGCCCCTCGTCCCAGTAATCGAGGTCTCCCTCGGGCATCATCAGCACCCGGTCGGGCTCCAGAGCCGAGACGAAGGCCGTGTCGTGGCTGACCACGATCATGGTCCCCGGCCACTCCCCCAGGGCCGCGGCGACCGCTTCGAGCGACGGGGGGTCGAGGTTGTTGGTGGGCTCGTCGAGCAGCAGGACGTTGTGGCGCCCGGCGACGAGCTGCGCGAGGGCGAGCTTGGTCTTCTCCCCGCCTGAGAGCGTGCCGGCGTCCTGGAAGGCGAACTCTCCCGGCAGCCCGAAGCCCCCGAGCAGGCTTCTCAGCTGCTGATCGCCCGCTCCGGACTGTGCCTTGACGTGGGCCAGCACGGCGCGGCCGGGCTCGATGCCTTCGTGCTCCTGTGCGTAGTAACCGACGCTGACACCCGCTCCCCAGGACAGCGCACCGGCGGTGGGAGCGGTGCGGCCGGCAAGGATGCGCAGCAGGCTCGTCTTTCCGGCGCCGTTCAGGCCCATGATGAGAAGCCGCTCGCCGCGCCCGACGTCGAAGGCGATGTCTTCGAACACCGGCGGCCCTCCGTAGTGCTGGGCCAGGCCGTGAGCCTTCAGGACGACCTTCCCGGCCCGCGGCGGCTCGGGAAAACGAGCTCGCATCACCCGTTCGGAACTCTGGGGGGCCGTGACCGCCCTGTCCTTGAGTTTCTGGACCCGGCTGTCGAGCGTCTTGGCGATGCGGGCGCGCTTCTCGGTCTGGTGGCGCATCGAGTCGGCGAGGTCCTTGAGCCGCCTGATCTCTGCCTGCTGGCGGCCCGAGAGCTTGGCGAGCCGGGCCTCGTCGGCCTTTCGCGCGGCCCGGTAATGGGAGTACGTGCCCCGGTACTCGATGAGCTCTGCGCGGTCGAGATGAAGGATGCGGGTTATGGCCTCGTCGAGTAGTAGCAGGTCGTGGCTGACGACCATCAGCGCGCCCCGGTAGCCCTTGAGGAACTTCATCATCCACGCCCGGGCGTCGTTGTCGAGGTGGTTAGTGGGCTCGTCCAGAAGCAGGACGTCGCTGCCCGCGAACAGAATGCGAGCGAGCTCTACCCGGCGCCGCTCTCCTCCCGAAAGGGCGTCGATCGGCAGGTCGAGGCGGTCGGCCGGCACTCCCAGCCCCGAGGCGATGCTCCGGGCCTGGGCTTCGGCCGAATAGCCCCCCGCGAAGCGATAGTTCTCCTCGGCGTGCGCGAAGCGAGCAACGTTGGTGTTGCTTGCGCGCTCCTCCAATGCCAGCCGCAGCTTCTCGAGCCGCAGAGCGGCTTCGTCCAGCCCACGGCCCGAGACGATGTGGGTCACCCCGGTGACGTGGGCGACCGAGGCTCGGATGCGGGGGTCCTGAGGCAGGTAGCCGAGCTCCCCCTTGATTACCGCCCGCCCTGCCACGGGCGGTGCCTCTCCGGAGAGGGCCCTCAGGAGGCTGGTCTTGCCCGCGCCGTTGCGGCCCACGAGCCCGACCTTGTCTCCGGGCTGGAGGGTGAAGGTCGCGCACTCCACCACCGTCTTCCCGGCGACCTCCACCTCGATCTCTTGCGCTCGCAGCATGGCTGTAATGCTAAGGGGGGCAGCCTCCACGCCACGCGCTCCTGTGTACGTCGATATCCGCCGTACCGAGGGCGCGCTGAGCGAGATCGAGTCGCGCGCAGAATGTGCGGATCACACTTCAGCCGCCCTCTTTCGAGGACCTCGCCCGAGTGCAACGGCGCCTGCTGCGTCAGGCGCGCTCGATGGGTTCGCCGCTCTACGCCGGGCTGCTCGAGCGCTGCGCCGACGATGTTGGCGCGGGAGGGCCCGCGGCGAAGGTCCTGCGCGGGCACGGTGCCGATCCCTCCGACTCGGCCCTCGGGCTGAGGTTGATGGCGGCGGTGCACCGGCTGGTGCTCGACGGCCGGGCGCCCCGACTCGCCCCCCACTACCCCTCGGTCGGCGGTAGAGCCGATCCTGCCGCGGCGTGGCCGGCCCTGGCCGATCTCCTGGAGCAGCGCACCGAGATGATCCGGGAACTGGTGGCGAGGCCGCTCCAGACCAACGAGGTCGGCCGCAGCCAGGCGCTTCTGTGCGGCTTCCTGGAAGTCGCCGCACGCACCGGCCTGCCCTTGCGCCTGCTCGAGGTCGGAGCCTGTGCGGGGTTGAACCTGCGCTGGGACCTCTACCAGTACGAGGCGCGCGGGCAAAAGCGCGGCGACCTCTCGTCGCCGGTGAGGCTGTGCTCGTTCGAAGGAGTGCCGCGAGCCTTCGATGTACCCGTCACCATCGCCTCCCGCAGAGGCTGTGATCAAGCGCCGGTAGACCCCACCACCGAGGAGGGGCGGCTCACCCTGACGTCCTGCATCTGGGCCGACCACCTCCTCCGTCTGCGTCACCTGCGGCTCGCCCTCCAGGTGGCGGCCCGGGTGCCGGCGGAGGTCGACTGTGCCGCCGCTGCGCCGTGGCTGGACGACCAGCTCGCTATTCCGGCCCCCGGAGTAGCGACGGTCGTGTTTCATTCGATAGTCGCCCAGTACCTCCATCCAGAAGAGCGTCGCCGGCTCGAGGAGTCCATTGCGGCGGCGGGCTTGGCGGCAACCCGGCGAGCGCCGGTGGCGTGGCTGCGCATGGAGCCGGAGGGGGCTGAGTGCGCGCTGAGCCTGGCGCTGTGGCCCTCGGGTGAGGACGCGGTCATTGCCCGTTGTGGCTTTCACGGTGAGGGAGTGAGGCCGGTCACTCGGTAACGGCCCACCCGGCCCCCCGGGCCTGGCCCCGCCTCGACCCGCCCCTGAGTCGGTTCTAAGCCAGATCAGGGGCGGATTCCGCACCCTTTCTGGCACAAAACCGAATTCGGGGTGCCTCCGGCCCCCCGGGCCCGACCCCCGGATCCCCCCCGGCGCCCGATCCTGGCCGCCCGGCCCCGCGCGGTGGCCGGGCGGTCGTTTGAGTCTCTCCATCCCCGGGCATTAGCCTGCAAATCACAGCTACTTGATTCTCTTACATACGATGTGCGGGGTTCTGCTACCATGCCCCATGCCTGATTACCGCCTGGGAGAGGCTGCCGAGATCCTCGGAGTGAGCGCCGACACCCTCCGCCGCTGGGCCGATGGGGGGCGCCTGGCGATCGACCGTACCGAAGGCGGCCAACGCATCATCGAGGGCTCGGACCTCGCTCGCCTGGCAACGGAGCTGGGCCGCTACGACGAGCCGCAAGCCTTTGGAGCGCAGTCGGCGCGCAACCGCTTTCCCGGGATCGTCACGAGGGTGCTGAGGGACAAGGTGATGGCCCAGGTCGAGATGCAGGCCGGCCCCCATCGAGTCGTGTCGCTGATGTCGTGCGAGGCCGCCGACGAGCTGGGTCTTGCCCCCGGCGTGCGCGCCCTAGCAGCGGTGAAGGCGACCAACGTGGTGATCGAGCTGCCGGCCCCGTGATGGCACCCGCGCGTCGCTCGCTAGGTCGTGATGCCGCGGCTCTGCTGGGCCTCGCCGTGGCGCTGAGCGCCTGCGGCGGGGAGGGAGGGGGAGGCGGCGGTCAGAGCGAAGCGTCCAGGGTGACCGTGTTCGCGGCGTCGTCCTTGACCCAGGCGTTCGAGGCCATGGCGGAGGAGCTAGAAGAAGACTCGCCCGGCACGTCGATCAGGTTCAACTTCGGCTCCTCCTCGGACCTCGCCACCCAGCTCGAGCAGGGCGCCCGAGCCGACGTCTACGCCTCGGCCGACGAGGCGAACATGATCAGGGTGATGGACGCCGACCTCGTCGAAGGCGAGCCGAGCGTGTTTGTGAAGAACAAACTCGAGATCATCGTGTCGGCGGGCAATCCGGAAGGCATCCGCTCGCTCGAGGACCTCGAGAACTCCGAGCTGGTTCTGTCGCTGTGTAACGAGGAGTGTCCCGCCGGTAAGTACGCCGCCGAGGCTCTGGACAAGGCCGGGGTGAATGTCGAGCCGGACTCGCTCGAGACCGAGGTCAAGGCCGTGGTCACACGGCTCCAAGTCGGTGAGGCCGACGCGGGCATCGTCTACGCATCCGACGTGGCCTCCGCCGAGGGGGAGGTTGAGGGAGTGCCGATCCCCGCAGCCGACAACGTGATCGCCACCTACCCGATAGCCCAACTCACAGACGCCGAGAGTGCCGCCGGCGAGTTCGTGGATTTCGCCCTATCGAAGCGCGGGCGGGCGATTCTCGAAGAGCACGGTTTCCTGGTTCCGTGAGGCGGCCCCCCCGGGCCCTTGTGCTTCTGGCGGCGTTGGCGGCTTCCTTCTTTGCCGTACCCCTTGCCGCACTGGCGTGGCGTGCCCCGTGGGCGAGCCTTCCGGAGGTCCTCACCACCGAGGTCGTCGGCTCGGCCCTGCGAATTTCGTTGGTCTCTTCCCTGGCGGCGTCGGCACTCTCTGCTTTTTTGGGTCTTCCGTTGGCGTGGGTTCTGGCCCGGGTTCCCTTCCCGGGCCGCTCGGTGCTGCGCGCCCTGGTCACCCTGCCTTTGGTGCTGCCCCCGGTGGTGGGCGGGGTGGCGCTGTTGCTGGCGCTGGGCCGCCTAGGACTCGTGGGCCGCGCCCTCGAGTCATTCTTCGGCGTGACCCTGTTCGGAACGCTCCCGGGAGTCATCGTGGCCGAGACCTTCGTCGCCATGCCCTTTCTGGTGCTCACGGTCGAGGGGGCCCTGAAGGGCCTCGACCCTCGTTACGAGGACGCGGCCGCGACGCTCGGGGCGTCGCGGGGGCTTGTTTTCTGGAAGATCACCCTGCCGCTCGCAGCGCCCTCGGTGGCGGCAGGAGCGGTTCTCGCGTGGGCACGGGCGCTGGGTGAGTTCGGCGCCACGATCACGTTCGCAGGAAACCTGCCGGGTGAGACCCAGACGATGCCGATTGCGGTCTACACCGCGCTGCTGAGAGACGTGGACGCGGCCATCGTCCTGAGCCTGGTGCTTGTCGCAGTGTCACTGCTCGTCCTCGTCACGCTGCGGGAGCGCTGGGCTCCCCAAGCGTGAGCCTCGAAGCGCGGGTTCGGGCTCGCGCCGGCAGCCTCGCCCTCGACGCGGACGTGCGGGCTGCCGCCGGTGAGACCGTCGTGTTGGTGGGGCCGAACGGGGCGGGAAAGACCACTCTCCTGCGGGTCTTGGCGGGCCTGCTCCCGCTCTCAGCAGGCCGGGTGACCCTCGACGGCGAGGTTCTGGAGGACCCTGCGGCGCGCCGGCGGCTTCCTCCCGAGCGCCGCTCGATTGGCTTCGTGTTCCAGGACTATGTCCTCTTCCCCCACCTCTCCGTTCTCGACAACGTCGCCTTTGGCCTGCGGGCCCGGGGCTGCTCGAAGGATCAGGCGCGAGCGGAAGCGCAGGAGTGGCTCGAGCGCATGGGCATCGCAAGCTACGCCTCGGAGCGGCCCCGGGTGCTGTCGGGTGGTCAGGCTCAGAAAGTGGCACTGGCGCGCGCGCTGGCGACCCGACCCCGGCTACTGCTTCTCGATGAGCCCCTGGCGGCGCTCGATGCGGGCGCGCGGGCCGAGGTCCGCCGAGAGCTGAAGGCGAGCCTCGGGAGGTTCGACGGCGTCCGGCTCGTAGTCACTCATGACCCAGTCGAGGCCATGGCCCTTGCAGACCGTGTTTTGGTGCTCGAAGACGGCAAAGTCGCCCAGGAAGGGACCCCCTCAGAGCTCAGTGCACACCCTCGCTCCTCCTACATCGCCGAGCTCGTGGGCCTGAACCTGTGGCGGGGACGCGGACTCGGAGATCGAGTGCGCCTGGACTCAGGCGGCGAGATGCTCGTCTCACATGCTCCGGTGGGGGAGGTCTACGCTGCGCTCCACCCCCGCGCCGTATCCCTCTATCGCAGACCGGCGGAGGGCAGTCCCCGCAATGTTTGGTCCGGGCGCATCGCCGGACTCGAAGGGGAAGGCGGCCGGGTACGGGTGCGGGTGGAGGGATCGATCCCGGTGGTGGCCGAGGTGACCCCGGCGGCCGTCGCCGAGCTCTCCCTAATCGAGGGGGAGGAGATCTGGGTCTCGATCAAGGCGACCGAAGTGTCGGTGTATCCGGCCTGACGGCGCCCGTGGGGCTCGTGCGGCCGGCGGCTCGGGTGGCTTCCTCACTCGGCAACTCTTTTGCTCGATTGCTTTCAGATGTGCTCACAAGTGGCCGATGATGCGGGCATGGCGAGAGTCCTAGTAGTCGAGCACGAGCCCACCATCGTCACGGTGGTCCGCTACCACCTCGAGAACGCCGGCTTCGAAGGACTCTACGCGGGCGATGTTCCCGAGGCATGGCGGCTGCTCGTGTCCGAGCAGCCGGACATCGTCGTTGCGGATGTCGCTCTGCCGGGTGAGGACGGCTGGAGCCTGGTGGGCCGTATGCGCGAGGACGGACGTTTCCGGGCTCATCCTGTCATCATCCTCGGTCCGGTTGGCACCCCGGGGGCGACTGAGAAGGCCTCGGCCCTGGCCTGCGACTACCTCAGCAAGCCGTTCGCGGCGACCGCCCTCGTCAGCAAGATCCGGCACCTCATCGCCCTGGCTCAACCGGAGGGACTTATTTCCGAACGTGATCGGGACGGAGACATCCTCAGGGTCGAGCTTGTCGCCATCGGCGTGGTGTTGCTGCTGCGGGACTATCGCATCGAGGGCAAGGTCTACCTCGCCCCCGAGCTGGCCCGCTTCTCGGACGCGTGGGAGTCGGTGATGCGCGACCAGAGGAGCTTCGTCCCGGTGACCGACGCGGAGATATTGAGCCGGGAAGGGCGTGAGTCGATCGCCTCGACGGCCTTCATCGAGGTCCGCAAGTCGGATGTGGAGGCGGTCTATCCGCTGGACGTAGCCCTCGAGTAGGGATCCACAAGGAGCAGGATGACAGAAAGTCGGTCGCAGTGTCGCAGTTGCAGGTAACAGCCGCCCCCAATGCCGATGTCGCCGGCTCTCGCCGCGATCTCAAGGACCTTCTGACGCACCAGCTCCTGATGGTGCTGGAGCGGCGCACGGTGCGCGTTGCCGTCGTCGTGGTGATGTTGTTGGCCTCGGCCCTCCTGGCGTTGTTCCCGTCCCCCATGGGGATCGACTACGGCTGGGTCTTCATTTTCCCGGTGGCGATGTCGGCGATCGCAGCCGGGCTCGGCGAAGGGCTGCTGGCGGCGTTCATCGCCGCCGCTCTGTGCGGTGTCTACGCGGGGGTTGCGGACGGCTTCGACGGGATCATGGTATTGGGTGTCGTGAGCTCCCGCTTCGCCCTCTACGGCATCACCGCCGCCTTTCTCGGAGCCTTCGCCGAAGCTCACCACTCGGTACAGTTGAAACTCCACCACCTCGCCACTACCGACCCCCTGACGCGTGTGGCCAACGTCTCGAGCTTCTACTCGCACATGGCGACGCTCGAGCTCGAGCGGAACCCGTTTGCACTCGTGGTGATCGACATAGACGAGCTCAAGAAGCTCAACGACACCTACGGCCACCAGATCGGCTCGGCCGCCATCCAAACCGTGGCCCGGGTCCTCAGCGGGGTCGAGAGAACCAGCGACCTCGTGGCCCGCGTCGGCGGGGACGAGTTCGTGATGGTGCTGAAAAAGGCCGACGCAGCCGGCGTCCAGATCGTCGTGAACCGTGTGCGGGCAAAGCTCGCCGAAGAGGTGGTTCCGGGCACCGGCGGTGTCTCGGTGACGATCTCCGCGGGGGCCGCGCTCTACGGCCGCGACGGCACCAGCGCCGTCGAGCTCATCGCGGTGGCCGACGCTTCCATGTACTCGGACAAGCGCAGCCACAAGGCCGAGCTCGTCCGCCTCTGACGCCCGGACGGCGGGTAGCATCCGGCCCATGAGCAATTCTTATGAGCCCGACCTCGAGGGCACGGTCTTCGAGACGCTCGGGATAGAGATCGTCGAGTCCTCGCCCGACAGAGTGGTGTTGCACATGCCCGTTGGGCCGCCCGTCCACCAGCCGTTCGGCCTCCTCCATGGAGGAGTCAGCGCCGTCTTGGTGGAGAGCGCAGCTTCGATCGGCACCTATATGAACCTCGACCCGGCCGCGCAGGTCGCCGCCGGTATCGAGCTCAACATCAGTCATCTGAAAGGCCGCCGCGACGGCTTCGTGATCGCCACCGGGACCCCCGTGCGCAAGGGCCGCACGCTGCACGTCTGGACTGTCGACATTGCCGACGAGAACGGCGATCCGGTGGCGGTGGGACGCTGCACGGTCGCCGTGCAGTCGAGCCGACCGTGAGCTGGCGCGCGCTGGTCGTCGTCGCCCATCCCGATGACATCGAGTTCGGATGCGCAGGCACGGTCGCCCGCTGGGTGTCCGAGGGGGCCGAGGTCACGTATTGCGTCGTCACCGACGGCTCTACCGGCACGCAGGACCGCGCCTTGATGGGTGAGCCTCTGGCCCGCCTCCGGCGTGAGGAGTCGGAGCGCGCCGCTGCGGTCGTCGGGGTGTCCGAGCTCTCGTGGCTCGGCTACCAGGACGGCTACGTGGAGTACGACCTCGGGCTCAGAAGGGACATCGCTCGGGTGTTCCGGCGCTATCGTCCGCACCGCTTTGTGGTGAGTGACCCGGGCTCGACCTTCGAGGACCGCTTCATCAACCACCCCGACCACCGCGCGGTGGGACAGGCGTCGCTTGATGTGACTTTGACCGCGGGCACGACGCCGGGCCATTTTCCGGAGCTGCTCGAGGAGGGTCTGGAGCCGTGGCGAGGCTTGCGCGAGGTGTGGATTGCCGGGCCGGAGACCAACCCCGTGGCGGTCGACATCTCCGAGTTCGTTGAGGCCAAGATCGAGGCGCTCCTGTGTCATCGCAGCCAAGTTGGCGAGGACGCCGAGGGGATATCCGAGAGGATCCGGCAGTGGACCTCGGAGCAGGGGGCCGCCCACGGCCTCGCCCACGCAGAGACGTTTCAGGTAATCGCCCAGGGACCCGGATTCCACCCCGAGGAGCAGCTCGAAGATACCGGCGCCGACCTCGCACGCGCCCCCCAGGACCCCCGCGCCGCGGGCATGAAGCCTCAGGAATGAGGAGCCCGGCGGGCTCGTTGTCTTCTCTTGGAGGCCTGCTTAGGGTAACCTAACCAGGCGCACCAATATCACCCGCTCACTAGCCAAAGGGGGGTCTGGCCCATGGCGACAGAAGCCGAAGACCTCAAGATCCAAGAGGAAAATCAGCAGGTCAGGGCGCTCAAAGGCGAATACAAGTTCGGCTGGCACGATGCCACCTCCTACGACGAGGCGCCCGAGAAGGGGCTCTCGCACGAGGTCATCGACATGATGTCGGACCGTAAGGGCGAACCCGACTGGATGCGCAAGTACCGCCACAAGGCCCTCGAGATCTTCTACCGCAAGCCGATGCCGAAGTGGGGAGCGGACCTCTCAGGAATCGACTTCGACAACATCTACTACTACATCAAGCCGATGAACCAGGTGAAGTCGTGGGACGACATGCCCGAGGACATCAAGGCGACTTGGGACAAGCTCGGCATTCCCGAGGCCGAAAAGAACTACCTCGGCGGAGTCACCGCCCAATATGAAAGCGAAGTGGTTTACCACAAGACCCAGGTCGAGCTCGAGCGCCAGGGCATCGTGTTCTGTGACATGGACACCGCTTTGCGCGAGCACCCCGACATCGTCAAGCAGTACTTCGGCACGATCATCCCGGCCGCCGACAACAAGTTCTCGGCGCTGAACTCTGCGGTGTGGTCCGGCGGCTCGTTCATCTACGTCCCGCCCGGTCTCGAGGTCGAGATCCCTCTGCAGGCCTACTTCCGCATCAACCAGGAGAACATGGGCCAGTTCGAGCGGACCATGATCATCGTCGACGAGAACAGCTATGTTCACTACGTGGAGGGCTGCTCGGCCCCCGTTTATTCGTCCGACTCGCTGCACTCGGCTGTGGTCGAGATCATCGTCAAGCCGCACGGACGCGCCCGCTACACCACCATCCAGAACTGGTCGAACAATGTCTACAACCTCGTAACCAAGCGGGCGGCCGCATACGAGGGCGCAATCATGGAATGGGTCGATGGCAACCTTGGGTCAAAGGTCACGATGAAGTACCCGTCGGTGTATCTGCTCGGCGAGCGCGCACGCGGCGAGGTTCTCTCGATCGCCTATGCGGGTGCGGGCCAGCATCAGGACGCCGGAGGCAAGATCATTCACGCCGCCCCCAACACCCAGAGTTCGATCATATCGAAGTCGATCTCGAAGGATGGGGGCCGCGGTGGCTACCGCGGTTTGATTCGCATCGAGGAGGGGGCCAAGCACGCCAAGTCACACGTCGTCTGCGACGCCCTGATCCTCGACGCCGACAGCCGTTCGGACACGTACCCCTACATCGAGATCGAGGAAGAGAACTCGGCGGTCTCCCACGAGGCGACCGTGTCCAAAGTCTCCGACGAGCAGCTCTTCTATCTGATGTCACGCGGTCTAGGTGAGTCCGAAGCGATGCAGATGATCGTGCGCGGATTCATCGAGCCGATCACCAGGGAGCTGCCGCTCGAGTACGCGGTCGAGCTGCAGCGCCTGGTCGAGCTGCAGATGGAGGGCTCGGTCGGCTAAACGGCCGCCGAGTGCGGTCATTCAACGTGAGCCCCATTGCGCGGGGCCCGCGTTGATTAGTTCACCAGAGCTCGGATGAAGCGCTACGACGTCGTCGTGGTGGGGGGCGGGATCATGGGCTCGGCCACAGCCTGGTGGCTGGCGCGCTCCGGTGCCCGGACGCTTCTCCTCGAGCGTTTTCACATCGGCCACGACCGCGGCTCGAGCCACGGATCGTCGCGCATCTTTCGCCTCTCCTATCCAGACTCCGGCTACGTGAGAATGGCCCAGGAGTCGCTGAAGCTGTGGCGCCAGGCCGAGACCGAGGTGGGGGAGGAGCTTCTGGTCACGACCGGAGGCCTCGATCTCGGCCCCGGCATCGAGGCCAACCACGCCGCGCTCAGAGAATGCGGCGCTCGCAGCGAGATGCTGTCGGAATCTGAGCTGGCGCAGCGCTTTCAGTTTCTGAGCCATGACGGGCCCGGCCTGCTGCAGCCGGACTCGGGTTTCGTCAGGGCGGAGCGCGCGTGGGCCGCTTTTCAGGTATTGGCCCGCGGTCATGGGGCGGAGCTTTGCGAGGAGACGGTGGTTGAGTCCATCGAGCAATCGAACGACGGTGCGGTGGTCCACACGGCCGCCGAGTCCATAGAGTGCAGTGCCTGCGTTGTCACGGCGGGAGCTTGGGCGCGGGAGCTTCTGGTGGGGGCCGGCGTCGAGCTCGAAACCAGGCCGACGCGTGAGACCGTCTCATATTTCCGCTATGAGGGACCGCTGCCCCCGACCATCGCCGAATGGGTGACCCCGTTGCGTTACGCGCTTCCAGCCCCCGGTCTCGGCCTGAAGGCGGGGGAGCACCTCGCGGGCCCGACCGCAGATCCGGGCGAGATCCGGACCGTCGATGACGCCTCCATCGAACGCATTTCGAAATGGCTCGCGGCCCTTTACCCGGGAGTCGACGGCAAACCCCATCACACCGAAACCTGCCTCTATACGAATACCCGCGATGAGAACTTCGTGCTCGAGCGCTACGGCTCGGTGGTGGTGGGCTCACCCTGCAGCGGCCACGGCTTCAAGTTCGCCCCGCTGATCGGCAAGCGATTGGCCGAGTTGGCCCTCGAGCAGTGACCCGGCCCCCCCCGGCCTCGCCGTCGGCACGTAACCTGACCTCCCATGGACGAGTCCTTTAGGTCCATTCGTAGGGGAATCGTGGCCACTGATCCGCCTCCCGCATGGGAACTCCTTCCTTTATGAAACCCAGGCTTTCCCGCCCGCGACACGCTGGGAGACCATCGGTTCACGCGTGCAGGATTGGATCCTCATTCGAAGCCACGTGTGGAGAATCATCAGCAGCGCCAATCGAATCGCGGCCGCCTCGAGAACCACCTGTGACCGCTAACCTTGAGTTATGGTTATGCAGTTCGCTCCATTGTCTGCCCACGCTCACGCTACGGGCGTAGAGAGCAAAGATGAGCAGCTACTCGTTCAGGCTGTACGTTACAGGAGAAACGACACTCTCCCGAGAGGCCGAGGCAAACCTTCGCGCGCTCTGCAAGAATCGGCTCGTGGACGACTACGAGATCGAGATCGTCGACATTCTCGAAAGATCTGCCCTCGCGGAGGAAGAACAGATCGTCGCCACCCCGACCATCATGAGGCTTGCTCCTTTACCGCGTCTGCGCGTCATCGGCGATCTGTCCGATCACGAGCGAGCGGCTCGCGCCTTCGGTCTTCCGGGACCGGCGATTCGCGATGAGGGGAGAGGTTGAGTGAGAGATAAGAGCGGGGGGGTAACCAAGATTTCCACGGGCATCGACGGATTCGACCTAATCGCCCTGGGGGGCTTGCCGGCCAATCGAATGACCCTAGTGGCGGGCACGACGGGGAGCGGAAAGACCCTGTTCGGCCTCGAGTTCTTGATGAAAGGCATCCTGCAGTTCGATGAGCCCGGCGTCTTCGTGACTTTCGAGGAGTCCCCCTCCGATCTCCGGAAAGTCATGACCGCGTTCGACTATGACATCGATGGCAAGGAGGAATCGGGAGAGTGGACCTTCATCGATGCGACGCTCACATCTTCGCCCCAGGATGTGGTCGTCGGTGACTATGATCTCGGTGCCCTCATTGCGCGCATCGGGGCCGCGGTCCAGAGTATTGGCGCTAAGCGGGTTGTCCTAGACTCCACGGGGTCGCTCTTCAGCCGGTTCGCCGACACGGGACACGTGCGGTTCGAGCTGTTCCGGTTGGCCGCGGCGCTCAGGGAACAGGGCACCACCTCCGTTCTAACCATGGAGATCGCCGGCGAGAGGAATGCCTTTAGCCGGTTCGGCGTCGAGGAGTTCGTGGCCGATAACGTTGTCGTCCTTCGCAATATCCTCGAGGAAGCTAAGCGCCGGCGCACCATCGAGATACTTAAGTTTCGGGGAGCTCCGCATCGCACCGGGGAGTGGCTGTTCACGATTGTGGCTAGCGAAGGGTTTATCGTGATACCGGTTTCGCTTCTCGGAACAAAAGAGCTTGCCTCGAGTACTCGAGTATCGACGGGGAACACCGAGGTTGATCGTATGTGTGGTGGAGGTTTCTATCGTGACTCGGCCATCATCGTGTCGGGCCCCACAGGAGTCGGCAAGACCCTAATGGCTATCCAGTTTATTGCTGCGGGCGTGGCACAAGGTGAATGTTGTGTGCTCTTCTCGTTTGAGGAGAGCCGAGATCAGCTCATTAGGAACGCCGCGAGCTGGGGGTTCGACCTCCCGATGATGGAGCGCTCAGGCAATCTCCGAATAGCGTGCGAGTACCCAGAGATGGCGTCGCTTGAAGACCACTTCGTCAGCATGAAGCAGGTCATTGAGGAATACCAGCCGGTTCGGCTGGCGGTGGACAACCTGTCAGCCCTCGAGCGGGTCGCCACCGCTCGAGGGCTCCGAGACTTCATCATCGGAATGACCTCGTTCGTGAAGCATCAGGAGATCACCAGCCTCTTTACGTCCACGACCAGAACTCTGATGGGTGCATCGTCAATCACCGAAGCCCACATCTCGGCCATAACCGACACGATCGTTGTGATGCGCTACGCAGAGTTGGCCGGCGAGATTCGCCGAGCGATCACCTTGCTAAAGATGCGCGGCTCGAGTCACGACACCAGGGTTCGTGAGTTTTCGATCGATGGGGAGGGGATACACGTGGGCATGGCCTTCGGCCAGAGCATCGGCATTCTGGGGTTGGCCGGGGGGGGCGAGTCGGTGATCTGAGCGGTCCGGAAGCTCAACCGGCCGCAGCTACGAGGAGTTGCGTTATCTTTCAAGGTTACAACGTTCCCTTTAGGAGGAGACGGGATGCCTCGCCTGGCTCGAGCGCCGGCTCGAACAAGAAGCCCTGTCCTACGCCACATCCGAGCGCTGTGAGTCGAGAGCGCTGCTCGGGCGTTTCGATGCCCTCTCCAATCACGTGGAGACCCAGACTCTGCGTCATGGCGAGAATGGCCTGCACGACTTCGCCGCCGCCGTTTCCCTCGAGTCCGGAGATGAAGGAGCGATCTATCTTGACCGTGTCAACCGGGAGGCGGTGCAGGGCCGCGAGTGACGACTGGCCCGTACCAAAGTCGTCGATTAGTATCTCGACTCCAAGATCCTGGCACTGCTTGAGGTGGGCCGTCGTCATCTCGTAGTCCTGAACCATCACACGCTCGGTGATCTCCAACTGAATTGCAGAACCGTCGATCCCTGAGCGCGTTAGAGCCTGCTCGACCCGAGCGGCGAAGTCGGATTGCGCGAACTGTCGATTAGATATGTTGACGCTCATCCTGGTGGGTGTTGCATTTTCATTCCACTCCTTCACCTGCCGGCAAGCGATGTCCAAGGCCTTCCATCCCAGAGACACAATGACCCCCGTCTCATCGGCGGCGTCTATGAAGGAAGCGGCGTCGACCGTTCCGCGCGTTCTGTGCTGCCATCGGAGCAGTGCCTCGAATCCCACGATGCGTTCATCCGTTAGGTCGATGATGGGCTGATAGTGCATGCTGAACTCCGAGCATTCGACGGCCTGTCGCAACTCGGTATGAAGCCGGAGTCGCCGAAGTGCTTGCCGGTGCATTTCGTGCTCGAAGATCTGGCAGTTCCCCGGACCCTGAGCTTTGGCTCTATACATGGCGATGTCTGCGCTGCGAAGCATCTGGTCGGCGTCCTGGTAGCGCAGGTCGCTGAAGGCGATGCCGATGCTCGCCGTCGAATACAATTGGGCGGTATTCGACTCGATCGGTCGAGCAATTTCCTCTTGAATGCGCAGGGTGACGGAAAGCGCGGCTTGGAAACTGTCGACCTTATCGAGAAGGACGGCGAATTCATCGCCACCAAGCCGGGCGGCGACGTCGGTGGAGCGCAGGCAGTTGGAGATGCGGCTTGCGACTTCCACGAGCAGCTCGTCTCCGGCAGAGTGCCCGAGGCTGTCGTTCACGAGCTTGAACCGATCTAGATCGAGAAAGAGCACGGCGACATGGGACCCGCCCTGATTCCGCTCGCCGCGGGCCAAGGCGTCCTTCAAGTGGTCAAGGAAGTGTGCCCGGTTCGGGAGGTTCGTGAGGGAATCGTGCAGTGCTTTCCTGAGGAGCTCTTGCCGGCCAGTGAGGTCGGTAAGAGATCCGGCAAACCGGACGGGCCGTCCATATTGATGGATCGCCACACCCCGGCTCAACACAGACTTGTAGGAACCGTCGCAATGCTGGAGCCGATGCTCATTCGCCAGTCGATCGGTCTCGCCACCGAGGTGCTGGTCAATATCCCGTTGCAGCGAGGAGAGGTCGTCGGAATGAACCCGGTCAAGCCATCCGGTGGGCTCTTCGATTATATCGGTCGGACCCAATCCGACTATTTCGTTCCAGCGCGGCGAGGTATGGAGACTGTTCGCAACGAGGTCCCAGTCCCACAGACCGTCGTTCGATCCGTGAGCGGCCAGAACGTATCGCTCCTCGCTTTCACGCAGCTCTCGCTCTACCGTTTTCCGTGCGGTGATGTCGCGCAGCGTCACCACGAAGGCGTCACGACCTGCCCACGACATCGGTCCGACATGCATCTCGACTATGATCGGGGGCCCGTCTCGACGGACGAGGTCGAGCTCGGCGATGTTATCCGTCGCCCCTAGGGGGAGCCCGAACGGGCTTGCGAGCAGCTGATCGGCAGACCACCCCAGGAGCGTTTCTGCCGAAGGGTTCGCAAAGTGGACCCGTCCCTCTTCATCGACCACGAGGATCCCGTCGAGTGTCGCCATCACGGCATCACGAAAGCCGCTCTCGGTTTCGGGACGCCCGACTCTTCTACCGGTTGACATGTTTTTATTGGCGTCCTCTGTCGGGGAAGGTTTCTCTTGGCCTTTGCGGGGACTCTGAGGATCGGGAACTTTGTTATCGATAGCTACCATCTGCTGAAGTCTTAATCGGTAGCTGCGCCTCCTGCTTTAGGAACTGAATTTCCCTCGGGAAGCCCCCTTGGGCCATCGGACGGGTGGGCGGAGGAGCAGTGGCCGGAACCGCCTGGCCCAGCTCACCGTGGCACGAGCCCATAGACAAGGTGCGAACAACAACGCGGCCCCGGGCAGTCCGCAGGCGGCTGATCAGTGCCTCCGCCGATGTCATGGCAAGGAATCACCGGACCCGGACGTCACGGAGCCCCAAGAGCGGCGTCGAGGAATGGAGTCCGGGAGCGACTGGAGGGATCGAGAGGACTGGATGGTTGGCACTTAAGAGGACGCAGGCCTCGCCGGATCTCGAGGCGCCTGCGCATGAAGGCGGGACCGCCCCGTTAGGCTAAGCTGCTAGGTTCCGCACCTGGGGCCCGCCGAGGAGTCTCCGGCGCCTGCCGGGCCGATCTCCTTAGCGAACACGACCCATGTGCGCACAGCCGTCATTCCGGCGCGCTCGTAGAGGCGTACGGCTCCGGTTTCGTTGGCTGCATCCACGTTGAGCCGCACGTCGGGCAGGCCGCGCACCTCGAACGCGATGAAGCTCTTTTCGAGCAGAGCCGCCCCGATCCCACGGCCACGATGGGCCTCCAGGACTCCCAAGTCGTTTACGTATCCGTGCCCATGATCGATGCGTCCCACCAGCACACCCACGATCTCGTCCTTGATCCGCGCCACGAAAGACAACGACGGGTCGAACGAGGGCATATTTACGTTTTCTTGCATCCACTTCTCGAAGGCAATCGGCGCGGTCCCCCAGTGCTTCTCGAAGGCGACCTCGAGAACCCTGTGCACGTCGCGTTCGTCCCGCTGTAGCTGAAAGGGCGTGATCTCGAGGTCCGGGGGCATGGGCGGACGCGGCCTTCCCGGCCCCAGCGACATCTCCATGTGCCAGAAGTACCTGGTGATCCCGAAGCCGGTGCTGCGCAACAGTTCGTCGGCGGCTGCATCCTGTCCCGGGGCGATGTTGTGGAGATTGAGAGCACCGGCTTCCGATAGTTTCGCGGCAGCGTCCTGCTCGGTTGCCCGGACCAGGAAGTGGCCCAGCCCCCGCCCGCGATCGTCCGGGTGGACCCATCCCATGGCCTCCCAGGTGACACCCGGGATCTCCTCGGCGATGTGCGCATACGCGGCCGAGCGGCCCTCTGCGGTCCGTACCACCCAGGCGTTCGATTCGAGGTCAATGCAATAGACGTCCCACTCCTCTTCGAGCCACTGGGCGTCCAGGAAATCCGGATGTCCCACCTCGTCGACATCGCAGGCCACGAGAACCTCCGCAATGGCCTCGAGGTCGGCGCGCGAGGGCCTCACGGCTCGGTATCCGGGGGGTGCTTCGAGTGGGATCACCGTAGGAGTATGAGGTCCTCAGCGCTGAGGCAGCGTCAGCACTGCCACGATGACGAGCGCGCCGCCGGCTATCTGGACCGCCGACAGGCTCTGGGCCAGCCACACCCACGCCACCGCAGCAGCCACCACGGGCTCGAGCGTGAGGGCGATCGAGGCGCGCTCGGCCCGCACGCGCTCGATCCCCCAGACGTAGAAAAGAAAGGGGGCGAGCGTTCCGAAGAGGCTCACGAACAAGACTCCGGGTAGATGCTCAACCATGAGCGCCTGCGCCGGCCACTCCACCGCCAGCCCGTAGACGGCCCATATCGCAGTGGCGACCGCCCACGCCCTGAACATCCCTCCAAGAGGGCCGAAGGTGTCGGCCGAGTTCTCGCTGAGGAGCGAATAGGTGGCGAACAGCACTGCGCTGGCCAGGCCCGCGGCCACACCAACGAGATTGAGCGAGCCCAAGGGGCCGGAGGCGACCTCGGAGATCAGCGCGGCTCCCGCCAGGGCGGAAGCCAGGCACAGCAGGATGCGAGGGGACGGCCACCGCCTGGCTCGGGCCGCCTTCCACGCCACGACCATCGCCGGACCCGTGTACTGAAGAACGATCGCCACTGCCACCGCCAAGTGGTCTAGGGCGATGTAGTAGGAAACCGTTACCAGCGCCAGAGAGAGGCCGTGGAGCACTACGAGCCTCGGCGGTAGTGTCTGCCCCCACCCTCTCCGGGCGCCGGGCACCAGCGCCAGGCCTGCCAGGGCCACCGCAGCGCGCACCTGGGCAAGCTCGACCGGGGTCACCCCGGCGTCAAACAGGTCCGCGGCGACGGCTCCGGCGACTGCGAACAACGTCGCGGCCGCGGCGATGGCGACGAGGCCGAGAGTGCCCGGAGAGGTCCGGTCCGTAGAGAGCATCACGGAAGGCTAAGGGGGAGCCCGAGCCTCGACCCGCCACCCCAACTCGGATTGCGCCCCCGGTGGGGAAAGAGCCGACTCGGGGGCGGTCTGGGGGCCGGGCACGACAAGCTTAGTTCGGAGAGCTGCGGAGGTTCGACGTTAGGCAAGCCTAACTGTTATCGTGAATGGGTTCACAAGTGGGCGTCGCTGCACCCGCCGTCGCTGCACCCGCCGCGCACCGCCCCCTCGATCCGGTTATTTGAAGAGGTGCCCCCTGGTATGCCCGACAAGCTGAACAGAGAGGCGGCCGAGAGGCTGTCCCGAGCCCTCCACGAGCCCTCCTGGCTGGTCGAGCGTCGCATGGCGGCGTTCGACGTCTTCGAGAAACTCGAGCCTCCCGACCCGAAGGGCGAGGAGTGGCGCTACACGGACGTGCGGAGGTTCGACTTCGACCGCTTCGATGCCCCCGTACCCACCGAGGGGGTCCCCGAGCTGTCGCCCGAAGCGGCGGCCCGAGGAGTCATCGTTACCGACCTTTGGAGCGCTGCCCGGGACCATCCCGAGCTGCTCGAGGAGCACTTCTTCACCGAGGTTCCCATCCAGGAGCACAAGTTCACAGCGCTGCACGGTGCGTTCCTCTCGGACGGAGTGCTGGTCTACGTGCCTAGAGGAGTCGAGGTCGAGATGCCTCTGTCGATCGCCCGCCGGATGGCCGGCGGGGGCTCCGTGTTCCCGCACACGACCGTCGTCGTCGACGAGCAGGCGAGCCTGACCTTCGTCGATCGCTTCGGCTCTGAGGACCTGTCCGAGCCATCGCTTTGCGCCAGCGTCGTCGAGGTCGAGGCGCGCCGGGGAGCCACGGTCAACTACATCTCGTTGCAGCAGTGGGGACGCAGCGTTCACCACTTCCAGACCCAGCGCTTCACGGGCCATCGCGACTCCACGGTGCGCAGCCTGGCGGTGAACCTCGGCTCGGCCTTCGCCCGCACCCAGGTCGAGTCGGTGCTCAAGGGCGAGGGCTCGTTCTCCGAGATGCTCGGTCTCTATTTCGCCGACTCCGAGCAGCACTTCGCGCAGCGCACTCTTCAGTCCCACAACGCGGCCCACACCACCTCGGACCTGCTCTACAAGGGCGCGCTGAAAGAGCGGTCTCGATCGGAGTACTCGGGGCTCATAAAGGTCTTGCGGGGCGCACAGGGCACCGACGCCTACCAGGCCAATCGCAACCTCTTGCTTTCGGAGGACTCGATGGCGCGCTCGATCCCGCAGCTCGAGATCGAGGCGAACGAGGTTCGCTGCACCCACGGCGCCACCGTGTCTCCGGTCGAAGAAGAGCACCTCTTCTATCTGATGAGCCGCGGCATCGACAGGGTTACGGCCCAGAAGCTCGTCGTCTTCGGGTTCTTCGGCGATGTCCTCGACCGCATCCGCGTCGCTGAGGTCCGTGAGGGCCTTGCCAACGCGATCGCCGCCAAGGTCGAGGGTGGTCAGAGCCTCGAGGTGGCTGCGTGAAAGCAGGGTTCAGAGTTGTTGCCAAACTCGATGAGATTCCAGATGGCGGAATGAAGCAGGTCTCGGTCGCCGGCGAGCTGGTAGGTCTCTACCGTGTCGGCGACGATGTCTTCGCCATGTCCGACATCTGCACGCACGAGGAGGCGTACCTGACGGAGGGCGACTTCGACCCCGATGAGCTCGAGGTCGAGTGCCCTCTGCACGGCTCCCGTTTCAACGTTGCGGACGGGTCCGTACGCATCCTGCCCGCAACCAAGCCCGAAGTGGCTTTTGAAGTGAAAGTTGAGGGCGACCTTGTTTCAGTCGGCCCTGAGAAGACAGCCGAGGAGTGAGCGTTAGACATGTCTGAAACACTTTTGCAGATCGAGGACCTCCACGTAGAGGTCGAGGGCCGGGAGATCCTTACGGGTCTCGACCTCATCATCGGCAAGGGCGAGATCCACGCCATCATGGGGCCCAACGGTTCCGGTAAGTCGACACTCGCCTATGTGTTGACCGGCCGCCCCGGCTATGAGGTGACCGCCGGCAAGATGCTCTACAAGGGTGAGGACATCTCCCCCCTCGCTCCTGACGAGCGCGCTAAGGCGGGCATCTTCTTGGCTTTCCAGTATCCGACCGAGGTTCCGGGTGTCTCGGTGGTGAACTTCTTGCGGACCGCGTACAACGCCATCCATCCCGAAGACCAGAAGGCCGCGATGGCGTTCAGGCTTTTTCTGCAGGAGAAGATCGACTTGCTCGAGATTCCCACCGAGCTCGTCGACCGCTACGTCAACCAGGGTTTCTCGGGTGGCGAGAAGAAGCGCAACGAGATCCTTCAGATGGCTGTGCTGTCCCCGGAGCTTGCGATCATGGACGAGACCGATTCGGGGCTCGACATCGATGCGCTCAAGCATGTGTCCGGCGGTGTCAACAAGCTCGCCGGCCCCGAGGTCGGCATCGTCCTCATTACTCACTATCAGCGCCTGCTCAACTATATTCACCCCGACGTGGTTCACGTCCTCATGGGCGGACGCATCGCAAGGTCCGGGGGCTTCGAGCTCGCCGAACAGCTCGAAGCCGAAGGCTATGAGGGGTTGGCAAAGGAGCTGGGATTGTCGGTGCAGGACATCGAAGAGGTCGCTCGCGAGGAAGGTGCATCCTAGGAACCATGTCCCTCGATCCGGAGGTCGTTCGCAAGGACTTCCCCATATTCGAGACACGCATGCGCGGCAAGCGCCTCGTTTATCTCGATTCGGCCAACACCTCCCAAAAGCCCCGTCAGGTAATAGAGCGCATCGTTGAGTTCTATGAGCATGAGAATGCCAACATCCATCGCGCCGTGTACGAGCTCGCCGAGCGCTCTACCGCTGCCTACGAAGGTGCACGAGCCAAATGCGCCCATTTCATCGCAGCTCCGAGCCCTCGCTCGATCGTGTTTACACGAGGCACCACCGAGTCGATCAACCTCGTCCGCTACTCGTGGGCGCGGGCCAATGTACGTGAAGGCGACGAGGTGCTGGTCACGGAGATGGAGCATCACTCCAATCTGGTCCCGTGGCAGCTCCTGACCCAGGAATCAGGGGCAACCTTGCGCCATCTACCGGTCACCGACGATGGCATGCTGCGCATGGATTTGCTCGGCGACTACATCACCGACAAGACCAAGCTCGTGTGCGTCGGTTTGATGTCGAACGTGCTCGGAACGATCAACCCGGTGAGGCAGCTCGCCGATGCGATTCATGCTATGGGCGGCCTAATCCTGGTAGACGCTGCGCAGGCCGCTCCTCACATGCCGGTCGACGTCTCAGAGCTCGACGCCGATTTCCTGGCGTTCTCCTCGCACAAGATGTGCGGCCCTACGGGGGCGGGTGTCCTTTATGGAAGGGAACGCTTGCTCGAAGAGATGCCGCCGTTCCACGGCGGAGGCGAGATGATCCGTGAGGTCTTTGCCGACCACTCCACGTGGAACGAGATCCCGCACAAGTTCGAGGCGGGAACCATGAACATAGCTCAGGCTGTGGGCCTGGGGGCCGCAGTCGATTATCTGCACTCCCTGGGAATGGATTCCGTGCGCGCTCACGAGATGGAGCTCACCGCCTATGCGCTCGAACGGCTGAACGCGGTCGGGGCCGAGGTTCATGGCCCCTCCGATGTCGATCAGCGCGGCGGCGCGATCTCCTTCAACGTCGCAGATGTTCACCCACACGATCTCGCCACGATCGTCGATCAAGAAGGGGTGTGCATACGCGCCGGTCACCACTGCGCGCAGCCGTTGATGCGGCGCCTGGGAGTGCCCGCTACCGCGCGCGCTTCTCTGTACATTTACAACACGCGCGAGGACGTCGATGTGCTCATGGGCGCTTTGGAGCAGGCGAAGGGATGGTTCGCATGAGCCTTGATGAGCTCTACAAAGAGGTGATCCTCGATCACTACCGAACCCCGCGCAATCGCGGCCGGCTCGATCCTCACGACGTCAAGCTCGAGCGCAACAACCCTCTATGTGGGGACGAGCTCGAGCTCTATTTGAAGTTCGACGGCGAGGACCTCGTGGGGGTTGCCTTCGAGGGCAAGGGCTGCTCGATCTCCATGGCGAGCGCGTCGATGATGACCGAGAAGGTCAAGGGCCTCGACGTCAAGCAGGCGCGAGCGATGGCCGAGTCCATAAAGCGCATGATGGCGGGGGAGGAGCCGGGCGACATCAACGAGCTCGGAGACCTGGTCTCGCTCAAGGGCGTCGTCAAGTACCCGGTGCGCATCAAGTGCGCGCTGCTGGGGTGGAACACGCTGCTGGAGGGCCTCGACGAGGTCCCCTAGATCGCCGAGTGGTTGTGAAACGTCGCTATGCCGCATCTGCCGACCACTCGGCACACTCCTGCGGCCGATAAAGCACTATTCGCACTTGCTTAATACTCCAAAATCTGTTATCAAAGCCCGATGACGCCCCTGGGGGACGACTCGGCAACCAGGACCGCCAAGGTTCTGTCGCTGCCCACGCGCGCCGCGATCCTGTCCCACCTCCTGTGCTCGGGGCCCAAGACCGTCAAGGAGATCGCCGATCACTTCGCGATTCACCCCAACGTGGCCCGGGCGCACCTCGAGCTGATGGCGGAGGCAGGATTTCTCTCCTTCGAGACACGCCGGCGCAACAAAGGCAGGCCGGCCAAGGTCTATTTCACCTGGGAAGGGGAGGCCGGCGCTCTGATGGAGGCGGGCGTCGAGATTCCCGCCGAGCACGCTCGCGCTCCCGTCGACGAGCTCGAGATCGAGGTGCGGGTGCTCGAGCGCATGCTCGCGGACGCCTCGCACCAACTCATGCGCATAAAAGAGCTCATCGAGATAGCAAAGACAACGAGAAAGGGAGGAAGGGATGACTGATTACGCCAGTGACGTGTTGATCGAAGCAGACGAGCTCGAGAAGGAGCTTGACTCGGGTCGATTCGCGATCATCGAAGTGGACGAGGACACCACCGCCTATGAAAAGGGGCACATACCCGGCGCCAGCTCGATCAATTGGTCCACAGAGCTTCACGACACGCCTCGGCGCGAGTTCATCTCGGGCGAGCAGCTCGTCGGGCTGCTGAACGATCGGGGAGTGTCGAACGACCAGACGGTCGTCCTCTACTCGGGGAACAACAACTGGTTCGCGGCCTACGCCTACTGGTTGTTCCTGTATCGCGGCATCGACAACGTCAAGCTTCTCAACGGCGGGCGCAAGAAGTGGGAGCTCGACAACCGCGCATTGACCGACCAGGCCCCCCAGTCCGGCGCGGGCAACTCCCAGATCGGTGCCGAGCGACCCGAGCTGCGTGTGTTTCGCGACGAGGTCGTCAGGCGCGCAACCACGGGAGAGGGATCGTGGGTGGACGTGCGCTCGCCGGAGGAGTTTCGCGGCGAGCTGCTGGCGCCCCCGCACCTGCCGCAGGAGCAGGCGCAGGTTCCGGGCCATATTCCGGGCGCAGCCAACATCCCCTGGTCAAAGACGGTGAAGGAAGACGGCACGTTCAAGCCCGTCTCTGAGCTCGAGTCCCTCTACGCGGCTGAGGGCATCACCAGTGACAAGGATGTCATCGCCTACTGCAGAATCGGCGAGCGGTCATCGCACTCATGGTTCGTGCTGCACGAGCTCCTCGGGTTCCAGCAGGTCACGAACTACGACGGGTCGTGGACCGAGTACGGCAGCCTCGTGGGGGTGCCCGTAGAGAAGTAGCAAGTCAGGTTTTTGCGCATTGGCCCCGAGCGGCGAGGCGGGCGAACTTGACGGCTAAGGCTAGGCTGGCGTGGTGAGAGTTGGGGTCGTCTGCTTCGGGGCAATGCGCGCCCATCTGCCTCCTGGATCGGTCGGCAATCGCGCCGAGGTGGAGGTTCAGGAAGGGGCCTCGGTTGCCGATGTCGTCGAGTCGATGGGAGCGCCGCGCGCGCTGGTGTTTGCGGTGCTCGTGGACGGGCGCCAGGCTCCCATCGATCAACCGTTGCAAGAGGGGGCCGAGGTAACGCTGATGCCCCCGTTCGCGGGAGGAGAAGGGTTGCTCAGCGCGGCGACATCGCCTCGACCACCTGAGACTCTCTGCCTGCAAGCGCTTTGCCGACTAGTGCATTGATGTCGAGTGCGATTTCGACGGCCTCCGTCTGCTCGGCGCTTGCATGTGTCGATGTCGAGCGCGGATTGAACAGCACGCAGCAGTCCTGATGACGCCGGTTTGATATCTGAAGCGTGCCGATTGCCTCCGCCTCCCGGACGATCTCGAGCTTGCCGGTTCCGATCAGCGGCCGCAGCACTTGGCGGCCGGGGACTGCAGCGTCGGTCGTGGCGAGGTTCTCGAGAGTCTGGGAGGCCACCTGGCCGAGGGAATCTCCGGTGACGACAGCCCGGGCGCCGCGCTCGTCGGACAAGGCCGTGGCGATCCTCAACATCAGGCGTCGGTAGAGCAGCAGCCGGAGCCGGGGAGGGCAATGTGTGACGACCTCTGCCTGAGCTGCACCCAGGGGGACCAGGTGCAGGGTCGTGGCGAGGTGATAGCGGGACAGGGCGCGGGTCAGATCGAGGGCCTGGGTCAGGGAGGAGGCGTCGGTGTAGGGCCGGCCGTGGAAGTGCAACAGCTCGACCTCGGCGCCTCTTCTCATCATGCGCCACGCCGCCACCGGGGAGTCGATGCCGCCCGACATCAAGGCGACGAGCTTTCCCGAGGTGCCGACCGGGAGCCCTCCCGGTCCGGGTCGCCGGTCCCGGTAGACGATGCCCGAGCCGGAAAACAATTCGACGTGCAGAGTGGCGTCGGGGTTGCTGAGATCGACCGGTGCACCCGTTCGCTCCTGGATCAGCCCGCCGACGGCCCGCTCGATTTCGCGTGAGTCAACCTGGCAGGATGAACGAGCTCGCCGGGCTCTAACGGCAAAAGAGGTGAAGCTTCCCACCGGCATGAGCTCCAAGGCCGCATCGCCGATCGAGATGATTTCGGGCTCCACTCTGAGGCCGGCTCCAACGTTGGCTACGCCGAAGACGCGAGCGGCCCTGGCGGCCGCCTCCGAGACCAGGCCGGGGGGCTTGAAGTCGACTGTGATGCGCCCCACAGAACAACGCACCCCGCGGTATCCCGTACCGCGCAGCGCACGCTTGAGGTTCGCCATCAGTTGGTCTTCGAAACGGTGGCGGTTTCCTCCCTTGAGGCCGACCTCGTCGTAGTGCACGATTAGCGTGTCCACGACGCTACCTGGGTTCTTCTTCGAACCCCGGTTCGCTCTCAAGTCCTATGGAAAACAACGCTTCCACGTCGTGGCGGGAGTACACCTTGAAGGCGACGAGCGTCTGGGTGCGCTCGACTCCGGGAACCCGCGCGATGCCCTCGGTGACTACCTGGGCGAGATCTTCGTGCCGGCGCGTCCTGACCATGATTACGAGGTCGAAATCCCCAGCTACCGAATAGACCTCGGAGACTTCGGGAAGATCGGCGATCTCCTGGGCAGTCTCTGGGACCCTGTGGATGTCGCAAACGGCGAGTACGACGGTGGTGACCATCCCCAATTAGATGGTGACCATGTCCCTAAGCTTGCCGGGGGTGCTGGGGTGGCGCAGCTTGGAGAGCGCCTTGGCCTCGATCTGGCGGATGCGCTCGCGTGTGAGGTTGAACTCACGCCCGACCTCTTCAAGGGTGCGAGGCTCTCCGGTGAGCAGGCCGAAACGCAGAGCGAGCACCTTGCGCTCGCGCTCCGACAGGGAGCCCAGCATATTCCAGAGGTCCTCCTGGCGCAGCGCTACCGCGGCCGCCTGGAAGGGGCCCTCTATGTCCTCGTCCTCGATGAAGTCGCCGAGCTCGGCGTCCTCGTCCCCGACGGGCTCGTGCAGGGAGACGGGCTCGGGCAGCACTCGGAAGGCCTCCCGAACCTTGTCGGGAGTCAGGTCGGCCTGGGCGGCGATCTCCTCGATGAGAGGCTCACGACCCAGCTTCTCGAGCAGTTCGCTCTGGACCTTGCGTACCCGATAGAGGGTCTCAACCATGTGCACAGGGATGCGGATCGTACGCGCCTTGTCGGCGATGGCGCGGGTGATGGCCTGCCGGATCCACCACGTGGCATAGGTCGAGAACTTAAAGCCTCGCTGCCAGTCGAACTTCTCGACGGCCCTCATCAGGCCGAGGTTGCCCTCCTGGATGAGGTCCAACAGGGGCAGTCCTGCAGCCGAGTACTTCTTGGCGATCGACACCACCAGGCGAAGGTTCGACTGGATGAAGCGGCGCTTGTCGGCCCGGCCCTTGCGGACGTCATATTCGAGGTCGCGGCGCTGCTTGGCCGTCAGCCTCTTGGCCGTGCTAAGCCTTTCCTGTGCCTTCTCGCCCTGCTCGATGCCCTGGGCGAGCTCGACCTCCTGGATGTCGGTCAGGAGGGGGTACTGTCCGATCTCGCGCAGGTACTGCCGCACGAGATCCTCGTGAGCAGCCTCCTCCCGATTTGCTTCATAAGGCCGCGTGGCCTCACTCATGTGCATCAACCCTTTTTCTCAACGGCATCATCATGGTTTCCAGACGGGCCTCGAATTGCGCCGACCGCGCCTTGGCCTGCCCTGTGGGCGGGTCGCATCACGAGAGGCCGTCGCCGTCGCTGTGGCACCGAAACCGACTTCCACCATGGTAAAGGAATATCCTCCGGAGGGGAAGACGGCAGAAGTTGGATATAAGGAGTAACGCTGGGTCATCCCACGGGTATTCCCACTTAGAGGGGCTCTCAATCCCCAGATAATGGGGTCTGGGAGGAGCCCAGCGGCCCGGCCGCAGCTCCTCCCGGGCGGAATAGTGGTGAAGGTCGCTGTGGAGGCTCCGACCCGACGAGCCCGGACCGTGAGGCTCTAGGGAGGTGTGGTTCGTGAAGGGCGTGATCCCGGTTGCAACGGCCCCTCGGGTCGTCCGCACCTACCTCGTGATCTCGGGGCTCTACACGCTGTCGGCATCTCTGATATGGGGCGTGAACACCCTTTTTCTACTCGACGCCGGCCTCGACATCTTCCAGACTTTCGTCGCCAACGCGGCTTTTACCGGGGGAATGGTGGTTTTCGAGATCCCCACCGGAATCGTGGCCGACACCCGCGGCCGCCGTGTCTCGTTTCTCCTGAGCGCTATCACCCTGCTGGCGGGAACCCTGGCTTATGTGGCGATCGCGGCCTACGGTGGGGGCCTGATGTGGTTCGTGGCCTGTTCGATCGCCCTGGGGGTCGGCTTCAGCTTTTACTCGGGAGCGGTGGAGGCGTGGCTCGTGGATGCTCTGCAGGCGACAGGATTCGAGGGTCAGCTCGACCAAGTGTTCGCGCGGGGCTCGATCGTGTCGGGTTTCGCCATGCTGATCGGCACCGTCGGTGGCGGGCTGCTCGGCGAAATCGACCTGGCGTGGCCGTTCGTGGCCCGTTCCGCCCTGCTGGCGGCGGTGTTCGTGGTTGCCCTCATGTCCATGCACGACATCGGCTTCGTCCCTCGAGCCCCGGGGTTATCCGCCATGCCCGCAGAGATGTCGCGGGTGCTCCGGGCCAGTCTTCGCTACGGCTGGGGTCGCCGCTCGGTCAGGCTCCTGATGATTGCCTCCTTCATCCAGGGCGGGTTCCTGATGTGGGGCTTCTATGCCTGGCAGCCCTATTTTCTTGAGCTCCTCGGACGAGACGCGGCGTGGGTGGCGGGTGCGGTTGCCGCGCTCATTGCGGGCGCCACCATTCTCGGCAACTACCTGGTTGAGTACTTCACCCGTTTCTGCGGCAAGCGCACGACGCTGCTGCTGTGGGCCTCGGTAGTGATGGCCGTAGCGGCCGTAGGAGTCGGGGTGGTGGGAACTTTCTGGGCCGCGGTCGGGCTGTTGGCGGTGGCCGTGGGAGCCCTGGGCGTGTGGATGCCGGTCAAGCAGGCTTATCTCCACGAGGTGATCCCCTCCGAGGAGAGGGCCACCGTCGTGTCCTTCGACTCTCTGGTTGGAAGCGCCGGGGGCATGGGTGGCCAGTTGGGACTCGGCTATCTGTCGCGCCTGCAGTCGGTTGCCGCCGGCTACGTCGTGGGGGGCGTCGTTTTGGTGGCGGCGGTCCCCGTTATGTTGCTGTTGAGGCGCATGCGGGAGCCGGCCGACGGCATAGTGGGTCGCGACGCCGGCCGCAAGGGTCCCTGCGCCGCCCAGGGGCTGCCGCCCGTGTCGACGGTGGACACCACGGCCCGGCAGCCCGCAGAGGTGGCCTGAACTCTAAGGATTCCCGCTTTCCGAGGTGTGGAGCGAGGATCGGTTGCGTACTTCGGCTAGTCGATTCTCCAGGTACCTGCGCTCGGGCGCACTCTGCTGCAGCTCGAGGGCTCGTTCATAGGACTCGGCCGCCTCGTCGTTACGGCCCATCCGCCGGAGGAGGTCGGCGCGCGCCGCATGCAGCAGATGGAACCGCTCGAGGCTCTTCTCTGCCCTGATCCTGTCGATCAGGTCCAGTCCTACGGCCGCTCCGTCGCGCATCGCCACTGCGACCGCGCGGTTGAGCTCGACGACGGGGGAAGGAGCTCTTTCGTAGAGCAGTCCGTAAAGGACCACGATCTGAGCCCAGTCGGTGGACTCGAACGAATCGGCACCGGCGTGAGCGCCTGCGATCGCCGCCTGCAACAGATAAGGACCGGCGCCGAGCGGAAGCGCGCGTTCCACCAGGGCGAGCCCCTCCTCGATCGCGGCTCGATCCCACTGTGTTCGGTCTTGGTCCTCGAGAAGGACGAGGTCGCCCGAGGGACCCAATCGCGCCATGCGGCGGGAGTGATGGAGGAGCAACAAAGCAAGTAGCCCGCGGGCCTCTGCCTCGTCGGGCATAAAGGCAACCAGTAGACGAGCCAGACGTATTGCTTCCTCGCATAGCTCACGGCGTACGAGCTGTGTGCCCGACGACGACGCGTAGCCTTCGCTGAAGATGAGGTAGTTCACCGCAAGGATCGAGGCGAGTCGTTCGGGGAGCGCGTGGTCCGGAGGTACCTCGTA
>JACDAL010000171.1 GCA_013695465.1 Actinomycetota bacterium | reverse complement strand
GGCATCTTGTCGGCGAACAACTGTTCCACGGCCTGGGCATAGATCCTGATCTCGTACTGAGCCGAGGTGGAGTTGCGCAGCGCGAGAAAGTTCATCAGCGAGCGCGCGTTCAAGGTCCAGAAAAACTGCGTATAGATGCCGAAGGGGAGGAGGCTGCGGGCGAGCTCCTTCGCCACCCCCTTGCCCACCAGCGCGAGGTATTCGTCGTAGAGCTGCGCATAGACCCGTCGAAAGGTGTCGATGGTATCGGTGGCAACCGAGTCCTCGGCGGGCTCGAAGGTGTAGGCGCCGGGCTTTCCCACCTGCGTCCGTACTGCCTGCGGAGAAGGGACGTAGAAGTCGCCCTCGAGCTGGTGGTACCTGGCCGATTCCTCATTGAAGCTGCCCACCCGGTGACGAAACCATTCTCTAGCGACGAAGATCGGGCAGCGGATGTGGAAGCGAAACGAGTTGTGTTCGAAGGGTGAACCATGCCGAGAGCGCATCAAGAACTTGATCAGGCCCGCGTCGCGCTCGTCCATCTCATCTCGGTGAGCGGCGAAGCTGACCCGCGCCCCGTTGACCACCGAGAGGTCGTCGGCCATGGCCTCGTCAAGGCGCACGAAACCATGGTCGAACACCAGCAGCTCGCCCGGCTTGTCCCCGGGCCTGATCTCCTCGGTCATGGCCGGTCAGTATAGGAAGGGGGTCCGACACCAGGGTCCGTGGCTATAGTGCCCGGACTGTGTCCCTCGACCTTCGCTTCATCTCCGGCTACGACGTCGACTCGCTGGAGCTCAATCGCCGCGACATCTTCGGCGCAGTCGAGGCCGCGCTGAGGGCCCAGGGCGAGGGTCAAGTGGTTCTCGAGCCCCGGACCCACCTCGTTCCCCCCAACGACGGCGCCGGCCACTTCAACATCTTGCGGGCGCATCTCGGCCCCCAGAAAGTGAGCGGCGTGAAGGTGGTGGGGGACTTCGTCACGAACTACCTGCGAGGACTTCCCTCGGAGCTCGGGCTCGTGACGCTCTACGACCCCGACACCGGCGCGCCGCTCGCCATCATCGATGCGACCGACTTGACGTCCGCACGAACGGGGGCCGTGACCGCTCTCGGCGCCCGCCATCTGGCGCGAAAGGACAGCAAGGTCCTCGGCCACATCGGGGCGCGCGGAACGGCGTGGTGGAACATCGCGATGCTGGACGACCTCTTCGACCTCGAGGAGATCAGGGTCACCAGCGCCCGAGCCGAGTCACGGGAAAGCTTCGCCGCCGAGCTGAGCACCTCCCTCGGCAAGGAAGTACAAGCCGTAGCCACCCCGGAGGAGGCGATGGCGGGTGCCGACATCATGGTCGAGGCCTCGCGCCTGGTCGAACCGGAGGTGCTGCTCCGCACCGAGTGGGTCATGCCGGGCTCCCTGGTAGTTCCCTACGGAACGGTCAGCGCGGTCGAGCTCTCGCTCACCGACGTGATGGACAAGGTAGTGGTCGACGACTGGGGGCAGGCGCAAGCGGGACGCTTCGGCGCCCTGAGGGAGCACATCGACAGGGGTCTCGTCACTGGAGAGAACCTCCACGCCGAGCTCGGAGACATCGTGGCGGGAACGGCTCCCGGCCGTGAGTCAGAAGAGGAGAGGATCCTCTTCTGGCATCGAGGCCTGGCGACGACCGACCTCGCGGTCGCGCATCTCATCTTGGAGCGGGCCGAGCAGCGGGGGATCGGAACCGTTCTCCCCTATCGCCCCTGAGGTCTCACCGTGCCCAGCTCCTCGAGGACCTCGATCAGCCGCTCGATGTCTGCGCCCAAGGGTCTGTCGACTGTGATCGGCTCAACCGCCGCCGTGACCAGGGATGCGGTCCGTGCGAGGCCGTGCGGAGGCGGGGTACCCCTCAGCGCCCACGCCTGGCGGGCCACCAGCAGGGTGCAGGCGAGAACCTCGCGCACCAGCTCCTCCACCCGGCGCAGCTTCTCTGCCGCCTCGAAGGCATAGGTCATAGCGTCCTCCTGGCCCAGGGAGGATTCGGCCAGCCCCAGCGACGCCGGCACGCACAGCCGCCGCAGCTCGTTGATGGCTCCCAGGACGCGCTTGTAGACGACCATCGGGCCGCAATGCGGGCCGGCGGTGGCGGTGAGCTGGTCGGGGAGGCCAGAGAAGCGATGGTCGAGCAGCCGATGGCACCACTGCGCCGCCAGCTCGGCCCCCTGCGCGAGTGCGAGCGCGAGGCCGTCCATGCCCGCTGCCAGCCCGATTTGATGAAAGCCGCCGTTCGTTACGAAGCGCCCATCGACGAACGCAGGCGAGTCGGAGACCGCCCCCAGCGCTCGCTCGGTGTCCTCCGCGAGCCGGGACACAGTGCGGTCCAGGTGCGCCAGGACCTGTGGAATCACTCGCAGGGACACCGGCGCCTGAATCTGCCGCCCGCTCCGCTCGGAGCCTGCGATAAGCGCCCCCAGCGACTCCAATCCTCGAACCAGCACGGGATCGTTGCCGAGCCGGCCCACCGCGGGGTCGTAGGGGTCAAGAGGAGCCTGCAACGCATCGATGACGCAAGCGGCGGTCACGAGCAGCTCCCGACTCAACCGCGCGCCCCTGCGGCGACGGCCAAAGGCGAGGGCGACCGCGGCCGGAGCCCCCGCCAGCAGCGCGATCCCTTCCTTCGACTGAAGCACATAGGGCTCGGCCTCTCGTGCCGCCAGCGCAGCGGCGGCAGTGCGGGTAGAGTCCCCGTCGAGCACCAGACCGACGCCGATAAGAGTTTGGAAGGCGTGAGCCAGCGCAATTACCTCTCCCGAGGTTCCCATCGTCCGCCGGGGCACGGCCGGCGTGAAGTCGTCGTTGAGCCGGGCGGCCATGTACTCACACAGCTTCGAGGTCGCCCCCGCGTGGCCGCTGATGAGGTTGACCAGTCGCGCGGCCAGAAGCGCCCTGGTCTCGGGCGGGGAGAGATAGGGGGCCGAGCCGACCGCTCGACCCAGCAGGAGGTTGCGCTGCTGTGAGGCCTGTTCAGTCGCGGTGAGGTCCTTGCGAGCCATGAAACCGGTTCCGGTGGTTACTGCATAGACCCGCTCCCCTCCGGCCAGAACTTGAAGCATCGCCGCGCGCGCCTCGTCGACCCGTCGCAGCAGGCCCTCATCAAGGATCAGCTCCTCGGAGTGCCACGCGACGCGCTCGAGAGCATCCGCATTCAGATCGCCAGCTTCTCGAATAATCACCATCGAGCTTGGCGTCCCTCAGGACCCCGAGCCCTCTGCGGGGGCGAAGAACACCAGCGCAGTCAGGTCTTCTGTTATCTCGACGAAGCGGTGCTCCTCGTTCGCAGGCACGAACACGACCGAGCCGGGGGAGAGGCTCGCACTGTCACCGCCGCCTTCGATCTTCGCCCGGCCCCCGACGACGACGTAGATCTCGTCCTCGGTGTGCGGCGTCTGATCGTCGACGCTCCCGGCGGGAATGCAGTAGGTGCCCACGCTCATGTCGTTGTTGCGAAGATGTTCGACGTAGTGGTTCGGCTCATTACTTGACGTGAATCGATCTGCACCCTCGAGGACCTTCACCCTGACCTCCCTGAGATGTCTGTGTGAGCGACGATCGTAGAGCCGTGGGGTCAGGCACCCCGCGCCCGCCGCGCCGCCCTAACCTGGCTCGCCACCCGGGCGGGCGTGCCGGTGACGTCTGAGTGTGTAAAACGAAGCACCAAGTCGCCGCCGACCCCGAGGGCAATGCTGCGAGCGCGATCCCGCTGGAAGGCGGCCCGGTCCCAGTGGTACTCATATCCGTCCAGTTCGATCACGATGCGAGCGTCGTCGTAGTAGAAGTCGACCCGGCCCAGGCCGGGGACCTCCACCTGACGACGCGGCTCGGGAAGCCCATGGCGCCGGCACAAGCCGAGGAACGCATCTTCGAGGACGCTGTCGGTTGCCCGGTAGTCCGCCGGCCTCGACCCCAAGGCCGCCCGGAGCCTGGCGGTGCCTCCTCGACCGGGGCCGCCCGATTGCTCGAGGCGCCATCGTAGCCGGGGCAGGGAGCAGAGTCCGCGGCGCAAGACGTCGTCGATACAGCGCTCCAGAGCCGTATCGGTTACCTGCCCAGCCAGGTCCATGAGCGTCAGATCCACTGAAGTGACCCGCAAAGAACCCACGGCCACGACATCACGAGCCCGTAACGACCTGGTTCGATGCAACCTGACGCGCTCGTCTTTGACTCGCAGGTGCCGCAGCGTGATCATCTCGATGGATTCCTGTCTCGGAAACCCGAAGCCGTGCACCTCGGCGGCGGTCCGGTGGGAAAAGACGGCACCTCCCTCGACCCAAAGGAAGGCCGCGACGAGATCCTGGGCGCGGCTCGGAGGCGTGCCCCGGATCCTGAAGACTCTTGGGTACAAGCGCTCCCAGCGCCCAGAGAAGACTCGACGGCGCAACATCCTCTCGGAGCACCCGTTCTGGAGGGCCTGTCTGAGATGGAACACTCCGAACTGACCTTGCGCGACACTCGCCACTGCTTGATCGCAATCGCAGGACATGGGAGCAATAAGCTGCTCCCCGGGACGGGCGGTTGTGGCGCGCACCACACTTCGCAGGATTGTCCCAAAACCGACCGCATAGGTTCTTTTTGGGCCAAAGTTGGTCAGGAGCAGGCGGGAGAGAGCGAGGAGCTATGAGGGCACCACGAGGGACGGAGCTGACGTGCAAAGGCTGGCCGCAGGAGGCCGCGCTGCGCATGCTCCTCAACAACCTCGACCCGGAGGTCGCCGAGCGCCCCGACGACCTCGTCGTCTACGGGGGCTCGGGCAAGGCGGCCCGCAACCACTCCTGTCTCGCCGCGATATTGAATGAGCTGCGGCGGCTCGAGGGGGACGAGACCCTGCTCGTCCAGTCCGGTAAGCCGGTGGGCGTGTTCCGGACCCACGAGCGCGCCCCCCGAGTGTTGATCTCGAACGCCATGCTGGTGCCCGCATGGGCGACGTGGGACGAGTTCCACCGACTCGAGGCCATGGGTCTCACGATGTACGGCCAGATGACGGCGGGCTCGTGGATCTACATCGGGAGCCAGGGCATCCTCCAGGGCACCTACGAGACGCTGGCCGAGCTAGCCCTCCGCCGCTTCGGCGGGAGTCTCGAGGGCCGCGTCGTGGTCACCGCAGGGCTCGGAGGCATGGGCGGGGCGCAGCCGTTGGCCGTGACCATGAACGGCGGCGTGGCGCTGTGCATCGAGGTCGACCCGGCTCGCATAAAGCGGCGGCTCGGCACCCGCTATCTCGATCGCGCCACCGAAGACCTCACCGAGGCGGTGAGGTGGGCAGAGCAAGCTCGCTCCGAGAACAGGGCCGAGTCCATTGGCTTGCTGGGAAACGCCTGCGAGGTGCTGCCCGCCCTCCTGCAACAGGGTTTCGAGGCCGACGTCGTCACCGATCAGACCTCGGCCCACGATCTCCTCGACGGTTACGTCCCCGGGGGGATGACCTTCGAGGACGCTTCAGAGCTGCGGCGCCGCGATCCCGAGACTTACGTCAAGCGCTCCCTGGAATCGGTGGCTACTCACGTCGAGGCCTGGCTCGGCTTTCAGGAGGCCGGGGCGGTCTGCGTCGAGTACGGCAACAACATCAGGGCCCAGGCACAGAGGGCCGGCGTCGAATCGGCCTTCGACATCCCAGGTTTTGTCGCCGAGTACATCAGGCCGTTGTTCTGCGAAGGAAAGGGCCCGTTTCGTTGGGCCGCGCTATCAGGAGAGCCGGCCGACATCGCCGCCACCGACCGGGCGATTCTCGAGCTCTTCGGAGATGACGAGCGCCTTCAGCGCTGGATCGACCTGGCGGGCAGGCGGGTGGCCTTCCAAGGCCTGCCCGCGCGCATCTGCTGGCTCGGGTACGGAGAGAGGGCTGCGGCGGGGCTCGCCTTCAACGAGCTCGTGGCCTCGGGAGAGGTGGCGGCTCCCATAGTCATTGGGCGCGACCACCTCGACGCCGGCTCGGTGGCATCCCCTTATCGCGAGACCGAGGGAATGATCGACGGATCGGACTCCGTCGCCGACTGGCCCATCCTCAACGCCCTGCTCAACACCGCCGCCGGAGCGCACTGGGTATCGGTCCACCACGGCGGTGGAGTCGGGATCGGCTACTCGATCCACGCGGGCATGGTGGTGGTCGCCGACGGCTCGGCCGACGCCTCGGAGCGCTTGGAGCGGGTGCTGACAACGGATCCGGGGACTGGGGTGGCCCGGCACGCCGACGCCGGCTATAGGCGCGCCGCCGAAGTGGCGAAGGAGCGGGACGTCCGAGTCCCCATGGAGCCGCGGGTGCGCGACTGAATCACGACCGCTAGGGCCTTGTCCAGGCCCCCGTCGTCTCGGCGATGCGGGTTCGGAGCTCGGCGAGGTCGAACCTCTGCGGGCGGCCCCCATCGACGACGATCTCTCCCCCCACCATGACCCGGGCGACGGCGGTCGCCTGCATAGAGCTCACGACCTGGTGCTCGAGCGTGGCGAGCGGCTGCAGGGAGAGGTCGTCGAGATCGAGAGCGACCGCATCGGCGAAGCAGCCGGCAGCGAAGCTCCCGACCGGCATGCCCAGCAGATCGCCGCCGGCCTTGGTGCCGAGCGCCAGAGCGACACCAGCAGTCATTGCACTGCCATCCACAAGGCGCGCCTTGGCCATCAACGTCGCCTGGCGCATCTCCTCGAAAATGCTCTGACGGTTGTTGGCACAGCCCCCGTCGGGGCCGAGGGCGACCCTGATCCCCCGTGCAATCATCTCCGGCACTCGGGCGATGCCGTCCCCCAGAAAGGCATTGGCGCCGGGACAGTGCACGACTCCCACTCCGGCCTCGGCCAGCATGTCGAGCTCCTCGTCGTCGACCCATACGGTGTGAATGGTTACCAACCGCGGCCCGAGTAGCCCTTCCCGATAAAGGAGCCGCACCGGGGTCGTCCCGTAGCGCTCCTCGATATGCGCCCGCTCGTAGGCGGCCTCAGCCAGGTGGAGATGACACGGCACATCGAGCTCGTGGGCGACCTCGAGCGCGCAGGCGATCGTTTCGGGCGAGGCGGCGTGCAAGGAGTGAGGCGCGGGCTGAATCGAAATGAGCGGATCACCCTCGTATTCTCGAGCGAGCTCTTTACACCGGGCGGCGGCCTCGTGAGCCTTTTCCCTGTAGCGCACCGGCGCCGCGCTGGGAGCATCCTCGTCGTAGAACGCGCGCGCGAACACAAGCCTTATGCCGGTGGCGCGCGCCGCTTCGATCACTCGGCGAGCGTTGCCGTTGCCACCATCGTGGAGATAGAAGAAGTCCACAGTCGTCGTAACACCGGCGAGCAAAGCCTCAGCGAACGCGAACAAGGCGCCCGTATAGATGTCGTGGCCGTCGAGTCGCTCGGAAAACGGATAGAGAACGTCGTCGCGCCAAAGATCGAACGTTCGATCGTCGGCAAACCCCTTGAGAAGGTTCTGGAAGGCATGCCCATGAGCGTTGACCGTGCCGGGCAGTAGTGCGACGGGGCCCCAGTCTTCTCTCACAGCGCCCTCCGGGATCGCGTCCAAGGAGACTAGCCCCGCGCTGCGGTCACCCTGGACCAACAGTGCACGTCCGGTCACGAAACCGCTGCCGTCGTGGATGAGCTCGGCCGTAATCGCTCGCATTGTTCGATCCTACGGGAGCCGTACTAGAGTTCCCTCATGACGGTACACATCGGTGACGAGCTCACCTTCGAAGACGTGACTGCGGTCGCGCTCGAGGCAGAGCGCGTCGAAATCGCTCCGGGAGTGGCGGAGCGAATGGCCGCGTCCCGCAGAATCGTGGAGGATGCGGTCGCCGACGGCAGCACCGTCTACGGCATCACCACCGGCATCGGTCAGCTCGCCAACGTGCGCATCGCCCCCGCCAACGCCGAGCGGGTCCAGAGGGACATCGTGCGCTCTCACGCGGTGGCGGTGGGCCCTCCCCTGCCCGCAGCGGTAGTCAGGGCCATGCTGCTGCTGCGCGCTCGCACCTTCGCCTTCGGAATCTCGGGCGTTCGCTTCGAGCTGGTCGAGCGACTCGCGCAGATGCTCAACGCACGTCTGCACCCGATCGTCCCGGCACAGGGCTCCCTGGGCGCATCGGGCGATCTCGCTCTGCTCGCGCATCTCGCGCTGCCGCTGTTGGGCGAGGGACGGGCAGAGTTAGGTGGTGTGGAAATGGACGCAGCTGAAGCGCTGGATCAGGCCGGGATCGAACGGCTCGAGCCCTCCTTCAAAGAAGGGCTTGCGCTGGTCAACGGCACCGAAGGGATGCTTGCGCTCGGCATTCTCACCTGGTGCGGAGCGCGGCGGCTGGCACTCAGCGCCGACATCGTCGGAGCGATGAGCGTAGAGGCGTGCTTCGCAACCGATCAGGTGTTCTCCGACGAGCTCATCTCGCTGCGCAAGCATCCCGGAGCACGAGTGGTCGCCGGCAACCTGCGCGCACTCCTGGACGGAAGCGCGATCGTTGCCTCACATCGCGACTCCGAGCACCTTGTGCAGGATGCGTACTCGTTGCGGTGCATTCCGCAAGTACACGGGGCGTACAGAGACGGGCTCTACTACGTGCGCTCAACGCTCGAAGCAGAGCTCGGCTCAGCGATCGACAATCCCACCGTGCTCGTCGAATCGAACCGAGTCTATTCGGCGGGGAACTTCCACGGCGAGGCTCTGGGGCTTGCGCTCGATCACCTCGGACTGTGCCTCGCCGGCTACGCAACGATCTCCGAACGCCGCACCGCGCGGCTCGTCGATCCAAATCTCAACAACGGTCTTCCCTCTTTTCTCACCGCCGACCCCGGTATGCGCTCGGGGTTCATGATCGCCCAGTACACGGCCGCCTCGCTCGCTTCCGAGAATCGGGGGCTGTGCTGGCCTGCGTCATCGGACTCGGTAACGTCCTCTGCGGGACAGGAGGACCACGTGAGCATGGGGATGACGTCGGCGCGCAGGGCGGCCGAGATACTCAACAACTCTGAGCATGTGCTCGCGATCGAAGCACTTGCCGCGGCTCAAGGCCTCGATCTCAGAGGAGATGCGCCCGCCC
>JACDAL010000064.1 GCA_013695465.1 Actinomycetota bacterium | reverse complement strand
GTGAACAAGACTCCGGGTGGAGCGGCAGCGACCGGAATGGGTGGAGCGGCAGCGACCGGAATGGGTGGAGCGGCAGCGACCGGAATGGGTGGAGCGGCAGCGACCGGAATGGGTGGAGCGGCAGCGACCGGAATTGGAGGGGCCGACCACTGGAGGACCAGCTCGTGGAACGCGCCACAAAGGGCGACATAGATGCCTACGAGGAGCTTGTTCGGCTCCACCAGACGCTCGCGCAGCGGGTCGCCTACGTGGTGTTGGGATCGGAGGCCGAGGCTCAAGATGCAACCCAGGAGGCGTTCGTTAAGGCCTACTACGCCCTGGGGAGCTTTCGGGCCGGGGCCAGCTTTCGGGCCTGGCTCATGGCCATCGTTCGCCACGAGGCTCTGAACCGTGCTCGCAGCGCCTCCCGCCGCAAGACCCTGGCCACGCGCGTCGCAGATGACCGCTCCTCTGGGGCCGCGGCCCCGTCTCCCGAGGCGGCGGTTCTCGCCGCCGAAAGGAGCGCGGCCCTGGGGGCCGCGCTCGGGTCGCTGGCCCCCCGTGACCGGGTCGTGATCGCGCTGCGCTACTTCGAGGACCTGACTGAGAAGGAGATGGCGGTGGCGCTGGATTGCCCTCCGGGCACCGTCAAGTCGCGCCTGTCGAGGGCTCTGTCCAAGCTGAAAAACTCGCTGCCGGAGGACGAGGCGGTGACTCCGTGAGCGTGTCCGACGAGCGTCTCGAGGCAGAGCTCAGGGATCTGGGGCCTGTGTTGAGCTGGCCTGAACCCAAGGATGTCGCTCCCGAAGTGTCCCAGCGCCTGCGTGCCGGGCGCCCAGGGTGGAGCTCAGGGAAATGGACACTCGTCGCGGCCGCCCTCGTGCTTCTGCTGGCGGCTGGGAGTCTGAGCGCGCTCCCGAATGTGCGCAGGGCGGTCGCCGACTGGCTGGGCCTTCCGGGCGTGCGCGTCGAGAGGGTCGAGAGCGGGCAAGACCTCCCCTCCCCGGCCGTGACGCCCGAGTTGGGATCACGTGTGAGCTTGGCGGAAGCGGCTGCGGCGGTCCCCTTCGACCTCGTCGAGCCGCCGCGGATTCGAGGCCTCGAGATCTACCTCGATGGGGACGCGGTCACCTTCGTGCGCCGGGCGCCGAGTGGGGACATCGAGCTACTCATCACCCAATTCGAGGGGACGCTCGACAGAGAGCTCGTCGAGAAGGTCCTGCCACCCGGCTCCCGGCTGCGGAGCGTCGTGATTGGGGGCAGGCAGGGCTACTGGATCGCCGGTGACCCCCACACCGTCCTGTACGTCGATCCTTTCGGGGAGATCCGAGAGAACACCGTTCGCCTCGCAGGTAACACGCTGCTGTGGCAGCGAGGCCGGCTCACGCTGCGCCTCGAGGTGGGGGCGGACCTTCGCCGAGCGCTGCTCATAGCTCGATCGCTGAAATGAATGGAACCGAAGGCCGCCCTCGAACGTAGAGGTCACAGTCCGTCCCCCATACCGGGAGGTAGAGCTGTGAGCCGTCGTGCCTTGGTCCTATCGGTGTCGATCGCCTGCTGTTGGGGTGTGCTGTCGGCCCCCGCTGGTGCGGGCGGGCTGTGTCACGAAGCGCCGCGACCCTTCGACGCCCACACCCAGGTGGTCCCTATTGAGGACTACTGCTTCACTCCCGTGGTGGTGCGAATAAAGGCGAAGCAGAGCATCACCTGGATAAACCGCGACATGGACGCCCACACCGTCACCGGCGTCGGCATGGGTTGGGGAAGCTTGGAGCAGAATCTGAATCACCGGGACCGCGTCGCCTACAGCTTCGCCACGGACGGCGTCTACCCGTACTTCTGCGCGCTTCACCCGGGGATGGTGGGGGCCGTGGTCGTAGGCGACGGAGTCCCTCGCACGGGGGCGGCGCCGAGAGAAGGCCGTCGCGTCTCTTTCTCTCCCGGCACTGTGACGAGCGCCTCCCGCGATGCGACGGCGTCGAGCGCAAGCGAGGCGACAAGAGGCCCCAGCTCTTCGGCCTCCGAGTCGGGCGCCACCCCATGGCTGTGGGCCGCGCCGATCGTGCTGGCCGCCGGCGGAGCGGCCGTTGCTCTCGACCGGCGCCGCCGCAAGCTCGCGTAGCCGCAGCCTTCTATGCAGGTACAGCCCCGCTCACCCGGGGGCTGAGTATGCAGAGCGGTCGGCCGGCGCTCTTCAGGTCAAACGCCGTTTGGTCGATAACGCCCACGATGAGACGCATCGTTGTTGGGGTGGCGCTTTTGCTGCTGCTGAGCCCTTCATCCGCCTCGGCTGAACGCTACCGAGAGGTCACCCGGCGGCTCGGTCAGGGTGTGAGCCTCACCTCGATCGTCGCCCCCAAAGGGCCCTGGCGGATCAAGGTGCTGACGGTCGACCTCGCCAGGGAGTCGAGGCTCGACGTCGTGCTCTCGAACAACCGGCTGCCCGGGCTCGAGCGGACCTCTTCGATGGCGCGCCGCACCGGAGCGCTGGCGGCGATCAACGGCGACTACGCCCGGCCCGACGGCCGGCCCGTCTACGCGTTCGCCGACGACGGCCGTCTGATGCAGTCTCCGCCGCCGCAATTCGGCGGCAACTTCGCTTTCGACGAGCCCGAGTCCCAAACTCACTTCGGGCGCCGCCCGTTGTCGAGCTCGGTGATGGTGCCGTCTACCGGCCAAGAGCTGACCCTCTCCCGCTTCAACCGAGGTATTCCGTCGATGCAAGAGATCGCCGGGTACTCGCCCGTGGGAGGCGATGTCGCCAGACCCCCTCGCTTCTCATGTGCCGTGCGGCTCAGCCCCCTTGGCCCGCCGGCGCGTGGGGCCGGCAGCGACCACGCGATCCCGACCGTGGTTACTGCGCAGCGCTGCTCGGCCGGGCGCATGCAGCGGCGTGGTGGAATCGTCCTTGCGACTCCTCTGTGGGGGTCGCGTGCGGCCGAGTTGATGAGCCTCGAGGAGGCGGAGGAGGTGACGTTCACGTGGTCGTTTCGGGACTGGCCCGGGATCCGTGATGCCATCGGCGGCAACCCCGTGCTGGTGCGAGACGGTGCCATCTTCGTCGGCCGGGGAACCGGCTCGTTCTTCTACCGCCACCCCAGGACTGGGGTCGGCGCCACCGCCGACGGCCGCGTGCTGCTGGTCACCGTCGACGGCCGCCGACCCGGCCGCAGCGTGGGCATGACGCCGCTCGGTTTCGCGAGGCTCTTCAAGAGCCTCGGCGCGCGCTGGGCGTTCAATCTCGACGGCGGAGGCTCCACCACGATGTTCGTCAGGGGCGAGATAGTCAACCGCCCCTCAGACGGCCGCGAGCGCCCGGTCTCTTCGGCCCTCGTGATCCTGCCGGGCGAGGGTGGCGGCACCTTCGCCAAGGCGCCTGAGCTCGCCACCCACCAGGAGCGAGCCCTGCGTTCGATAGCGGCCGACCCGGCCTCGGCCCCACCCGAGCCGGGGCCCCGCTAGCCAAAGCAGTCGCCGGAGCGCCGGCCGACAGGTTCCCCCGGGCGCTCGGAGAGCGGCCCGGGGGGGCCAGTAGAGCGCGCTGCGCTCGAATCGCCACAGACCCGGCCTCCGCCACTCCATCCGGTCCCTGGAGGCGGGGGTTAATCGACCGCTTAGGAAGTGGGTCGGATTACGCTCTTCGCAGGGCAAAGCGCCTGCGTCGGGTTCAGCCGCAAACTCGACGCGCCTCAACCGTCTCCCTCGTCGGGGTGCCCAAGCCCGATGCTCGCGCCCCAGTGTCGGCATGCTTGTTTCGCTCTATCCCTTGAGCCCGCCTGCCTCGAAATATTGGTAGGGGATCGACGTCGCTGCGGTGCAAACTTGACAAAAGGGATAAAAAGCACGATCCGCATGACGAAGATACATTCGCCGACGCACCCACCAATGATCGGGAGTCTAGTGAGACACATAGGAGTACGACCTGTGGTGGCAGCCTTGTTGCCAGTGGGTCTGTTACTCGGGCTGGCTGGCGTTGTAAGCGCTCGCTTTCTCGACCGCACGAGCCTCGATACCCAACTGTGGCGCGTCGGTGGTCCTGCATCGACGAGCAGCCGGCAGTGGCAAGGTGTCCCCGGACTGACCAAACAGGCCATATGCATCAGCGATGGCGTGGGCGCAACCTTGAGCTTGGACCTCTCCGGCGCTCATGAAGGGGCGAAGGTCCGTGTCTTTATCGCTGGGAAGGTAGCTAAACCGGGACCGGTCTACTTCGACACAGGATCAACTCGAGTGGATCGCGATTCGAAATCCTTTTCTTTTGCGAGGTCAGTTCGACCGGGAGGACGTCGTGTATCAGTCCAGTGGCGCTCCGTGGCGGGCAATCGAGTCGTCATGCACTCGGGGCTGCTACAGGTGCTCTACCAAGGCAAAGATGGATGCCTCTAATGTGCCTGATAGCGTTCTAGGCCTTGAACAATTCTGCGATACGCGCCTCGCGGAAGCGAAGTTTTGCGTCGATCGCCGCGCTGAAGGGGGGATTACTCAGGCGATCAGAATAGATGGGCCCCCCAACGGGGCGCCCCCGAGGAGATCTTCGCCGGGCGGGAAGAAGGAGATTGTGTCGTGGCCGATCTCGAGTTGGCGCGAGCTACTGAACCCGAGAATGTTCGTCGGGGCCTGCTTGCTTGGTGCAGGTGGTGCTGAGACGCAGACAGGAGTGCCGTCAGCTCGACGCCTCGCTCCAAGTGTCGTCGAGATGAAACTAGCGAGCGTCGGCCCGGCCCGGCTCGGTGGCTGAGCATCCCTGGCGGCGTACTCGATCGCGCGTCACGCGCTCCTGAGCACCAAATCGGGACTCATTTGCCCGTCATTCGCGTTTGACTCCCCGGCTCCAAGCGAGCTGGACCAAAATCAGCGAGCGTCGGATCGGCCCGGCTTCCCCTGATACTCCCGGCCCCCAGTCGGGAAGCGCAGCGACAGTCTCCACGCCTCGGCGGCATCGAAGCGATCGCGATAGTCGTACATCCCCAGCCTGCGCCCGCGCGCCCGGCCCGCCCGCAGCCACACCG
>JACDAL010000050.1 GCA_013695465.1 Actinomycetota bacterium | reverse complement strand
CCCGAGCTGGCGGACTATCGCGTGATCGCCGAGCCCGACGACACCTTCGTCGGCACCGTCAACGAGGACTGGGCCATCGAGAGCATGGCCGGCGACGTGTTCCTGCTGGGCAGCACGTCATGGCGAATACGCCGAATCGAGCCGGGAGCGGTGAGAGTGGTGGACGCTCAGGGTGCCCCGCCTTCGGTGCCGTTCTGGCTCGGTGAGGCACCCGCACGAACAGACGAGCTGTGCGACGAGATCGCTTCGCTGCGCTCCGGAGTCGAGCGCCACCTGAAGGCCGAGGATCCTCCCGGAGCCCGCGCCTGGCTGCAATCGACGGCTGGAATCGATCCCCTTGCTGCCGACATCATCGTCTGTTACCTGGCCGCGTCGCGCACTGCTCTGGGCCTTCTGCCGACGCTCGACGACGTCATCTTCGAGCGCTTCTTCGACGACACCGGAGGGATGCAGCTCGTCCTCCATGCTCCCTTCGGCGGCAGGATCAACCGGGGGCTTGGTCTCGCACTCCGCAAGCGCTTCTGCAAGAGCTTCGACTTCGAGCTCCAGGCGGCAGCCTCTGACGATGCCATCGTCTTGTCTCTCGGCCCCCAGCACAGTTTTCCTCTCCCCGATGTGGGGAGGTTCTTGTCGTCGAAGACCGTCGAGGACGTGCTCCAGCAGGCGGTGCTCGACTCGCCCATGTTCGCGACCCGCTGGCGTTGGAACCTCAACCGGTCTCTGGCGGTGCTGCGCTACAGGGGTGGAAGGAAGAATCCACCGCCCATCCAGCGCATGGAATCCGACGACTTGATGGCCGCGGTGTTTCCGACGCTTGCCGCGTGCCAGGAGAACGTGAGTGGTCCCATTCCGATTCCGGAGCATCCTCTCGTTCGCCAGACCATGTACGACAGCCTGCATGAGGCCATGGACATCGACGGGCTCAGAGCTCTCATCGAGAGCTTCGAGTCCGGCACGGTGCGGATGCACTTTCGCGACACTACCGAACCGTCCCCACTGGCTCACGAGATCCTGAGCGCACGTCCCTATACGTTCTTGGACGATGCGCCGCTCGAGGAACGGCGCACTCGAGCCGTGCGCGTTCGCCGGGGCCTCCCGCTGGAGGCGACCGACATCGGCCGTCTCGATCCTGAAGCCATCGAACGGGTGCGCGATGAGGTCCGCCCGGCGCCTCGCAACCCCGACGAGCTCCACGATGTGCTCACCTCACTTGTGGTTGCGCGGCCGATGGCCGAGTGGCAGGCACACTTCAATGTCCTTGTCGAGGCTCATCGGGTGACAACCCTGTGCACCGGTGGCGGACTGCTGTGGACTGCAATCGAGAGCAGAGTGGCCGCCGAGTCATTGTTCGAGCGTGCGAGCTTCGATCCCGACATAGCCCCGCCTGCGGCCTTCGCTTCGGATACCCCGCCACAGGCTTACACCACCGCTGCTGCCGTCATTCGCGGTCATCTCGATGTGGCCGGCCCTGCAACGGTTGCGCAGCTCACCAACTCGACGGGCTTGGCGGAAGATGTCGTGTCGAGTGCGCTGCTGCAACTCGAGGCCGAGGGGTTCGCATTGCGAGGCAACTTCTCCTCACCCGACGAAGAGGAGTTCTGCGCGCGCCGGCTACTCGCCCGCATCCATTCCTACACTCGAAAGCGGCTCCGCAAAGAGATCGAGCCGGTTTCCGCCCGGGACTTCATGCGCTTCCTGTTGCGTTGGCAGCATGTGGCTCCCGGAACGCAGGTCTCCGGGCGCTCGGGAATGCTCGAGATAATCGAGCAGCTGCAGGGCTTCGAGATCCCGACCGGCGCCTGGGAGGAAGCTATTCTGCCGGGTCGCGTCGAGGGTTATAGAGCCGACCGGCTCGACACTGTCTGTCTCTCGGGCGAGGTGGTCTGGGGCAGGCTCAGCGTCCGGCCGGCACAGGCAGACGCCCCACCGAAGCGCAGCGCAGCCACACCGTCGCGAGCAACGCCGGTGAGCCTCGCCCTGCGGGCCGACCTGGAGTGGCTTCTACAGGCGATTCGAGGCGAGTCGTCCCCGGCCGAGCCGCGACCGGGGGCCGGCTACGACGTCCTCGAGTGCCTGCGCTCGAGCGGGGCCCTGTTTCATGCCGACTTGGTGGCCGCCAGCGGACGTCTTCCGACCGAGGTCGAGGAGGGTCTGTGGGACGGGGTATCCCGCGGACTCATTACCGCAGACGGCTTCGACGCAGTTCGAGGGCTTCTGTCGGCGCGCACTCGCTGGGCACAGCGCCAGCGCCACCCTCGGAGGGGCCTGCGCCGTGGTGCTGGGCCCGGTGCGCGCGCCCAAGGGCGATGGTCTCTGTTCCCGGACGCCACTCCTATTGACGATCGGGATGCTGTGGCCGAGGCCGTGGCCGAACAGCTCCTCGCTCGCTGGGGAGTGGTGTTTCGAGATCTGCTCGCGCGCGAGTGCTTGACGCTGCCGTGGCGCGAGGTTCTGTGGGCGATGCGTCGTCTCGAGGCCCGAGGCACGATCCGTGGCGGGCGCTTCGTCTCGGGCTTCTCGGGGGAGCAGTACGCTCACATCGGGGCCGTCGAGTTATTGCGGTCGGTGCGGCGAGAGCGACGCACAGAGGAGATGGTCAAACTCTCGGCCGCCGATCCCTTGAACTTGGTCGGGATCGTTACGCCCGGTCCGCGGCTCCCGGCTGTCCGGACCAATTCCGTGACCTACGTGGACGGTCTTCCGCTGCTCGAGAATCCCGGCACGGCGGCGGGCTGACAACGGCTCGAGGCCGGCCCCCCGGTAGGCGGGATGTGTTTGTTCGAGAAACATGGAAGCAAGTGATTCTTAGGTGCGCGTCTCGTCCCAGCTGCACGAATCTTTCAGAAGGCTCGCTGGCTGAAGATCGAGCTCCCGCCCGAATGGGGATTTCGACCATTCGAGCGCCTTGTTGCGCCTGACGCAACCACGAGTGCGGTCACGGCTCGGCAGACCCAAAGCGCCCGGCCCCCTGTCGCGCGCCGTCTTCCTTTGGTGGCATCGGTAGCACCGTGGCCTCAGGTTGTCGCTGGAGGTGGGACCCCCCGCCGAGCGCGGCCGGACGTGATCGAGCTCGGTTCGAAATCGGTTACCGCCCGTGCACACGATACAGTCGAACTCGGGGCCTGGTCCCAGCTTTAGAGCGACACGCACCTCGACTGGGATGTCGCGCGACCAGCGCTTGAGCCGTCGCAGGTCGGTGCCGTCGTAAAAACCCCGTTCAGAAACGCATCGGAGGCGATCTTCTTGGCCGCTGCAGGTGAGACCGGCCCGAGCCCCGGGATCTTGCACACCTCGCCCTCGGTGACATCGCTCCAGCCCCGTCGTGCCACCTCGTGGCTCACGAGCACGACCAGCTGTGGCGCTCGAAAGGCTCCTTCGTGCCCTCGTCCCTGGCCTTGCGGATGAGCCGCTGCGCTTCGGCCTCGGCGCCCGAGCCACTATGGGTGCACCGAGATGAGGCTCGAGCTCCATGCGGATGTGCACCATGCCGAGCGCGTCTGAGTGGTTCCGTGCCCTGCGGGCCTGATGCTGACGCATACCGAGGTCACGACGCTGCTCGGCCTCCAGCTTGGTTTTGCGCGCCTTGTCCCGTAGCACGTGGAAGGGCTGCTCCTGGGCCACGGCTACGAGCTCTTTAGCAGCCCCGGGAGCCGACTCCTCGGCGGTTGCGATCTCGTGAGCCTGATGGAGAGAGATGTCGCCACGCATCAGCGCAGAGCTCAGCTCTTCCAAGAGGCCATGACCGTGCCCGTCGTCACCACGTTTTTCGCTCTGCCCACAGAGGAGCCGGTCAGCCGTGCCAGCTCCGAGGAGTCATCCAGCTTGCGTGAGAGGGCCGCGATGCCGAAAGAGACGAGCTTGCCGGCGCTGGCATAGGCAGTCATCAGCTCGCGCGCACGCTCGGCAGTCAGTAGCTCTGGCTGGAGGTTTGCGTCCTCCTTCTCCAGCTCTGCGATCGCTGCGAAGATGCCTGCTCCCATGCCCATCATCATGACAAGGGGGTGTGACACACTTTTTCAGGTTGGATCGTGCTGACTGGACCTCTTTGTCTTCGACGTTGGGCCCTGGAACCTCAGCGTGCGAGTTGTACCAGCCTTTGGCTCATCGGCCCGAGCTGCAGTGCAGGACTTCGGGGAGCAGCGAGTTCGGAAAGGCGGCGGCAAACATGTGCTCTCGACAGCGGCCCTCGAAGCGGTCTGGAAACTTCGGCTCGTCCCAGTTGGAGCGGATGCGATAGCCGTTCAGGTATTTGGGATAGCGGCAAGTGTTGTACCCAGCCGCCGCATCAGAGCGCGGTCGACGAAGATGCCGACCGCCGTCATCTCATCGACAAGCGATTCGCCCACAGGGACCTTGAACTCGGCATTGATGTCGTCCTCCAACGGCCCCTGCTGAACCGGCCAGCCTGTGGAGCGAGAAGGCCGAGGCACGTGCCCATGGTCTGCTGTGAGGATGAGGACGTAGTTCCGTATCTCGCGCTCCAAAGAAGCCAAGCAACGCTCCGAGGGCTTGATCCTGGGCCGCCAACACCGATCCCATCTCGGGGGAGTCCATGAAGTACTCGTGTCCGGCGTAGTCGGTCATCTTGTAGTTGATGAAGAACAGGTCGGGAACGGAATTGCGCCCGTAACGTTCCCGACGCAGAAGGGCCTCGGCCATGTCGGTTTCGTAATGGACCCACGCCGGCGCGTAGGTCTGTGTGAGGATCTCGTGGCCCATCCACAGGCCGTCCGTCTTCCCATCCGCACGGTCCGATGTAGTCGCGTGCTCGGAGAAGCCCGGAAAGCCGTATAAGTAAGAAGGAGTCGAGTAGTGGAGGGGATTGCTTCCCACGTTGCCGTTGAGAAGGACCATCGCGATATGGTCACTGTCGTCGCCTCCGGCGCCTGCACCGTGCCCCATCATCCCGAGATGCCAGTTGCTCCAGCCAAGCATTCCCACCTTCGGTTGGTTGTTGAGAGCAGCGTCGATATCATCGCCGTAAGTACTCAGGAAGAGATCGGCGGGGCTCGTTTCTTAGAACGCTTCGACGATCGTGTTGTTCTTGCGAAGAAAGATGCCGGCCACCTTGTGCTTGCGGGGAAAGGCTCCCGTGCCCAGGGTTGCATGCGTCGAAGGTGTTATTGATGGGGACGAGCCCACAGTCGCGTTTAGATAGGAGGTGCCCTCGCGCTCCAGCCGCCTCAAAGTCGGCCACCTTCCGGGCCATCGTTCGAGGACGTTTCGACCCACTCCATCCCAGACCACCGTCACCACCAATCTCGGCCTACCGCCGGCGTCTGCAGCCAGAGCCTCCTTGAGAATGCTCCCGTCTCGCTGGGGCAGTCGAACGTTCAAGGATCGACCCACGGTGGGATACACGTCGGCGATGGTGACGGGCCTGTGCACACGCCCGGACGCCTTGATCCGACCCGGCCCGTAGAGGACCAAGGGGACCTGCTGCAGGTATTCGAAGGGTCCGGAGTGGTTGACGGAGTAGAAGCCGCCTGCGAAGTTGGGGAGGTTGGGAACGATCGAGATGTCCTCGGAACGTCCGGGAACATAGCCTCGCCAGATGCGCTCCAGCCATCCCTCTTTCAGTCCGCAGCCCCGACGCATCGGATCGTTAGATGAGAATGTTCGGGGCCTTTGCTCTGGTTTGCTCTGCGCAAGATCGCCTGCTTGTGAACGAGGCGGAGCCTTGCGATTCGGAGCGATTGGCTGTGAGCTCCTCTGGCAGGCGAATGCCGATAAGAGGAGTGCAAATACCGTGGCGTTAAGCCATCTGGAGCGGCTTCCGCTGGGGTGTATCACGGGCGGCGATACCCTTTCACTGGAAATGTCGACCTCTTCAGGTGGCGAACCTACAACTTGAAGGAGAGCTGCTCGGGAACGGGAACGGGGCGTGCCGCGCGTTAGAATAGAGTCGTGAGCCCGGATCCCTCGGTGCCCCGTTCCGGGCCGCCTCCTGCCCTCGACGAGCAACCCGAGAATTCGCCCGGGAAAGCGGGCGCGTTGGTGCCCTTCCGCGAGGCCTTCAGGTATTGGCTCCGCCTCGGGTTCATCAACTTCGGTGGCCCCGCCGGACAGATAGCGATCATGCACGACGAGCTCGTCAATAGGAAGCGCTGGATCAGCAACGGTCGCTTTCTTCATGCTCTGAACTTCTGCACCTTGCTCCCGGGTCCCGAGGCGCAGCAACTCGCGATCTACATCGGGTGGCTCTTGAACGGCGCGCTCGGAGGCATTGTCGCCGGCATCTTCTTCGTGCTTCCCGCGTTTTTCTTGATTCTCGGGCTTTCCTGGGCCTTTGTCGTGCACGGCGATGTCGAATGGGTCGCCGCAGTCTTCTACGGGCTCAAGGCAGCCGTGATCGCCATCGTTGCTGCGGCGGTGATAAGGGTCGGCT
>JACDAL010000117.1 GCA_013695465.1 Actinomycetota bacterium | reverse complement strand
GGACGATCGTGCCCGTGATCGTGAACGTGCTTATGACTCATCGGAGCTGTCCCGCCGTTCGGCTCGACCCGGACCCTCGCCTAGGACCTTGCGCGATGTGGTCGCCGTGGGAAAGCTTCTCCGCGACTGATCTAGTTCTTGAGTGGCGAGCGGTTGCACATCCTCAAAAGGAGAGCAGCTGACCGCAGCTAGCCTACCCAACTTGCCCTCATCTCCTTCCCCGGCCTCTGGTCCTTTAGCTCGCCGCGTCTGCGACCGCGTTGCCTAGCTGGGACCAGTCGACAGCATGACCAGCGGTTCGTCGCACGAAGTCGATGCCAACAGATCTTCCACCGTGCTTTTGAATCGCGGTTGCCGGGATCACCCAAAAACTCCCATTTAGCGATGTCCAGGGCCTCGTATCGAGCGCAATCGCGGCATGCTTGCACAGCGAAGACAATAACGTCCGCTCGAATCTCAGGCTCTGCTCCGAGTTCCCCGTCCTCTGAGTAACGGCGGCCCGTAAGCTTGCGGAAGTTCAATCGCGACAGGCGTCTCTGCTTCCAACTCTGGCAGTGACCGGACGACTTGACCTCAACCGGGACACCATCTTGTGTTGTCACATCGAAGTTCGCCCACGCTACGCGCACGTCGGTCTTGTCACCTACGGCTTGAGCCACGAGGAACTCGGCAAGGATCCCTCGAACGATGTTCATCCTGAGGTCGCTAAAGCCCCATTTCCAGAAGTCGATGACCGTTGCGTCGAGACCCTTGAACGGCTCTCCTCCGCTGAGAGGTTCGACTGGCGTTGGCGCCCACTGTAGCTCAGTCATCGGCTGCTGCCGTGGGTCTTTGCGCCTCTCGTGCCTGGCCGGAGCTGTTTTCCGTGATGCCTAGCGAGTGTCTGCCGGTCGAGGATCCTTTTCACCGAGGTTGGTCGCCACGTCGCCCCCCGCCTCGGTCGAAAACCAGCATCATCGAGTGCCCGACAGATGTCCCAAAGAGGCGCACCATCTCGGCGTAGCCGGACCATGAGAGCCAGCGCCAGCTGTTCGTGAGCATCGTCCGCAAGTTGTCCGTCCACGGCTCGCGAGCCGTACGGTGGGGCCCCATATGCAAAACCCCCCTTCTCGGCTTTGCGCCGGCGTCCTGACCTCAACCGCAACGAGATGATCGACCTCTCATATTCGGACACCGCCCCGAGGATCTGTCGTATCAGGCGACGCGATGGCTCCTCAGGATCATCCTTGAGGTACGCCTGCTCGACACCGTCGGTCGAGAGAACGTCGCCGCCAATCTTGCGGACCTCCGCCAGAATGGTCTCCTGGAGGACTAGATCACGGGCGAGGCGGTCGAGCCGATAAACGGCGAGGGCGTTGGCCTTTCGGCTGCGAATGAGAGCCAGGGCGTCGGGAAGGGCCTGACGAGTCTCTAGACCGTTGGAGCCGGACACGCCCTCATCCCGCAAGATGCCGATCAAGCGATGTCCCCCAACTCTAGCCCACTGTTGGATGGCGCGCTCCTGGACCTCCAGACCAAGCCGGCGCTCACTTTGGCGATAGTAGACACCCTGGCGTACCCAACGATCCGCATGGGGAATATTTTACAGTTATCTCCATAGATGTAAAAGGTCTGCTCAGGGATCTGTCGAAGCGCGTGCGGAGGCTCATCAACCGCTGATCGCAAGCCTTTGCTCGGAAGGCGCGGGGATCATCTCGACCGGTGGTAGAAGCGACAGGCAAGAGTCAGTGGATCCACGTCGTGAGGTATAGAGAAGCGAGTGTCGCTTTGGATCAATGACAGGTCGAAGAAAGTCCTGACCGGAGGTGGTTAATGATCGCTCGCGTCGCAGTTTGGAAGCCCATGCCCGACGATGACCGTCAGTGGGTCATCGACGCAGCCAAGACAGTGCCAGGGGTCCTTGACGCTTACCACCTGATTGACCCTGCCACCGGCAACGGTCTTTCGATCGCCTTCTTCGAGGATGACGTTGACATCAGTGTGGTAAAGGCAGTCATTTCAGAAAAGGCCGAGGACATCGGCTGGAACAAGGAACCGCGTCCGAGCCCCGAGTCGGAGACGATTTACCGAGTGCTTCGGCGCGGCTAGACAGCGCCGCTCCAAGAACAGGCGGCCTCACCTGAACAATCGGGTCTTTCGCCAGCCCACTGAAGAAAAGGACATCCAGCCGCCCTCCGTGCCAAGGCCCGGCCGCCTCATGACATACGTTGGCATCCCAGCACCGGCTCAGCCCGGCCATGTACCGACTGGCCCGCCACGGTGGCAGCGGCGGCCGCTACTCGAAGCACTCCGGCGAGCCGGACCGATCCGCCGCCATCCAAGCCGTCCTCGTCCACGCCTACAGCCGGGGATGGTCGCTGGACGCCGCCCGCCGCCTGTTGGAGCAAGGCCCCCTGACCTCAAAGCTCCACGACCGTCGCTCTGACAAGATCAAGCGGTGGTGGGCCAAGTCGTGGGCCGCCGCCGCGAATTTTTCTGACAAGACCATCAACGAGACCATCCGTGACTGCTCCCAGCTGCGGGTCGCCTGGCCGAGCTCGAGACCCACGCCCCCACATGGAGCTCGACCGGCCCACGATCGCACGTGTCTTGGTCGCCATCCTCAGGACCTCCCAAAAGGCCGGCAAGCTCGACCTCAAGCTCCCCGTCCGCCCCCTCGCCCTCAGAGCCAAGGTGTCCGAGGGCTCCGCCAGCCACGCCCTCAAATGGGCACGTGACCACGGCCTCATCACCCTTCTGGCACCTGGGGGGCCTCGGGCTCAGGTGGCTCGGGGGATTTTGCCGGAATTGGACTCGATCGCGGCAATCGACTGGATCAGACGCTCTCTCCGCGAACTCTCAGTCAAATGAGAGCCCTGGATTTCGACGCCCACTCCAGCTCCCTGCGTGGCTCCTGAACCGGCCGCCCGGTGTTCCTAAACCACGGATCGTGGCTGCAGCTGCTGCCAGCCGCCTGAAGCGTGGATTCGAGCGGTAGAGGGAGCGTGTGCAGCAGCCTAGCCTCCCTCGCCAAGGGGGCCGGTACGCATTGAGTACTCCTCAGAGGGTGCCACGGGAGGACATCGCGGGTATTCAGGGGTAATACAAATGGTCGCTGACCAGGGCAAGAGTTCCTGGACCAGGGAAAACGCAAGTGAGTCGATTGTTCGACAAGCAAGAGGTCGCTGGTTCAATCCCAGCACGCCCCACTCAAAGCGTCCATGACAGCGTCCATGACCGGCACCGGACTGGACCAGCTAACCCATATCCGACAGGTAGATCTCGGTCGCCACGCGCCTTACCCTAGCCCGCCATCTCGCGGAGGCGTTCGAGGATGCGACCGTCTTTGTTAGCAACTTCGCATTCCCTCAGTAGTGCCTTGATCCCGGCGTTCAAAGCGCGGATGAGCTCGTCGCGCTCGAGCGATCGCACGAGCGCTTCGTCGAACGCATCGCGCACCTCGGCCGGCAACTGATCGAATCCCTTGCCGTAGTAGGCGGGCAGGTCCAGCCGTAAGCAGGCGAGCGCCATCGCGTGGTAGCGGAGGTTCGTGATGGCGTACTCGGCCTGCCACCATTGGTTTCGTTCGATACAGGCCCGCGCGTGCCGCGCGTACAACACCGCCCACCCGAGAGTTTCGCCGCGCGGCGGGGGCCCTCTGTAGTTGGGTTTGTTTGCCTCACCGAACAGAAGCTTGAACCGCGGATTGGTGGAGCGGAACTGCGACGCGGGTGACACGGAGACGTCCAACTGCAGGTAGTCGGGTAGCAAAAAGACTCGGTAGATCGCCGGATCGGCCACGAGGTCGAACAGATGAACCGCGTCGAATCGCGAGCTGAGATCGCGCGCCCAGTCATCGAGCACGTCCGTGAGAGCAAACCCGCCGGCTACGCCGAACGTGAGATCGAGATCGGACCAGTGGTCTCCCCCGCCGAGGGCGAGGGAACCGACCTCGGCCCCCGCCACGACGCGGGAGTCGTTCCGAGCGAGCTCCAGCACGTGATCGCGCACGCGATCCCGCTCTTGGACGGTGTACACGCCCCTAAAATATCGCAGACCGTGGAACGGTCACCCTCGCAGGATGTACGGTTTACAGACTTTTACCCGCATGCGCTCTATCTGAAGGCGAAGCCCCCTGTGGGGGGTCCCCCCTCAGCAAATAACTTGGGGAGGGGCCGCCGCCTGGCCGTCCCAGTCTCCTTGTCGAGCATCGCGGCGTGTGCGACATTAGAAAGCCCAAGAAGGTGTGGACCTGGCTTTCGACCTGTGTCGCAATCTGGATCAACTCCTCGACAACATTTTTCTCAGCCTCGGTTGGGGCGAACTGACGTAGTCCCGGTGACCTCCGGTCCGGCATGATTAAGGAAGAGGTCGCCGGTTCAATCCCAGCACGCCCCACTTCCTAGAGTCGCAGGTCACACCCCTTCTACCATCATGTGCGCCGGAGTGATGTCGTTCCTGAAGGCGGCGCGCGGCATATGCGCGGCAGAACGTCCGAGGTCGTCGACACGACGAGCAAGATCCTCGCCCACTGACTGAGTAGATGCCAGTACCTGTCGAGCGTCATCACAATCGACGCGTGGACGAGCATGTCCTGGATGAGCTTCGGGTGCGCCCTGCCTGGATGGCGATGGCGGCGGCCGAATGCCGAAGGTCATGGAAGCGGGGGAGTGTTTCAGCGATGCCCCCTCGCTTCACCGCGGGCTCCAGACACGCGTCCTGAACAGCGAGCGGCGCACAGGGCCGCCTCAGGGGCCAGCGCGGCATCCCGCGCGTTCCTCTCCAGCGATCCTCGCGGCCATCGCGGCCTATCTCGAACCGCTCCCCTCGACCGTGCGCGTCATGAACCCGTTCGCCGGGGCCCGCCCCCGACGGGTGCTGTAAGCCTGGCCACTCTTGTAACGAGATCGGAACGCTGGGGACATAATGTGCTGACAATTTCCGACCGCAGCCTCATACGCCTGGCCTGGGCCACGTATGGCCTGGCCGCGGCGGCCTTGGTCGGTGCCCTGGCCTTCCTCCTCTTCTTTCTAATCTCCGGAGTGCCTTGGGACGCAGAGCGGACCGTCGGCCCCGTCCTATTCTTCATCTTCCCAACCGTGGGGGTCCTCGTCGCCGCCTCTCAGCCGCGCAATCCGATCGGCTGGATACTGCTTGTGATCGGGGTCGATTGGGGCCTCTTATTCCTCGCAGACCTCTACATTTGGTACGCCTGGGTCGCTGAGCCGGGCTCGCTGTGGCGGCCAGACCTCGTCTTGGCGCTCACCTCCTCGTTGTGGATCCCGGCCGTGGGTCTGATGGGGAGTTTTCTGATCCTGTTGTTCCCGAACGGCAGACTGTTGTCGAGGCGCTGGCGCGCGTTTGCCTGGGCCTCGGGTATCAATCTTGCGGTGCAGTTCCTGGTGAATCCCTTCATCCCACTCACGCTTCGGGACATCTCCGCGCAAGATCCAGAAGTGCCTCGAAGCCCCAATCCGCTCGGGATCCAAGCTCTGCAGCCCGTTGTCGACGCGTGGGAGTTCGGCGTGGTCCTGATTGCGCTCTCGCTCCTCATCTCGGCGGTCAGCCTCGTGCTGCGCTTCCGCCGCTCGCGAGGCCGCGAGCGGCTACAACTGAAATGGATGGCCACAGCCGGAGCGGGAGTCGCAGTCTTCTTTATACTCTTGCTCCTCACGTCTATCCTCACGCAGAAGCTGAAGGTCAACAACCAGCTGGTGTCACTCTTGGAATCGGTTCTGTCCAATGCCATAGGCATTGTCTTTCCCGTCATCCCGATCGCCATGGGGATCGCGATCTTGAAGCACCGACTCTACGACATCGACATCATCATCAACCGGGCGCTGGTCTATGGGCTGCTGACAACCCTCCTGGCGGCGGTCTACGTGGGCGGCGTGGTGGGGATGGGGGGATTGGTTCGCGGCTTGGGAGGCGACTCGGACAACAGCCTCGTCATAGCCGCCACCACGCTCCTGGTTGCCGGACTCTTCGGGCCCGCGCGCGCCCGCATCCAGAGATTCATCGACCGCCGCTTCTACCGGCACAAGTACGACGCGGTCAAGACAGTGGAAAGCTTCTCGGCCCGGCTGCGCGACGAGATCGATCTCGACGAGCTGTGCACGGACCTGGTGGATACGGTCACGTCCACTATGCAGCCTGCACGGGTTTCCGTGTGGCTGCGGCCGTCAAGCCCGCCGGCCCGTCCAGTTGGCTCGTGAGCTTGTGACCGCACGACTGGTCGATCAGCTGCGTGCGCTCCTTAAGCGCCCCGGCTGCTGCTCGTTGTAATCGTCCAGACTGAGAGTCGGCGAAGGCGACCCGAACCTGGGGTACTGTCCTGGTCATGGTCTCGCTCCGACCGATCAGCGAATCGAATCGCGACGCAGTCGAGGCACTGCGCGTCTCACCGGCTCAGGAGCAGTTCGTCAGCAGCGTCGCCGAGTCGTTGCGTGAAGCAAGCGAAGAGCCAGACGGCCGCGCCCTGTACTGGGCGGTCTATACTGACGAGTCGCCGGTCGGGTTCGTGATGATCGCCGACGAGGTCGGCAGCCCCGAGTACATCCCGCACTATCTCTGGAAGCTGCTCATTGACGAGCGCTACCAGCGACGAGGCCTAGGCACCGCAACGCTCGACCTGATCGTTGAGTACTTCCGCGGGCGACCTAAAGTCGAGGTGCTGTGGACGAGCGCCGGCCAGGGCGACGGCAGTCCGATCACGTTCTACGAGCGCTACGGGTTCGAGCAAACCGGTGAGATCGTGTACGACAACGAGGTCTTGCTCCGGCTCAGGCTCAACTAGCTCCGCCTCCCGGCGCGTTCGGTTCAGCGCACGCACGTGAATAGCACGCTCTCCTTTTGCCCGATTGCTGCCACGATGCTGCCAAACTTCCCTCGCAGATCGCCTTCCCCGTAGGACCAGAACACGTTATGGAGTTCAACAGGGACAGCGGTGGCTGGGATGTAACAGACACGGGGGACGCCGGTCCAGATGAAGGCTCTCTCCGCGCCCTTATTGCCGACACTACTCGGGTGTGCTGAAAAGCAAGTGAGTCATCCATACCTCAGTCCGCTTTACGTGGGGTGGCGGGCTAAGCGGCTGGCCCTGTTCCAGCATGTCGTTGAAGGTGTGGAAGTCCTCGTTGTAGACCTCGATGTCGCTTTCGTTGAAGTAGATCACCCTATATCTCGTCTCCCTAGCCATCTTCTTCTCCCCCTCTGGCAGTAAGTTGGCCTTTAACGGTGTCCTTGACCTTACGTCCGCGCCCCCGCATGTCCAGACCTCAGATCCTGGTCGAGTCCTTACCCCAGCCGGCCGCCGGGTGCGAAAGAAGTTCCTGGATGAGCTTGCAGGACTCCTGATCCGCTCGCCATGCCGACCCCCGGCCAGCGGCGCACCCTGATCGAGCGGCTGAAATCGCACGTCGGGGCTCAACCACTTGACCTCCGCACCGCTCGGGCACTGAGGATCAACTCACGCTGATTGCACATCTAGGTTGCCGGGGTCGGTGCCGGCGGATGGAGTAATGGCCTGCTAGGGGAACTCCCAGGAACGGCCGGATTCTCACGCCGGGGCCTTTGTGGTTGCAGGGGCGGGATTTGAACCCGCGACCTCCGGGTTATGAGCCAGGCGAGGTCTGAGCCGAGCTCCCGAACGCCTTCCCACGAGTTTCAAACTCCGGCACTCTCAAAGTCGGCCTGTTTGGCG
>JACDAL010000102.1 GCA_013695465.1 Actinomycetota bacterium | reverse complement strand
ATGGTGCTAGAGCTTGATTGCTAGCTCATAGATGCGCTCGCTGAGGTGAACACCTTGTTCCTCGACGCGGGCGCTCAGTCCGTTCATCCTGTCCGACAGGGCCTCGATCTTCCACAAGCGTCAGCGTGGTCACAGTGCTTCAGATGCTCACACAGGTAGAGTTCGAGCAATCCCAGGTCCAAATCGTGGCATGGGGAATCCAGTTACATCCAGCCCCGACCCCGAACAGGAAAAGGTGAATCCGGCGGACCCAACTCCAATACCGCGGTCCGCCTGGTGAAGCCGTAAATGGTTCGGATTGGTGGACCTACTCATTCACCGCCTCCCCACTTGAAGCAGTCGATCCAACAAGTAATCCAGCCCTCTTGGTTCCAGCCGAGGGGCCGCCGACCATCTCACGAGCACGTCCTCATGCAGTCGCCGCCAGAGCCTCATGGCACTCGGCGATATGGCGGGTCGCTCCCACCGACTCGAAAAAGTTCAGCGCCTCGGAGAGAGCTCACCTCAGGCTCGAAGCCGCGCGATCAGTGGGACACACGTACTCGGGTTGGGAGGACGATGCGCTTGTCCTTCCCTGGGAGGCGTCAGGTGGTCTCGTCCCACCACTCGAGCACCCGGAGCGCGCGGAGGGTGTTCCAGCGGCTCGGCGTTCCCACACTCTCCAGGCCGAAGTGGACGCGACCCGGATGGATGCGGTCGAGCAGCCACCGTCCATCGGAGTGCTGCTTCGACCGCACGTCGGCCACCGCCTCGGTCATCCGGGGGTCCGGATCCGCGCCCGTCTGTCGGAAGTAGTCGAGCGCCCGCAGAACGTCGTAGTGCCAGTAATACGGGAACGCAAATTCGCGATACGCAGGGTCGACGACCTCCCCCGTGCTCTTGCGGCGGAAGAGGCCGCGCTCGAGCAAGTACTCCTCACCACCGCGCCGGGCTGTGCGCACCTCCGCGGACCCGCCGGTCGCGCGCTCGAACTCGAACAAGCCGTCGAGCACGTTGATCGTCGTGTCGAATGAGGACCGCACCGATCCGTTCTCGGCCTCGCAGTTCCAGCCGCCGTCCTTGAGCCGCTCCTCGAGGATCCGGTCAACGATCGCCGCAACGTCCACGCCGAAGTGCGCCCCTGTCTCGATCGTCCTGCCGTTGATGCACGGCTCGACCTCGCCGTCGAAGTACCGCTGCCCGGCGTGCTCCCAGCGCCCATTCTCCGCGACGAGCGCGATCGCGCGGCGGGCGGACCCCGACGCCGGGTCGAGCCCGAGGAGTTGCAGGGTCTGCAGCGTGTGCATGGTGGCGGTCCAGGGCTGCCCTGGTTCACCGCCGGTGTAGGAGGCGGGGAAGCATGCACCGCCCGCCCAGAGCCCGTCGGGATCCTCGAGCGCGAGGAGGCGGGCGCCCCAGCCCTCGTGCTCCACCCGGGCTCGCTCGGCCGCGACCTCGTCGGGGGACGCGTTCGTGAGATCGAGCAGCACTTGCCAGCGGATGGCGGGGTCGCCGTCGAGCAGCCAGTCGGTCACGCTCACGGCCGCAGGCTACCCCCCTTGCCGCGGCCGATTAGGTCGACGGGCGCGTGCGCGACTCTCCCAACGAACTAGTCGCCTCTGCGCTGGGTTGCTCCAAGCCCGCTCCCTACGCGAGCGGATGGACGCTATTCCCGACCTATCCTCAGCGTAGGAATGAGCCAACTTTGCGTTGGCTCGCAGAGACTCGAACCGTGATCCCGGGGCAGGGGGCCGCGGCCGAGGAGCCCTACTCGGCCACCCTCAGTGCCACCGCCGGCGGGATCCTCGACGCCTGTTGCGCCGGCCACAACGTGGCCAGCAGAGACGCCATCAGCGAGATCGCGCACAGCAAGCCTACCGCCGGCCACGGGATGACGAACTCGAGGCCCTCTCCGAAGTCGCCGTTGGCGACTAGCTGGGCCGCGGTCACCAAGGCCAGGCTCGAGCCCACCAGGATGCCCTCCAGCGCGGTAAACCCGGACTCGAGCAAGAACGAGCGCCTCACCATGGGAGCCAGGAAGCCCAGCGCCCGCAGAACCCCGATCTCATGCCGCCGCTCTCTGACTGCCCGCACCATGACCACGCCGAGCCCGGCGATGCCGACCAGCAGGCCGAGCGCAAGATAGCCCTGCATCAGCTGCAGAAACTGCAGGTTGAGCCGCTGACTCTCCTCGATGATCGAGCGGAACGAACGGGCCTCGACCCCGTTGTCGACAAAACGACCCTGCAATCCGGCTGCGACGGCATCAAGGTCGGCAGATGGCTCGGTCACGACGTAGAAACGGTTGGCGGCGACCCGGCCCGAGAACACCTCCGAGACCGAGCGCCTCGCCATGAATGCGCCCGAGAACGCCTGGCCCGAGTCGGTGACGCCGATGACGCGCCGATCTACGCCCGCGCCGGTCACCGGGTCGATGACCTCGATAGTCTCGCCCGGTTGCACCGAGCTGGCGGGCGGGCCTCCTCCCGCTTGTAGGAAGAAGCTGTCGACGACCACGGTGGTTGGGTCGGCAACCAGGCGGCGCCACACCGCAGCGTCGCCGGCAAAGCCGGGGGCCCGTTCCTCGATCGCCGGCGGGCCGATCCTCACGAAGCTTTTCTCGACCCCGGTGACCGGCCACGGCGCGGGCTCGCTGAAGGACCGGGGCTGCCACAACGCGGTCCCATGCACCTGGGCGGACGCTCGCGCGATGCCTTCGGCGCGCTCCAGGGCGCGGCCTGCGGGAGGGTTCGCCTCCGAGGCCGTCACGAGCAGCTCGAATCCTCCGGCCTCGTCCCTCGTGGCGCGATCGATCTGTCCGGTGAAGACGTTAGTGAGCACGGCGATGAACGTCATCGTGAAGATCACGAGCGCATACATGCCGAGGGTGAGCCCGGTGCGGAAGCGCCGTGCGAGGGGGTAGGCGAGGCCCAGCCGCAGCGGAAGGCTCCGAGCCGCCACGAGTCGGATCCCACCCTCCAGAGACTCCTGACTTTGCGACAACAGGATGACCGCGGAGAACGTCAGCAACACCCCCTGGAAGACAAACGCGACAAGCTCGCCGGAGTCGAAGAATTGTCCTCCGGTGATCGTGTTGCCGAATATCCCCCACACCAGCGAGCTCGCCGCGGCTACGAGTACTGCCGTGCGGCGTCCCACGAGCCGAGAGCCAGTCGGGAGGAGCCCGAAGGCAACCAGTGGGGGACCCATAATGGCAATCGCCCACGCGTCACGTTCGCCGAGCAGCGTGACGAACAGGCTCGCCGCCGCCAGGGCCAGTAGCCCACCGCCCACCAACGTCGCGAGCCGAGGGGCGGAGCGGGCCGGGTCGGGCAGATCTCGGATCGCCCGGATGATGTTGATGTGAGCGATCCGAGCACTGGTGCCGATCACCGTCACGGTGGATATCAGAAAGCCGATCAGAAAGCCCGAGATGAGGCTCTCACGGCTCAGCGAGAAGGAGAGGTCCAAGGAGAGGTCTCCGCCGCCCGAAAAAATGGGCGCCGCCAGCTTCACGATCGCCCAGCCGACGCCGATCCCGGCCCCGGCCCCCAATGCGCTCGCCACCAGCGCGTAGAGGGTCCCTTCAAGGATGAACGAGCGCACTAGGTCTGCACGCGTCATCCCCACCGCTCGCAGCATGCCGAGCTGGCTCTTACGCTCCTCGGCGAGCATGACGAAGATATTGACGAGCAGCAGGATGCCCGCGAGCACCGCGAACGAGCCGATGCTCAAGAACAGCTCCGAAAACTGCTGCCCCTGCTCCTCGGCTTGCACGAGAAGGTCCCGCTTGACCGGCTCGACCCGGAGCGCATCGCCGCCCAGCTCCCCTTCGATCGCCTCGATGACTCTCTCCGTGAGAAGGGCGCCGCCCTCGACATCGCCCCGGTTGGACACCGCGACCGTCGTCGTGGGCGGAACCGCTCCTTTCGGCAGCTCCGAGCCGAGCGCATCCGCGACGGTCCCGGGTGCGACGAAGGCATTGCTGCTGGTGCTCTCGAAACCCGTCCAGAAGCCTGCGAGCCCGAGGCGCGGGAGCACCCGGACGATCTCGAGCGAACGCCTGGTGCCGTAGAGGTAGACCTCGACCTCGTCGCCCACGGTCGCGCCCAGGGTGGCGGCGAGGTCCTCGGTGACGGCGACCTCGCCGGAGGACGGCGTGTTCCCCGAAAGTCCCGTGGCGTCAACCTCCGAGCCGAACTTGCGCCCGCTGTCGAAAGCGAGCTCGACGAGCCGGGCATCGGGCTCGGCCCTGGCGTCCGAGCCGGTCCCGTCGGCCACGGTCGCAGACACCTGCAGAAAGGAGATCACTCCGTCGATGGGGGCGTCGAGCGACTCGATCCGGGCCGCCAGGTCACGGGCTCTGCCGGGCTCGGCCACGGTGATGGTCTCGTCCACCGGGCCCAGCTGGGTGCGCGCGCTCACCCGGATCGAAGAGTCGAGCGTGTCTCCGACGATGAGGCTGCCGGTGATCAGGGCCGCTCCCAGAAGGCTGCCGGCCACCACCAGCGCGCTCTCTGCCGGCCGTCGTCGGGCGTTTCGCAGCGCCAGGCGACGCGCCACCCGGCGGTGGGCCACCCACCACAGAGCGGCGGCCACAACGAGCACGGGAACAAGCAGGAGGGCGCTCTGCACGGCTATCAATGCTCCTGCGCGGAAGTAGCGTCAGCATCCAGGGCGGCACTGCGCGACAGAATGAATCCCAATTCCGACCTCGGCGGAGCCGTGGGCAAGGCGCGAGGAGTCGAGCGTACCCGGAGGGTACGTGAGCGACGAGAAACGCCGCCATCGTCGATGCAGGGACGTTCTGGTGCGACGGGACTGACGCAAAGGTGCATCAACGACGAGTGGGGGCCGCGGTCTGAGACTGGATAACGCCGTCGCGCATCCGCACAAGCCTCTCGGCGCGTTCGCCCATCGAAGCGTCGTGGGTGACGAGCACGAGCGTCAGCCCGTCACGGTTGAGCTCCGACAGCAGGTCCAGAACCGAGGAAGCAGTCTCCGTGTCGAGGTTGCCGGTGGGCTCGTCCGCCCACACGAGCGCGGGGCGGCCGGCCAGCGCGCGGGCGATCGTGACGCGCTGCTGCTCACCGCCGGAAAGCTCATTGGGGCGATGGCCCTTGCGGTGCCCCAGCCCGACTCGCTCCAGTGTCTCCTCGGCACGCCGCCGGGCGTCGGACACCCCCACCCCGGCGAGAAGGAGCGGAAGCTCGACGTTCTCCGCTGCGGTGAAGACAGGGATGAGGTTGAAGGCTTGGAAGATGAAGCCCATCCGCTCGGCCCGATCGCGGGTGCGCCGGGCGTCGGTCAGCTTGTGGATGTCCTTCCCCTCCACCACAACAGAGCCTGCGTCGATGTCGTCGAGCCCCGAGAGACAGTTGAGCAACGTGGTCTTGCCCGACCCGGACGGCCCCATGACTGCCAAGAACTCGCCGCGTCGAATCGTGAGATCGAGGCCGCGCAGGGCCTCTACGGTCTCTGCCCCGGTCC
>JACDAL010000091.1 GCA_013695465.1 Actinomycetota bacterium | reverse complement strand
CTCGGGGCGAAAGGAGGCGAATTCGCTTTCGACCGCAGTCGACAGCTCGACGATGCGGCTTCGCTGACCGGGGTTCATCTGGTTTCCGAGCAGCGACAGACGCATGACCTCGAGCTGACGCCGCAGGTGGGCATCGTGCAGCTCGGTGGCTAGCGCGTCTTCGACCGCTCGCAATAGCTGACCGTCCCCCTTGAGCTCTCGCAGCTCTAGCTCGAGATCGGTTCGGGCCTGCTCCGACTCGGGAGTGGCGCGCACCTGCGATTCCCAGTAGGCCTCGTGGAAGCGGGTTTCAACCTCTTGCCACCGGGTGCTGAGCTCGGAGACGAGTTGGTGAGGATGGACATCGGACATTGCGGCATCCTACGGGCAAGGCTTCCGGCTCGTTTTCGGCACCGCCCGCACCCTGCGGCCGGCAGATCGAGGTTGGTGCCGACGTTCTTCGTAGGAGGACCGGCACGGCATCGTTCATTGGGACTCGGAGAGCAATGCAGCAATCATGAACTCGGCGATGAACCGTCCAAATCGTGACAAGGACCACCCACGCTCGACGACGAGTAGTTCGTAGATTTCGGCTGAGCTGCACGTCCATAGGATGTCGGTGGCCTGGGCCACCGAAACGCCATCTCGCAAGTAGCCGCGGTTTGCCAAGAAGCGCGCGTGGTGTCGCATCCGATTGAGGCGCTCGTCGTTCATCTCTCTTAACAGCGCGGCAATGTCCGGATCGGTGGCGGCGGCCGAGCGCATGAGCAGCCGGATCGGCGTCACTTCAGAGGCGACCTCGGCGGTGAGAGCCCCCCACTTGCGCATGATCGTTTTCGGGTTAGTTTCGTGTGCCCGCATGTCATCTGAGCGCTGATACGCGGGACCCGGTCCCTGCCCTTTCAGGCCTCGTTCGTAGACGGCCCGGACCAGTCCTGGCTTGCCCCCGAAAGTCTTGTAGATCGTGTCGACCGATACGCCCGCCTCGTCTGCGATGGCGCCGATCGTGGCCGCGTAGCCGGTAGTGGCGAAGTGATGCTGGGCGGCGTCCAGCACCGTCTCTTGCGTGCGGCGAGCCTGCGCCTGGCGCAATGGGGAATCGTAACGACGTGGGCTCTTGACGTTCGGGATAATTGGCTCCATACTAGATTGAATCTAGTTGACTATAGCCGATTGTGAGGAGAAGAATCGAATCCGTGCGAACAGAACGCGATCCTGCGGCCGTCATCGACCGACTGGTACATGCAACCAACGAACATGACCTCGACGCCCTCGTTGGCTGTTTCGACGACGGCTACATCAACGAGACTCCGGCGCATCCGCAACGTGGGTTTCGCGGTAGTGAGCAGGTTCGCCGGAACTGGACGCAGATCTTTTCCACAGTTCCCGATATCCGCGCACAGGTGCTGCGCAGGACCGTCGACGGCGACACCGTGTGGACGGAGTGGGAGATGCTCGGCACGCGCCGCGACCGGACCGCCTTTCGCATGAGCGGCGTGATCATCTTCGTGGTGGTGGAGGCCGCCGTGACGTCGGCGCGCTTCTACCTTGAGCCGGTCGAGGACACTAGCGGAGACGTCAACGCGGCGGTTGGCCGCGCGCTCCGCTCGACCACCGGCGCCAGGACGCCGGGAGCGGGGTCATGACCTGGGTCGGAATAGTCGAGCCGGGCAACAAAGCGCTACGCCTTGGTCGCAGTAGGAAGGAGACGTCGTGATACTCGTCGTTGGAGCTACCGGTTTGCTTGGTGGGGCAATTGTCCGTCGCCTTGTCGGGCACCGGGAGAAGGTGCGTGCGCTGGTCCGAGACTCCTCTGCGGCAGAGGCGCTCAGGGAGGTGGGTGTCGAGACGGTGTCGGGCGATCTCAAGGACCCGTCGTCTCTCTCGCCGGCATGTGAAGGTGTGTCGACCCTCATTACTACTGCCAACTCGGCCGGCAGAGGTGGCGACGATAACGTCGAAACCGTCGACGTCGAGGGCAACCGCAACCTCATCGAGGCTGCATCGTTCGCCGGCGTGAAGCATTTCGTCTTCGTATCCGCCCAAGGAGAGGATCCCGCAAGCCCTGTGCCGTTCCTGCGGGCCAAGGGCCTCACATCGAAGAGGCTGCGCGAGTCCGGCATGGTTTACACGGTTCTCTTGCCCGACGTCTATATGGACGTGTGGATCCCGCTCGTCGTACTGGCTCCCGTGGCGTCAGGACGACCCATCACGATCGTCGGCGAGGGGACTCACAAGCATTACTTGACAGCCGTCGAGGATGTTGCCGGCTTCGCGGTGGCGGCTGTGAGCAATGATGCTGCGCACAATCGCGACCTCTTGATCGGGGGTCCCGAGGCGCTGTCGTGGCGCGACGTAATCTCCACGTTCGAGCGCCTGAACGACGAGAGCTTGGAG
>JACDAL010000047.1 GCA_013695465.1 Actinomycetota bacterium | reverse complement strand
GTCACCTGCTTCGCGAGCCAGGCGGCAAAACGCTCGTGTTGACGGGAACGAGTCTCTTTGGGCATCGAGTCGTAGGCTGCGTCGCGCGTCAGAATGTGGCGGAAAGAGAAGGCGTCATCGTCGATGAGGTTGGAGCGCTCTGGGCGAATCAGCTCTTTGCGCGTCAAGGACATGAGGCCCCTGCTCACCACGGCGCTATCGCCGCAGAGATCGATGAGTGCACTGCGCCAAAAGATCTTTCCGATGACGGAGGCGCTCTCGATAATCTCGCGCTCTTCCTCGGGGAGCTGTTCGAGGCGAGCTGCAAGCAGCGCTTGAACGGATGGCGGCACCGACAAACGCGAAAGATCTCCGGACGCCACCCAGCCGTCACTCATCCGCTGCAACAAACCCTCCTCCAGGAGCATTCTCGTCATCTCCTCCGCAAACAAGGGGTTTCCGTCCGCCGCACCGGCGATAAGAGTCTTCGCTTCAGAATCGAGTAAGCCGCCATCGAGCAGATTCTCGATGAGCTTCTCGGTTTCCGTGGTCGTGAGCGGCTCGAGCAAGATCGATGTCACGTTGAGCTTGCCCCCCGCCCAACCCGATCTATGGTCCAGGAGCTCGGGGCGAGACATGCACAGCAACAGCAGCGGGGCATCCTGCGACCATTCGGCCACGTACTCGATCAAATCCAGAAGAGTCGGCTCCGCCCACTGTAGGTCGTCGATCACAACGATGAGGGGCTCCTTTCGAGCCAGCATCTCGAAGAGCCTGCGCACCGCCCATGCGCTTTCCTCCCGTGAAGTCGTGACCTTACGGATTCCACATGCTTGTGCCAGGAGTTGAGCGAGCACACGGCCCTCCTGCTCTCCGTGTTCGTCGAACAAAGATGCGATCTTGGCGATCGCCTCTTCCGAGCCGCCATCGTTCCTCAGGTCGGCGGCATCTCGAACGATCTCATCGATTGGGTAGTAGGTGATTCCCTCTCCGTAAGGCAGGCAACGACCCCATAAAACGCGTGCGTCGCTGTCGTGCAGGAACTCTGCCGCCATGCGCGACTTCCCCACACCCGCTGCTCCGAGCATCGTGAAGAGATGACACGAACGCTCCCGGGCCGCTCTGCCGAAGGATTCCTTGAGCAACATCAGCTCGTGTCGCCGGCCCACCAACGGGGAGTCCATCCTGCGTGAAAGCATGGGAGTGCCGGGATGCACGGCTAAGAGCCGGAAGACCTCAAGCTCCTGCGACTTGCCCCTGAGGCCCAAGGGTGCAATCGCTTTGGCATCAATAGCCTCCTTGGTCAGGTGGAAAGTCGGCGCTCCGATGAGAATCTCTCCAGGAGAAGCGGCTTGCTCGAGGCGAGCCGCGATATTGACTGCATCACCCGTCACCATCGTCTGTCCGGAAGACGGATCGCCGGCGACAACCTCACCGGTATTGACGCCGATACGCACGGCTATGCGGATTCCTGAACCCCGCTCGAGCTCTTCGTTGAGATCATCGAGCTTGTCCAATATCTCTGCGGCCGCTCGCACCGCCCGCAGCGCGTCGTCCTCGTGCAGTTTGGGGACTCCGAACACTGCCATCACCGCGTCGCCGATGAACTTCTCGACCACCCCACCATGGCTTTGGAGAACTCGACTGACGGCAGAGAAATAGCGCCCCATGATCGCGCGCAGAGATTCTGGGTCCAGCTCCTCCCCCAACCCCGTGAATCCCGTGACGTCGCAGAACACAATGGTCACGATTTTGCGCACAGCTCGGGTGGGAATGGCGGTGGGAAGGGGAGCCCCGCAATTCAGACAGAAACTGGCCCGCTCGGGATTGCTTTCTCCGCAATTGCTGCAAATCGCCATGCCTTCAATCTACGCCCCGCCCCCTTGACTGGGGTCTAGGCTGGGCGCTCCTGCGACATCCGGCGCAGATAGGCAACGACCTCTCGATCCACGCGGTCCTCGTCGCTCCACCGTTGCTCTAGGTTCTCCGTGCCGGCGAAATCGTAGAGGGCGTCCTTGAGCGTTCGATCGTAGCCTGCTCCAGAGCCCGACTTGTAGCCGAGCTCGGCGAGTAGTGCTCTAATCTCGGCCGCCAGCGGTTCGTCGATCTCCTCGAACTGAAGGGCCTCGGGCCGGGGAAAATAGAACTGATGCGCCGAGAATAACCGCGCGAGCTCGTGCACAGCATCGGGATGGTCATCGGACCTCAAATTCACCGTCTCGTCGGTGCCGCCCAGGTAACCGCCACCTTTTCGGACCACCAGTAACGCCGCCGACTGCATTCCTCGCGCATCTCCGCCCGCCTCGAAACCTGCCACCAGAGCGTCGACCAGCCGGCTCGCAAGCTCGCCGTCCGCCGTCTCGAAGGCGCTCACCATGTCGTCGACTACGGCTGCGCCGGACAGGATGTTGCCCTGGCAGCAGTAGCCCTCACCGGTGCGGCCGCCCGCCCAATCCATGCACTCTTTTCCTGTAAAGGTGGTCACCCCACCTCTTGCATCGACGATCCCGGCCTGACGTTGCTCCCTATCGTCGTCGCTCTCGGTCAGCGCCCTGAGAACCGTCTCCGCGTCATCCCCGGCGGCTAGAGCGTCGAGACCCCGGGGCCGGTAGGTGACATTGGCAAACGCCTGAGTGGCGATAGCTCCCACTCCGGCCCGGGCCGCCGGAACTACCGCTCCTACGGCCAGGAACTTGGAGGCCACGGCGACCCCCCACTCAGGGGAAGGCGAGGCGTGCGGATCGAAGGCGACGATCGAGAAGGTCATTGCGGCGAGATGCTACTAGCGGCGGTGGCTCGCTTCAGCCTGGGGTGGAACACGCCGACAATCTAGACATGATGGAGTATCGAACTGTCCTGAAGTGCTTCCCATGGTGAACCCGTGGGGCTACTCGGCAGGGGACGCCTGGCGATATGACGCCAACGGAATTCCCGGGGGCATGGAGGTTCGCTTCCACGACCACTCCGAGGCCATCGAGGCTGGATTCTGCGGCTGCGACTGTGGAGTGTGCAAGCCGGAGAGCCCCCATCGGGAGGAAGAGGGCTGTATCTGCTCGCTGCTGGGCTGCTTCTGCTTCGAAAAGAGCGCTTAACCCGAACACCACCCGGCGGGAAATTAGCCCGGCATCACCACGGTCTTGAGGATCGTCACCTCGTCGATCGAATAGCCGAGGCCCTCGCGGCCGATGCCCGAGTCCGGCTTGAAACCTCCAAAGGGAAGTGGCCCACGCCGTGCGCAGGTGCGTCGTTGATGTGGACCATGCCGACCCTACCGGAAGTCTGCACGCGCCTTGGCCGCTGCTTCAATGGCGGCCTCGATATCGTCGGCGGCCGCCTTCTGTGCCCGGGCAATGGCGCTGCCGTCGATCGGCGAGTTGACATCGAAGGTCTCACCGCTGCGAGCCGCTCGCCACTCTCCGCCGATGCTGAGTTGCAGGGTGGGCGGAGCGCCGTCGGACTCACGGCCGCCACCTCGAACATTGCGGGTAGAGCAAGGGCAGGCTTAGCGGCGACCGTAGACATATTGGTGAGACCCATGACTATTTCCCCCAAAAGAAACCGACATTGAGTTATGAGCAATTTCTGTTTCTACCCGGCCGGGCCGCGTCTTCTCGCCCGGGTCACGCATGGCACCCTCGACTACCATTCGGAACGATGAGGGATAGGTGAGCGGGGGCATTTTGATTCTGTTCCTCTTGGGCGTGACCGCGGGAGCGGTCATCCAAGGCTCGCTGGGCTTCGGATTTTCGTTCGTGGTAGTCCCACTCCTTGGCCTGCTCCGCCCGGAAGCCCTGCCCGCCACGGTCCTGATCATGTCGATGCCGATGACCATCACCCTTGCCCTCCGAGAGAGGGGGGACATAGAAGCGGGGGGTCTGGTGAGACTGACCGCCGGACGGGTGGTGGGAACGGTGGTGGGAGTGTGGCTCGTCAGGTCGTGGCCGACGGAGGAGCTCGCCGTGCTCACCGGTGCGGCGCTGCTCGCCGGCGTGGCGGTCAGTGCTTTCGCTCCCTCCTTCGAGGCCGGCCGGCGCACCCAGCTTGCACTCGGCATGGCCTCTGGGATCATGGGCACCACGGCGGCGGTGGGAGGTCCCCCCGCCGCCCTCGCCTATCAGCACCGTCCCGGCCCCCAGTTGCGCGCGACATTGTCGGCCTCCTTCGTGATCGGCAGCGTTCTGTCGCTCACTGGCCTGGCGCTGGCGGACCAGGTGTCCAGAGGGGACTTCGTGCTGGCCCTCCAACTGCTGCCCGGCCTCGCGGCGGGGCTCCTGCTATCGCCGCACGTCGCTCGGCGCCTCGACCGCGCCTGGCTCAGACCCGCGGTTCTGGCCTTCGCGGCGGCCACGGCCGTGGCCGTGGTGGTCCGAGCCCTCGTTTGAGAGATCGGGGCGCTTCGTGGCCAACTTTGGCCCAAGAAAGACCTATGCGGTCGGTTTTGGGACAAACCTGCGGGTAGAGCGCCGAGGGATAATTTAGGCGCCATGGCCTGTTCGAGCTGCGAGGCGGACAACCGCCCCGGCCGCAAGTTCTGGACTCACAGTGGAGCGCCGCTTGCCCAGACCTGCCCGGCGTGCAGCTCGCCGCTCGAAGGTGGCGAAAGCTTCTGGGGCGAATGTGGCTCCTCGATCTCGGAGAGCGGAGCCCCTCCGACAGAATCGGCGGGAGACTCGAACCATCTCAGCCAATCGCCGAACGGCGACTGGTGTCGGTGCTGTTCGGCGACCTGGTCAGGCGGGCATCCTCACGCTCTTCGAGGGCTCGGAACATCCAAGGCAACAAACGCGCATCCTCAACAACCTGGGCTACGTCCTTGAAGTCATCCACCCGCGGCAGGCGCTGGGAGCAAAAAGCGCGGCCTCGAGCTGGCCCGCCAGATGGGTCTGCGCGATCGGGAGATCTTTCTCGCCCTCGCCGCCTGGCGAGAGGGCGATCGGGTGCGGTGACTGGAAATGGGCACGGGAGACCCTCGCGAGCCTGTCGGATGCAGACATGCCCGCAGTCTTTGCCATCTATTGGGGTTCGATCGACGCAAAGCTGGCCGCGCTCCAGGGCCAGCAGGCACGGGCGGAGGAAAGACTGCGGCGCGTGCAGCCGATCGCAGAATCCATCACGTCCCCTCGAGACAAAGGCGCGGTCACCTATGCGGAAGCCGTCGTCTCCCTCGCCGGCGGTGAGTTGGAGGCTGCGTTCGACAAGGCGATGCTTGCAGCGGCAATGGATCCGACCGGGTCCTCCGCCTTCGTTGCCCTTGGCACGGCGAGGCGCGCCGCCCTGTGGATGCGCGACCCGGGGCGCGTCGCGGCGGCAGTTGAGCAGCTGACAGAAGCTCACTTTCACGGAGCATGGCTCGACGCGGTTCGCCGGGACCTCGAAGCGGGACTCGCCGTTCTCGAGGGACGGACCAAGGAGGGAGCGACGCTCTTCGCCCAGGCGACCACCGCCCTGCGCGACCTCGACGTGCCCTTCGACCTTGCCCTGACGCAGCTCGACCGCATCACCGTGCTGGGCGCGGACCACCCGGACTCGCCGGCTGCCGCAGAAGAGGCCCACGCGATCTTCGAGAGGTTGGGGGCGAAGCCATTCCTGGAGCGCCTCGAAGCCGTCCTCGCCGCCACCTTACCGACGGGGCCACTTCTGTGCAGAGTTAGCCCCGCTCAGAGCAGCGGGGCCCTGTCTGAACAGAACGACTAGGACCGGGTGACTCGGCCCTCGGCCCCCGGTCTCACGTGGACCAGCTTGCCTCCACACACCACTGCCATCACCCGGTCGCGGTCCGGCCGATAGCAGATCTCATCGACCGGCCCGGCCAGCACCACGGCATCGGCGCGGCGGCCGGGCACGAGGCTTCCAACCTCCTCATGCAACCCCAGGGCGAAGGCGGCGTTGACGGTGGCTGCAACCACTGCCTCAAGCGGCCTCAGCCCGTAGGTCCGGCAGGCCAACGTGATCACGAACGGCATCGAGCAGATCGGCGAGGTGCCCGGGTTGAGGTCTGATCCCAGTGCGACCACCGCCCCCGCCTCGATGAGGCTCCGGGACGGGGGCTTGGCCGACTGTCGCAGAGTGAACGTCGCCCCCGGCAACAGCACCGCCACGGTGTCCGAAGCGGCGAGATCCGCCACCGCGTCGAGCGAAGTGTGGTTCAGGTGATCGGCGCTGGCGAAGCCCCAGCGGGCCGCGAAGGCCCCCGCCTGCGAGTCCTCGAGTTGATCGGCGTGGACGCGCATCCGAATGCCCAGCTCAGAGGCCGCCTCGGCGAGCCGTGCGGCGTGCTCGAGCGCGAACGCGATCGATTCGACATAAAGATCGCACGCCGAGGCAAGCCCGTCCTGGGCAGCGATGGGAAGGAGCTCGGCGGCCGCTTCTCCCACCCACTCTCCCTGCGACTTGCCGGGCGGGACGGCGTGGGCGGCGAGGCAGGTGGCGATGGTCCGCTGCGGCACTCGCTCCGACAATCGGGCCGCCAGGCGCAGCTGACGAAGCTCCGCCTCGACCGACAGCCCGTAGCCCGACTTCATCTCGAATGTGGTCGTGCCGCGCCTCAGCATGGCGGCGGCAAGCTCCCCGCAGAAGGCGAGCACCTCGTCGTCTGAGCTCTGCTGGAGCATCCGAGCGGAACGGAATATGCCTCCCTCTCCGCGGTGGAGGTCCTGGTAGCGAACTCCCGAGAGCCGGGCCGCGTCCTCATCCCCCCGCCACCCGAAAAACGGAACGTGAGTGTGGCAGTCCACGAACCCAGGCACTACCGTGCAGCCACTCGCATCGAAGATGACCTCGGCGTCGTCGCCACTCCCTACGGAGGCCACCCGGTCGCCCTCGAGGTTGGCAGAGCAGTGCTCGAGGACCTCCAGGGAAGAGAAACCCTCGCCCCGCACCGGCTCGCCGGCCATGGGCACCAGCCAGGCGGCATCCTTGAGGCACAACGAGGTCATCGCTTCGCCTTCGCGTACATATAGATGCCGTCCTTCTCGCTCATCTCGGCCTCCGAGCGCAGCCGCAGGTACTCGAGATGGGCGATCGTCTCGCCCAGCGCGAGGCGATGCTGATAGTGCAGAAGCTCGGGCCCGAAGACCTCTTGCGCCACTTCTGCGGCCGTACATGCCCGGCGCCGAATCACTTGCAGGATCGAGCCCAGGCGCCGCTGATGATGGGCTGCGATCGCCCGCGCGCGCTCCGCCCCGGCATCAAACGGCCGCCCGTGGCCGGGAAGCACGAGCGACGGGTCAAGCTCTTCCAGGCGGCCCAGGCTCGCCAGGAAGTCACCCAGGGGATCCGCACCGAGCTCGCCCCGATGATCCACATGAGGCGTAATGCTCGACAGCAGGGTGTCGCCCGAGATCAGTAGCCCGTCGGATTGAGACCACAAGCAGACGTGCGCGCGGTCGTGTCCGGGAGTGTGGATGACTTGCCAGCTCCGAGCGCCGTCGGTAAGCAGCTCCTCACCTTCGAGCCAATGAGATGCCTCCACAACTCCCGAGATGAACGGGCGCCAGTCCTCGTAGGCGCGCAGCTCAGTGAGCTCCGATGCAGGGACCCCGTGGTGAGCTAGTGCGGCCGAAAGCGTGTCCGCCGCGGCCCCCGGATCGCGGTACACGTCGAGGTCGGCACGGGCGTCCGAATGCATCCACAGCTCGCAGCCCGTTTTTTCGACCAGCAGGCTCGCAAGCCCGTAGTGGTCGGGGTGGGGATGGGTGATCACCAACCGGCGGACGTCTTTGAGCGCCGCTCCCGAGGCTGTCAACGCCTCTTTCAGCGGGCCCGCACCCCGGCCCTCCTGGAAGATGCCGCAGTCGACCAAGCTGATCCCGCCGTCACCATCTGAGAGCGCGTAGGCATTGACTCGGTCGAGCCCTTGAAACGGGAGCGGCATGACCAGACGGTCGATGCCGGGGGCGGGTTGTAGCCGCCTGCCCGTTTCGGATCCAATCGCTAGCCGCTCCAATCGGATCCAGTCGCTAGCCGCTCCAACAGATCCAGTCGCTGGCCGCTCCGCTCACTCGTGGAGCTGTTCCTTGATCACAAAAGAGATGCGAACGTGCACGCGGTAGACGACCTCGGAGCCGTTCTCGACCGTACCTTCGATGCGTGAGACCTCGAAGCCGGTGATGCCTCTGAGCGTCAAGCCGGCGCGCTGAACCGCCGCGGCTACGGCCTCCTCCATGCTCGGCCCCGTGGCCGTGAGGTCGACGAACTTCTCGACCGCCATGACTGGTTTCCCGGCGCTAGCTTTTCACCTTGCGGCGGGCGCGCGCCGCTCCGGCCTGGGCCTTCGCCTTGGACCTCGCCGAATTGGCGCGGGCCGTCTTGGTCGTGGAAGCGCTGCGCGCACGAGCGGTCGCGGCGGCTTCCGAGCTGCGCGCCTTGGCCTCCTTAACCGCCGCGGCCCCCTGCTTTCTCGCCGAGTCGCCCTTTGTGCGCGCCGCCTTCCGGGTCGATTCGGCGGCCCTCTGAGCGTTCTTGCGGGCTCTCTTCACTTCTTTGGAGCCGGTCACCTCGGCGACGCCCTTCTGAGACTGCTTGACGGCGGTCTTGGCGAGAGCTGCGACCGCGGTGCCCGCGGACTTGACCGCAAGCTGCGCGACCTTGACCGACTTGGACGCCCTTTTCGCGTCGCGCGACTTGGCGACCTGCTTCGCCGTCTTGGCGGCGGTGTCGGTCGCCTTCTTGCCTACACCCGAGATGCTGCGGGCGGCGACCTTCACCTGCTTGTTCGCCACTTTGACCTGCTTGT
>JACDAL010000077.1 GCA_013695465.1 Actinomycetota bacterium | reverse complement strand
TGACGGTTACCCAAGGGATCGTGAGCGCGACTGCCCGCACGATTCAGGTTCCCAACGCCACAGGTGGATCCAGCACATTCGAGAGTCTGCTCCAGACCGACGCCGCCATCAACCCGGGCAACTCGGGCGGCGCGCTGGTGGACCTCAACGGACGCCTGGTGGGGATCAACTCCGCCGCCGCCCAGGCGGGGGCGGCCGAGAACATCGGCTTCGCCATCGCCATCGACCGGGTGCTGCCGACCATCAACCAGATCTTGTCCGGCCAAAGACCCTGGTTGGGGGTCTACCTTCAGACAGTTGATCCGGGTTTGGCGAGCCAGCTCGGCCTGCCTGCCGACACCGAGGGCGCCGCAGTCGTGGAGGTGGTGCGCAGCGGTCCCGCCGGGGACGCAGGGCTCGAATCGGGCGATGTCATCACGGGCATCGATGGCGAAACCGTCGCATCGGACCTCGAGCTCATCGAGGCGATCGCGGCGCGTCGTCCGGGGGACGAGGTCTCACTGGAGGTGCTCGGCTCGTCGGGCACCCGCTCGGTCACGGTGCGCCTGGAGCGCCGTCCGCCATCGTTCCAGTAGTTCGCGCCGGACCGCCGACTAGGCTGGGGGAGTGAAGGTAAAGCTGCGCAATCCCGACCGCGTCGTGGAGGTAGACGGCCCTCTGGCGGTCTCAGACCTCCTAGGCCGGCTCGACATCGTCCCGGAGGCCGTCTTGGTCATCCGAAGCGGCACCCTGCTGCTTCGGGGTGAATCGCTATCCGACGAGGACGAGGTCGAGGTGCGCCCGGTTCTCTCGGGCGGAACCTAGTGGCGGCGACGAAGTCACGTGGCCGGTCCCACGTCAAGTGCAAGGTTTGCCGCGGCCCCGCGGCGGTAGAGGTCCGCCGCCACAACGCCGCCTTCTGCCCCGAGCATTTCATCTCCCACTTCCGCTCTCAGGTCGCCCGGGCGATCCACGAGTTCAAGATGTTCGAGCCCGCCGACCGTCTGCTCGTGGCGGTGTCGGGCGGCAAAGACTCCCTCGCCTTGTGGGACGTTCTCATGGATCTCGGCTACGACACGGCGGGCTTCTACCTGGGGCTCGGTATCGGCGGCTACTCCGATCGTTCTCGGGACGCCTGTATCTCGTTCGCAGACGGCCGGGGTGCCAAGCTGATAGTCCGCTCCTTGTCAGAAGAGCACGGCTACAGCGTGCCCACGCTCGCTCGCCTCAGCGGGAGGGTGCCGTGCTCGGGTTGCGGGCTCAACAAGCGCTACGAGTTCAACCGGGCCGCGCTCGAAGAGGGCTACGAGGTGCTGGTCACCGGCCACAACCTCGACGACGAGGTCGCCACGCTGTTCGGCAACGTCCTGCACTGGAACACCGACATGCTCGGCCGCCAGGCCCCCGTCCTGGAGGAGCGCGTGATCGGCTCTGAGACCGCCCTGGTGCGCAAGGTCAAGCCGCTCGTACGCGTGGCAGAGCGCGAAACCGCCGCCTACGCGGTGCTCCGGGGCATCGATTACATCGTCGAGGAATGCCCCCTGGTCGAAGGCAACACCCAGCACCGCTACAAAGAGGCGATCACGCTCATCGAGGAGTCCTCGCCCGGGACCAAGCAGCAGATGTACTTCGGCTTTCTGAAGCGAGCCGCCCACCGCTTTGCTGAGGAGTCGGAGGCGGTCGAGCTGGTTGCCTGCTCCTCGTGCGGTTCGCCGACCATCGTCGCCGAAGACGGGAACCCTCGGTGCTCGTTCTGCAAGATGAAGGCTCGCACGGAGCGAGCTCGCGCCGGGAGGAGGAGAGAGCAGGAGGCAGGAGGAAGCAATAGGGGAGCCCAAGGAGCCGAGAGGGGAGGAAAGGAGTGAGCGGTCCCTTCGAGGCGGGGGAGAGAGCGCTGTTCATAGACTCGCGCGGCCGCCGTTACCTGATCATGCTGGCGGCCGGAAAGCAGTTCCACTCCCACCTTGGCACCGTCGCCCACGACGACCTCATCGGTGCGCCCGACGGCAGCGAGCTCAAGGCCTCGAGCGGGGCCCGCCTGCGGGCGTTCCGCCCCACGCTCGCCGATTTCGTGCTGAAGATGCAGCGCGGCGCCCAGGTGATCTACCCCAAGGACGTGGCGCTGATAGTCGCTTACGCAGACATCTTCCCGGGGGCCAAGGTGCTCGAGGCCGGCAGCGGCTCGGGCTCACTGACGCTGGGCCTGGCCAGGGCCGTCGGCCCTTCGGGCCTAATCGTCTCCTACGAGCTGCGGGAGGACCACCTCGAGCGCGCCGT
>JACDAL010000076.1 GCA_013695465.1 Actinomycetota bacterium | reverse complement strand
ATGACACAGGCCACCACCAGGCAGGCCACCACCACCGGAGGCCAGTCTCTGAGTGAGGTTCGTCCCGTCACCGCTCCGAAGCTCGCCGGCGACAGCAGCCCGATGCTGCCCATCAGGGCGAGGCCGGTCAAAAAGGCGGCTCGAGTAGCTCGCCGGGCGAAAGCCGCCCGCCTCAGCCTGGGCCGCTCCGATTTGATCCATCTCACCGCGTCTCTGTAGGAGCGCTCCGCCGCCACGACCATGATGCCTTGAACCTATCGGGCTCCCGGCCCACGCCCGCCCAAGGTGCGTCAATCACCCAAGTTGGGCGTTTGACCACCTAAACGGTGTTTGCTCGCCCAAGTTGGGCGTTTGGCCCCTCAGACGCCGGGGCGGCCCGCTCCCACATAGTCGGAGCGGTAGGCCGAGACGACCCGCACTTCTGCGCCGGTGTAGGGCGCCTCCAACATCTGCCCGTTGCCGATGTACATACCCACGTGGTGAATGGGGCTGCCGGCGAAAAGCAGGTCGCCCGGCTCCCAATCGGACTGTTCGACCCGAGTGGTAGCCGCGTACTGGGCGCCGGAGTTGTGCGGGAGTGCTACCCCCGCCTGAGCCCAGGACCACATCGTCAGCCCCGAGCAATCGAACGAGTCGGGCCCGGCGGCGCCCCACTGATACGGCTTCCCCACTTGGTCCAGAGCGGCCTCCACCGCAACCCGGGCGCGTTCTGAGGGCGCCGGGGCAGGAGCGATGGAGACATCGGGATCGGGTGACTGGGTCGCAGCTTCCGCGGCGGGCTGGGCGGCTGCTGCCTCCGCAGCACGAGCGGCCGCAGCTGCGGCCGCAGCTCGCGCCGCATCCCTGGCTTCCCGGCGCCTTTCGGCCCGCTCGATGGCGGCGTTGATCTCGACGATCTCGGCGCGCTGCGTTGCCACCTTGTCCTCGATCTCGGAGCGCAGCGAGTCGAGCTGTTGCTGTGACTCAAGCGCCTGGGCTCGATCCTTCTCGAGCTGGGCGAGCGCGGCATCGAGTTGTGCCTGGTCGACCGAGAGCCGCTCGAATACCTCGGTCTGAGCTTCCTCAGACGATTGCAGGTACTGAAGGCGGGACTGGATGTCGTCGAGGGATGAGGACGACAGAACGACTTCCAGCGCACCGGTAGTCCCACTCTTGTAGAGCTGCTCGGCCACTGCGGCGGCCGAATCTTCAGTTGAGCCGAGGCGGCCCGAGAGCTCCCGGGCGATGATCTCGTTGCCGCCTATGCGGGTCTGGATCGACTGCAGCCGCTCTCGGAGGAGGTTGTACCTCTCGACCACGAGCTCGAACTCACGCTCGAGCTCGTTCAGCCGCTCTTCGGCCGCTTCGAGCTCGGAGGGAGAGGGGGCCGCGCTGGAGAGCGGCTGCGAGCCCGGCGCAAGCGCGCCCAGCCACAGCACCAGGAGTACGGCAACGCTGGCACGGCCGAGGGACGGGATCCGGAGAGACATCACCCTTACCCTATCGGCCGCCGCCACCGATTTCCTTCGTCCCTTGCAGAAATCGGCGAAAGTGTGGCGCGCGCCACAGCCTGCGTCCCCGCTCGGGTCGCATTGTCTGCGCATGCGTAGGAAGCGTCAATCGGAGCGGAGCACGGCCGGTGTGGTCCGGGTTGCGGTCGTGGCGCGAGAGCCGGGCATGCGGATGGCTGCGGCCAAGGCCTTCGATGGCGCTCCGCCTCAGTGGTCGGTCGACCTTTACTCGGATCCGCCTTCCGAGTGCGACGTGGTGCTGGTGTGCCCCGATGTGACCGATGTCCATTCTCCCGGTGCCATCTCGTTCGACCCGGAAGACCCGGCTGCGGCCGTAGAAGAGATCGCAACGCGTACTTCGCCGGGGCAACTTCCCCTGGTCTCGGTGATAGGCCCCGGACGAGGGTGCGGAGTGACGAGCTTGGCCCTGCATCTGTGCCGCGCCCTGGTGGCTTTCGGCACCGTCTGCTTCGTCGACCTCGATCAGCGCTGGGGCGCGGCCCACAGACTCGGGCTCGAGCCGGGCGTGCTCAAGACATGGCGGGACTTCGACGGCTCCGCCGAGTCGGTGCGAACGTGTGCGGTGCCCACGCCGGGAGGCTTCAGAGCCCTGTTCTCGCCCCTCTCGGTGGGTCTCGACTCTGTGGAGGACGAACGAAGGCCGGATGAAGGCGTGCTTCTGGCCCGAGCACGCTCGCTGTTCGGAGCCGTTGTGGCCGACGTTTCATCGCCCAGCGTCTTCGAGCGCACGGCCCCCCATTGCGAGGTTGCGGTGTTGGTTCTCCCCCCGACCCGGCCTGCGGCCGCGCGGGCTCGCTCCCTGCTCGAAGGGTGGCCTTCGCTTACCTGGATGGTGGTCAGCAACCGGTTAGGCCCGGGAGGCGAGACCACCAGGTCAGAGCTCGAACACATCGTCGGACGCCGCATCTCGCTCGAGCTTCCCTGTGCCCCATCGTTGCGCGACGCAGAGGACGACGGTCGTCTGCTGTCATCGGGCCGGAGCAGATGGATCAGACGAGTCGACCGCCTGGCCCGTGCTCTGGCGAGGTCGTGAACGCCCGTCTGCGGGAGCTGTTGTTGGAGCACGACGAGCTCGCGCAGCTCGATCCCGCCCGGCGCCGGTTGGGACTGCGCAACCTTGTGACCGCTACCGAACCCACCGAGGACCTCGGTGCGCTGGTACTTGCGCTGGCGGACGACGTCGACGGCTACGGTCCCGTGTCTCGGCTCATGCGAGATGAGAACGTCACGGATGTCCTCATCAACGGGCCGTTCGAAGTGTGGATCGAGCGCTCTGGGACGCTCGAGCTCACCCAAGTCCGGTTCGAGGGACACGAGCCGCTGAGAGCCTGGGTCGAGCGCAGTCTCAGCCGGGCCGGCGCGCGCGCCGACGCAACCCGGCCGGTGGCCGATGCACGGCTCCCAGACGGCTCCCGGATGCATGTAGTGCTTCCCCCACTGGCCCCCCACGGCCCTCTGATCTCGATACGACGATTCCCGCGTGCCCGTTTCGACCTTGGTGCTCTGACTGATGCCGGGATGCTCGACGCAGACGCCGCCGCCTTCCTTTCTCAATGCGTCAGAGAGCGCACCAGCATTGCCATTTCGGGCTCGACCGCAAGTGGAAAGACGACCTTGCTCAATGCGCTATTGGGGCTGATCGACCCGAGCGAGAGGGTGGTGCTTATCGAGGAAGTCCCGGAGCTCCACCCCGCCTGTCATCACTTCGTATCGCTTGTGGCGCGCGCCGAGAACGTTGAAGGGCGGGGAGCATTCGGGCTGGATGCGCTGTTGCGGGCCGCCTTGCGCATGCGCCCCGATCGGATCGTTGTGGGCGAGGTCAGGGGAGCCGAAGCCCTGGCGGCGCTTGGAGCACTGTCCACCGGCCATGAGGGCTCGATGGTGACGGTGCACGCGTCGTCCGCTTCGGACGCGCTGGAACGCATGGTCACGCTGGCGCTGCAAGCCGCGGACGGTCCCTCTGAGGCTTCTCTACGGCGCCAATTTCACAAGGCCTTCGGCGCCGTGGTGCACCTCGAGCGAACCCCTCTTGGCCGCAGGGCCGGCGAGATACTTCACCTGGCATGACCATGGCGGCGGATCGGGCGGCGGCTTTGCGCGAGTTGGCGGCTCTGTTGCGCGCTGGGCTGACGCTGGGCGAGGGACTCGATGAGTGGGCGGATCGTGCTCCCGCGTCTTTGAGGGTCCCTCTGGAGCGCCTGCGTCGGTGCCTGAGGCTGGGGGCGCAGACCGAGGACGCTCTGAAGGGCCTTGTTCCCGACCTCGGAGAGGAAGGCCCGGCCGTTGCCGCGCTGGTGGCGGTTCACGTCCGGCTCGGGGGCGACGCGGCCGCGCTGCTCGAAGAGGCGGCAACGGCCGCAGAGGCCCGCCGGGCGGCTACGGAATCCGCGGCCGCAGCGGCTTCGGGAGCTCGTCTCTCCGGCAATCTGGTGGCCTCTTTGCCATTCGCTCTGCTGCTGCTTTCGCCTGCGTCCAGGGCGCCACTTTTCGACCCCCCGGGACTGGCTTTGCTCGCCCTCGGCACCGGCCTCGGGGTGATGGGGCTCTTGTGGATGAGGAGGCTCGTCCCCCGCCCCGAGGCCCTCAGCGATCCTTGCGCTGCCCTCGCGAGCCTGGTCGCCGGCGTATGCGAGGCGGGAGCATCTCCTAGTGGTGCTCTCGAGGTCGTGGCGGGCTGCGTTGGGGTGCCGCTGGGGGAGGAGTTGGGCCGTGCCCGGCGGTTGGCGGCGCTTGGAGCGAGCTGGCCCGAGGCGCTGAGGCGCGCCGACGGCGACGGCCTGGAAGAGCTGGCCGCCGTGATCGAGCGGGCCACGAGCAGCGGGTCTCCGATCGCAGCTCCTCTACGTTCTCTGGCAGCTTCGAGACGGCTTCGGGGAGAGCGTGAATTCGAGGCGCGCCTGCGCCGGGCTCCGGTGGTCATGGTGGTGCCCCTGACTCTGTGCGTGCTCCCCTCGTTTGCCGTGCTCGGGCTGGCGCCGTTTCTCAGAGGAATGTCGCTCTAGGGCGTGATTCACAGCCTCAGGATCCTGCGATCCTTAGTCTCATGCGAATGCGAATGCGAATGCGATTTCGATTGCTCCTTGTGGTCCCGACCCTGGTGCTGGGCGGGTGTGGCGGCTATGGCTCGGAAGCGTCGACGAACCCCTCGCCCTCCCAGGCGTCACCGTCTCCCGGCCCAACCTTCGCCGTCGCCAGCGCGATTGTGCGAGGCGACGAAGGCTCGGT
>JACDAL010000053.1 GCA_013695465.1 Actinomycetota bacterium | reverse complement strand
CGATGGGCCCCCCGGCTCGACCTGGTAGCGCCCGGTGACCTTCCCCGCTTCGAGAAGCGCCACATCGCCGACTCCTTGAGGGCCGCGTCGGTGATCGACGCCTTGCCACCGGGGCCGGCCGCCGACGTCGGTTCGGGGGCCGGGCTGCCCGGGATCCCCCTGGCGATAGGGGCCAACCCACGCCATTGGCGTCTGCTGGAGCCGCGACCCCGCAGGGCGGCCTTCTTGGAGGAGTGTGTCCGGGTCCTCGAGCTCGATTGCGAGGTGTTGACGCTCACCGCCCAGCAGGCGGCACGCCGCTCAGATCTGCTCGGTGGCCACGTCTGCGCATTTGCCCGAGCTCTGGCGGCGCCCATCACCGCGTTCGGGCTTCTCCTGCCCCTGGTGCGAGCGGATGGCGTGGCTGCGATCTTCGCCTCGGTTGATGCACGGCTGCCCGTGCAAGCCGAGAGGGTGTGGGGGGGTCTTGCTATCATGCGCGGGATGGAAGAAGGACGCTCACGCCTCGGCGCCGTATGACGACGTTGTGACCGCAACGGCGCCCGGCCGAGCTGCTTGGAAAGTACTGGAAAGAGCCGATCCTGCTCCCGGCATGCCGGTAATCGCGGTAGCGAATCAGAAGGGAGGCGTCGGGAAGACAACGTCGGTGGTGAACCTGGGCGCCGCGCTGGCGCTCAGAGGACTTTCTGCGCTGGTGATCGATCTCGACCCGCAGGCGAACGCCACCACCGGACTGGGGCTCGACCGGCGCACCATCACGCGCTCGACTTATGAGCTCCTGTCGCAGGAGGCCGCCCTAGAGGAAGTTGTGCTGCCAACAGCCATCGCCGGCCTTGACTGTGCTCCTGCCAGCCAGGATCTGGCAGGAGCCGAGGTTGAGCTGGTACAGCAGGCGGCGCGTGAGCGACGGTTGAAGACCGTCCTCGAAGCCTCCCACCGCCGCTGGGACATCGTGCTCGTGGACTGTCCACCCTCGCTGGGTCTGATCACAGTCAACGGGTTGATCGCTGCGCACGGGCTGATCGTCCCGGTGCAATGCGAGTACTACGCGCTCGAGGGCTTGGGCCAGCTGATGAGCACCGCGGAACGAGTGCGGCGCTCGCTTAATCCGGCACTCCGCATCACCGGGCTGCTGCTGACCATGTACGACGGGCGGACGAGGCTCTCGAGTGAGGTCGCCAACGAGGTCAGGTCGCATTTTGGTGAGCTCGTGTTCAAGGCCGTGGTCCCCCGTAGCGTGCGGCTCTCCGAGGCGCCCTCCTACGGCCAGCCGGTGGTGACTCTTGACGCTGGGTCGCGCGGCTCGATCTCCTACCGGTTGGTAGCGGGCGAGCTGGAGGAGCGTTGTGCCCTGGTGAGCGCTAAGGCCGCTACTCGTCGAGAGGGCCCCGAACGCGCACTCGTTCCCACTAGAGAGGGGCCCGGGGGCAGAGGCTACGGCGTGGTGACTGCGGAGCCTGCCGGGCTGGTCGAGTCATGGCCACCCGCAGACCCATGGACCGAGCCGTGACCAGACGAGCCGGCCTGGGCCGGGGCCTCGACGCTTTGCTGCCTCCCGAGATTGAGGAGGGTCGCGGCCCGGGACCGCTCGAGGTGAGGCTCGAGGACATCGTTCCCAACCCGAATCAGCCTCGTCGTGAGTTCGACGAAGAGGCACTGGTTGAGCTGGCGGCTTCGATAAGCGCATTGGGACTCCTGCAGCCTCTTCTGGTGCGTCCCTCCGAAGCCGGACGCCACGAGCTGATCGCAGGGGAGCGCCGGCTGCGGGCGGCCCGCGTGGCCGGCCTCACTCATGTCCCCGTGATGGAGGTCGCTACCGACGAGCGCGGGTCCCTCGAGCGAGCGCTCGTCGAGAACATTCATCGCGCCGACCTCAACCCGATCGAGGAGGCCGCCGCCTACCGGCAGCTGCTCGACGATGGAGGCCTCACCCAGGAGCAACTCGCCGACAGGCTCGGACGCAGCCGGAGCGCGATCACAAACTCGTTGCGCCTGCTCGAGCTCCCGGTGGTGGTTCATGATTTGGTGGTGCGCGGCCGGTTGAGCGCGGGACATGCACGAGCCCTCCTGGCTCTCAACAGGAGCCCGTTTCAGACACGACTTGCGACTCGAATCGCTCAGGAAGGAATCTCGGTTAGGGATACCGAGGATCTGGTGCAGCGATACGTCGCGATGTCCACCACGAGTGGGGACACGGGACGAGCTGTCGGTGGCCGCCCGGCTGCGGCCACCGAGGCCCAGCAGCTACTCTCCGAACGCCTCCAAGCGCGCGTGCGCGTGACCATGGGCAAGAACAAGGGACGAATCGCCATCGACTTCACCTCCGAGGAGGAGCTCGAGCGGCTGATGGGGCTGCTGGCGAGTTCGGGACGAAGTCCCACCGTAGCGTCCCCCGATCGCTAGCCGTCCCCTCCACGCCGCCGGTCTTGGGCCACCACCCACCCGTGCGCGGTGGCGAGAGCGAACCGTGGACATTCACATCACCTACCGGATCGGTGGTCAGAAGCCAACCGTGGACTTTGCCACGCGACGGCGGGGGCAAGGGACCCGGACCGGGAGGGTCAGGCGTGGGTGTGCTGGGCCTCCAGATAGCGTTCGGCGTCGATGGCCGCCATGCAGCCCATTCCGGCAGCGGTTATCGCTTGCCGGTACCTGAAGTCGACGACGTCGCCGGCTGCGAACACTCCCGGCACCGTAGTCTGGGTGTCGTCTGAAGGAATCGAGATGTAGCCCTCGGCCAGGTCGATCTGACCCTCGAACAGCGAGGTGCTGGGCAGATGGCCGATGGCGACGAACACACCCCCGACTTCAATCGAGCTGGTCTCTCCCGTCTCGAGGTTGAGAAGATGCGCTCCGGCGACCTTCTGATCGCCATAGACCTCCGACACCGTGGAGTTCCACACGAAGTCGATCTTCGGGTTGGCGAAAGCGCGGTCGCGCATGATCTTGGAGGCGCGCAGCTCGCCGCGCCGATGCACCACGGTGACCTTGGAGGCGAACTTGGTGAGAAAGATGGCCTCCTCGAGCGCCGAGTCCCCGCCGCCGACGACGATCAGCTCTTGGTCCCTGAAAAAGAAGCCGTCGCAGGTCGCACAGGTCGATACCCCGCGTCCCAGCAGCTCCTTCTCTCCCGGTATGCCGAGCATCTTGGCCTGGGCCCCGGTGGCGATGATCACGGCGTGGGCGCGAAAGGAAGAGCCACTCAGGTGAATCTCGAAGGGCGAGGCCGAGAAGTCGACTGAGGTGACGTTCTCGGAGAGGTACTCCGCTCCGAAGCGGGCGGCCTGCTTGCGCATCTGCTCCATGAGCTCGGGGCCCATGATGCCGTCGACGAAGCCGGGGTAGTTCTCGACCTCGGTCGTAAGCATGAGCTGACCCCCGGCCTCGAAGCCCTCGATGACCAGGGGCGCGAGGTTGGCACGGGCCGCGTAGACCGCGGCCGTTAGCCCCGAAGGACCGGAGCCGATGATGATGACGTTGCGAGTGTCCTGCTCCACGTTTCGCTTGTCCTTGCTTGAGCGGGAATGGCTGCTTCCCCCGGCCGCCTGCGCCGGGGACATTCTAGGGACTAGAACGCCGGGGGGCGAAGCGACATTCCGCCCGGGCCGTGTGGGGCCGTCTAGGGGCTGCCCGCCAGGTCGCTCGCCTGATAGCCGAGCGGAGCACAGGTGCGCGGCTCGAATGCCCACACCGCAAGCTGATTGGGCCGGCGTCCCGAGGAACTGGTGACGAACCCCACGAACAGCACTTTGCTTCCCTCGAGCCGCCCCTGAGCTCCGACGGCGGGGAGCATGCGCGCGCCCTCGAACTGGGCGGAGACCTCATCCACGCAGGAACGGATCGAGTCGCGCAGCGCGGCGGGGGCCTGCGGGGCGAGAACATCCGTCAGGGCCAACCCCTTCCGGAGCTTTTCGTCAGCCGTCGGTGCCGAGCGGTAGGCCTTGCGCACTGATTCAACAGAGGAGCGGGAGCGAGCGAGGTCGGCGACCTTATCGAGAGAGGTGCGCCCGAGGTCACCGAGCCATACGGGCCGGCCCCCAAGGTCTCGGGCCCCCAAGGCGTCGGATTGCTGGTTCTCGAGAGCGGCGCCGCCACTACCCCCGACTGCTCCGCCCGATGAGCCGTCGGAGCCCCCCAACAAACCACCCTGAAGGACTGCGACGCCGCCGATTATCAATAGCGCGGCCGCGCCGAGGGCCGGCGCCAGCCGGCGCATGAAGGAGCGCTCGGGCGAGGGCCGCGGCACCAGAGGGACGACGTTGCCGGCGTGCTGGCCGGCCTGAAGCGCGGAGTGGAGCTCGGTGCGCTCGGCTTCGGTCATCTTGGCGCCGGGCGCTTCGAGCAAAGCTCTCAGCGCGGTGAGCTCGGCGCGGCAGTCGGCACAGGACCGGAGATGGGCCTCGAGGTCCTCGGAGCGGGCGCGATCGAGCTCGCCCCTGGTGAACTCGAGGAGCAGCTCGGACCAAGCGTCGTGGCCGTCGGCCTGTGTCATCGCGTCATCGGCACCTGATCAAGAGGCATGTGGCTTGGACGGCGAAGCGCGCCCCGGTTGTTCCAGGTGAGCAGCGAGCAGCCGTCGCCCTCGGCTGATGCGGGACTTGACCGTCCCGATCGGGACATCGGTCTGGTGGGCGATCTCCTCGTAGGGATAACCGCCGACGTCGTGAAGCAGTACGGCTTCTCGGTAGTCGTCTGGAAGCGAGCGCAGAGCACGCGCCAGATCTGCGCGGAGCGCAATCGTGTCCTCGATTGATGTCTGACGCGTTGGCTCCTCGGGAAGCGTCTCCTCAGGAACCGGCAGCCGGCTGCGCTTTCGCAGGATGTCGTAACAAGTGTTCATCCCCACCCGATAGAGCCATGTACCGAACGAGGCGGTTCCCTTGAACGAGCCGCTGCGGCGAAGGAGGTTGAGGAACGTCTCCTGAGAGGCCTCCAGGGCGTCGGCTCTGTTTCCCATCATCCGCAGCCCGAGAGCGAAGATGCGGTCCTCGTGCCGCTTGACGAGCACCTCGAAGCACGCCTGACGGCCCTCCTGGAAGCCCTCGAGCAGCTGCTCGTCGGAGAGCTCGTCAAGCGCCAAGGAAGCGAACCTCGGCGATGTGGGCGCTGTTTAGCGCATCGGGCAGATCGGTTATCCACACCAGCCAGTAGCGTGCTCGGCGTCCCCCGGCGCCCAGGCGAGTGACCTCCTCGGCGCCGGCGGGTGCACCCACGGGGGTCATCGTGGCAGAGTCCGCTGGAGGCTCGTCCGCGGCACGCAGCTCGACGGTCATTCCCGGCGTATCGGAGGTGATCACCGCGGCTTTGACCGCGCGTGTCCGGCCCAGGTCGAACAGCAGGCCGACGCCCGCCTTGCCGAGCCCGTCCTCATAGCTCTCGGTGGTCCAGTAGGTTCCCGGGTTGCCGTCGACGACGGCAGAGACATCCTCTGAATGCTCCTCCTCGTCGCCCAGAGGGTCGAAGTCGCGCGGCTCTGTGATCTCGAGGATAGGGGAACGCGCATCAGCGGAGCCGTTCCCGGAGGCTGCGGGCCCTGGGTCGGGCTTTTGCGGGCCATCGAAGATCCGAGGCAGCACCAGCCCCAGCAACACGGCTGCGGCGACCACCACGAAGATCGGGACGAGGTTTCGAGTTTGGCTGGCGGTCTGGGCACGAGGTTGTTCGGCGGCGTCACGAGGGTGCACCCGGGTCGCGGTCGTGGGCGAGTGAGGCGGCGAAAAAGGAGAGATCAACGCCGTTGCCCCCGAGCTCTCTCCCAGGGCCAACCGCATGTCCTCTGCGGACGAGAAGCGCTCGTCGGGGTCTTTGGACAAGGCTTTCATGACGACCTGCTCGGTCCGGCGAGGAATCTGAGCCCGGAAACCACGCAGCGACGGAGGCTGTTCATGAACGTGAGCCATCGCCACGCTCAGATGATTCTCGCCTGGGAACGGCGGGCGTCCCGCCAGCAGCTCGTACAGCAGAATCCCCACGGCGTAGATATCCGAGCGCTGATCGGGCTCGGCCCCCTCGACCTGTTCCGGCGAGATGTAGGCGACCGAACCCAGAATCGAGCCCGTCCGAGTGACATCGGTGGTTTCGAAGGCCGCCTTGGCGATCCCGAAGTCGGCCACCTTGAGCTCGCGCTCTCCGGTTAGAAGGATGTTGGCCGGCTTGACATCGCGGTGGACGATCCCAAAGCGGTGAGCGTGACTGAGGGCATCGCAGATGTCTGAGGCTACGGCGAGCGCTCGGTCCGGCTCCAGAGGGCCCTCGTCCCCCAGCAAGGACGCCAGCGTTCCTCCGCTGCAGTACTCCATCACGATGAAGGGCTGGGCGCACTCCTCGTCGGAGGAGGTCGACGACCCGGTGTCGAAGATCGAGACGATGCGTGGATGCGACAGCCGTGCCGCGGCAATCGCCTCTTGCTTGAAACGGTGGAGGAAGGACGGGCCCCCGGCGAGGTGGGGATGCAGCAACTTCACTGCTACCGAACGCGCCAGCACCTCGTCTCGAGCCAGCCACACAGTGGCCATTCCCCCGGCGGCGATTCGGGACTCGAGCCGGTAGCGATCTGCCAGCAGGGCGGCTTGAGACGACATGCCGAAAGCCTAGTCAGCTCGAGGCGGTACCGGACACCTGGTGGCGGGCGCGTCGACCAAGGATGATGTGGGCGGGGTGCTCATTTCTCCGGCCCTCAGAAAGCGTTGGTGTCGAAATGGGCAACGGCAGTCGCCCGAGTCCACTTCTTGGCGGCCGAGATCCGTCCCAGAAACAGCGTGGTGGCGGTTCGCCTCATCTTGATGAGCACTACGCCTTGGGCGTCCATCTCCGCCTTCAGCAGGCGAGCGCCGTGCTCCTCGGCAAGAGGAGCGGCCTCCTCGGCGATCTGGCTCTCGGTGGGGCGGCTGCTTCCGGTGAGGTCGGCCGAGACAGCCGCAGCGGTTTCGTCCGCCACGCTCTGAAGGCTGAGATAATTGACCGTTGCCGAGGCACCATCGAACAGCACCAGACCCAGCAGGGCCAGGAACAGGACGGTCCGTGCCAGCCAGTCGATGATCACGCCGCGTTCGTCTCTTAGTGGGCTCATCGCTCCCCTTATCGGCGGGATGGGGGCCGCGAATGAGAAATCGCCCACAGGAGGTCGACCACTCGGCAAGACCGCCGGGCGACTCAGCCCTCGACGCGGCCACGGCGGCGCGCCAGCACGCCCCGGACGAGATCGAGCTCCTCGACCCCGAGCAGCCGGGCAAAGCTCAGATATGAGCCGATCCCGAGAACCACTGGGATCAGCAGCAGTCCCAGCTGTTCCCAACGACCCCGGCCGTCGAAGCTCTGCTCGATCAACGTCCACGAACCCCACACGAAGGCAGCCATGCCGGCGGCCGCGGCTCCTATCTTTGCCGCGCTGCGTGCGATGTGAGCGCCGTCTAGGCCCCCTATTCGCCGGGTGAGGTAGCGGGCCTGGAGGACGACCCCGCAGGTGTATGCGAACGCGTGGCCGGCGGCAAGTCCGCGCACGCCGAAGTCGAAGACAACGAACATGACCACGTTGACGACCGTGTTGAGCCCGACCGCCACACAGTTGATCTGAAACGGCTTCTTTGTGTCGTGCAGCGAGTAGAAGGCTCTCAGAAAAAGCTGAAAGAGCGAGAAGGGGACCAGTCCCAGTACGAAGAAGCGCAGCACCTCGGCGACAAGCTCCACCGATGATCCGGTGACGGCTCCGTTGCGTAGTAGAAGGCCAACGACCGGCTCGGCCAGTATGTAGTAGCCAACAGCAGCGGGAAGCACCAGCAGCATGGTGCTTCGAATACCTGTGGAGAGCTGCTGGCGAAACGAGTCCCAGCTCTCGGTCACGGCGGCTTCACTCATTCCCGGGAGCAGCGCAGTGATCACAGAGACGGCGAAAAGACCATGGGGCAGCATGAAGAAGGTGAACGCCGCCACGTATGCAGAGTAGGAGCCCGGCTCGGCGGTGGTCAACCGCTGCACGATCAGGTAGCCGATCTGATTGACCACGACGTAACCGATTACCCAAACAGACAAGCGCGCTAGCTTGGTAACCGAAGGGTGGCGAATCGACATCGTGAACTGGTAGCGGCCGAGTCCGCGCAGAAAGGGCAGCTGAGCAAAAGCCATGAGGGCGACTCCACCGGTGGTTCCGGCCCCGATGAGCCAAAGCTGACCGTTCGATACCTGATCGAGGGTGACGGTGCCGTAAGCGGCGCGAAAGGAGAGGAAGACGACGATCACCGCGAGGTTGTTGAGAACCGGTGTGTACATGGGAGCGCCGAAGCGCTTGTGGGCGTTGAGGAACCCGGCCGAGATTGCCGTCAGTCCATAGAAGACGATCTGAGGGATGAACAAACGCAGCAGCAGAGTCATAGCTTCTTGCTGCTTGGCTGCTCGTGCACTTCCTTCGACATCGAGCGCGTAGAAGTCGGCTATGAAGGGAGCGGCGAGGATTCCGACGATCACCACCGCGGTAAGCGCTACGAGCGAGACGTTGATGATTGCGCTGGCGATCTGCCAGGCTCGTTCGTTGCCCTCTCGGTTGAGAAGCTCTACGAACACTGGGACGAAAACGGAGGTTAGGACACCTCCGAGCACGAGTTCGTAGATGATGTTGGGGGCGGTATTGGCGTAGTTATAGGTGTCCGCGATGCTGCCGGGCTCGGCAATCCCCAGAGCTGCGGTGATCGCGACGAGACGCAACAAGCCGGTGGCGCGCGACAGAACCGTGCCGACCGACATGGTCGCCGTGGCGCGCGCAAGGCGGCTCAAGAGTTCGCGGCCGCGGCGGGCTCACCCTCCCTTTTGGGCCTCAATGCACGCACGGTGTAGAAGACGATGAGGAACAGCAGGGCTCCCACGGTAATCCCCACGGCTATTACGTTGAGCTCGGTAGATCGGACCGTGAGGCGTTTGTCGGCGATGGAATAGCCTTCCGGGGTAAAGATGCGCGCCACAAGCGGAAAGGCGCCGCTGCTCTCGCTTACCGCGTCGATCTCGATGCTGTGCGTGCCGGGAGCGACCCTCTCCGTGAAGCGGCGCCGTTCGAAGACGAGCCGGTCGGACAACAGATCAATGGTCAGCTTCACTCGGTAGTTGGTTTCGTTCGAGAGCACTAGCTCAATGGGAGCTTCTCGCGAGATCAGGATGATCTCGTCCTTTCCGATGAAGCCGATCTTTGCAAGTTCGTTCTGGATGTCGGCGGTGGTGCCTCCGATGTAGCTCTCGCCGCTGAGTTCCTGCGCTCCGGCTTTCACCCACCAGGAGCTGCTCTGCGCGACCAGAACAGCTTTCTGAAGCCGTTGCAGCAGGCCCGGCGGGGGCGACAGCGATGCGAATTGTTTGGTGAGTTCCTGGGCGCTCCGCACTTCCGCCCAGTAGCTGCCGGCGGGCTCGTCCACGCTTCGCTCGGCGCGCTTTACCAGCGCTTTGGTTCTGCGGTTCTCGGCCAGACTCAGCCCTTCCTCCAAAGTGACCGTCTCTAGCCAGGGAGCCTGCGCCAAGGTGGTAAGGAGCAGCTGCGCCACTGCCGGACGTGGGTGCCAGAGAGATGGAAGGGTTGTCTGCACCACTCGATCGGAGAGGCCCGGGGCCTCTTCTCTGATCTGAGAGGTCTCGGCGAAGAAGCGCTGAAGATCGAGTCTCTCGTGGCCCGGCGCGGCGATCTCGGCAAGCCTTTCCTGAAGGTCGGGATCGGAGAGGTAACCGGTCATGCGCGCAGCACCGGTTGCGACGCTCACGGGACAGGTGAAGCTCGCCGACGGTTCAGGGCACCCCGAGGACTCGGGATCGAAAGAACCGTCGGTGAACGAGTCTTGCGAGGCGATCAGGTGCCGGGTGCCACCCAGGCTCAGGGTCTCGGCGGTGGCGGCATCGAGCCTGCCGGCCGGCGCCAATACCCACGACCGAGAGAAGCTTCGGCCCAGGGTGCGCGCAAGCGCAGCCCGGCCGACTGCGATTTGAAGATTGATCTGTTCCCCGCCGAGGTTCCCGTAGGCATGAGTCAGCGCCGGAAGATCCGGCCACGAGTAGGGCACGAGCACGCGTTGGATTCCGCGCCTGCCCAACAACACCCGCAGCGAGCTCAGCAGAGTGCGCGCCGCAGCCTGTGTTCCGGAGCCATTGCCGCTCACGCCCTCGGCCTCCTGGTAGCCGTCCGCCAGGGCCTTCACTTCCTCGAGCAACCGGGGAGTAGGAGCCACGGCGACGTTTAGCCCGGAGTCCCTCGCTGCTCCCAGGGCCTCCATCATGCCGGTGAGCCACCCCTCGGGCGCCAGCGCAGCCTCCAGCGGGGGTCGTCCCGATTGGGCCGCGGTTACGAATTCCCCACCCTCATCGATTGTCGCCACCTCGTTCAGGGGGGCTACCAGTGCGAGCTTCAGGGTCTGCTCCGGCTTCTGCGGATAGAAGATAAGGGGGACGGATAGGCGACCCAGAAGCTCGAACGTTGAGCGGTCCTGAGCCGTGATCGTGAGGGGGTAGACGCCCGAGTCGGAGGATTCCTCGAGCAGGTCCAGCTCTTCGGCGCGGGCCCCGATACGCACTGTGCGCGACTGATTGGGAGCCAGGCTCCCGTGAATGTCTTGCGGGAATGAGCTGGGTTGGAAGTCGGAGGGCTCGGTGAAGCTCTCGTGCAGAGCCGTGCGGCTCGTCACCCGGTCTTCGACCCCCACGACGAGGCGGAAGTTGCGAACCGGATCAGTCGAGCGGTTGATGACCTCGACCTCGATGTCGAGCCGGTCATCGGGCTCGTGCCATACGGGCATGGCCCGCACCCGCAGCTCGACTGCGTCGACGGGATCCTGGGAGGCTCCGGCGGGGGATAGAAGACCCCCCCACATCGTCGAGAGGATCCCCATCAGTGCAAGCAGTGGCAGAGGGAGTCGGGCCGGGGTCACGGGCAAAGCATAGGCAAGTTCCCCGGGCATCTTGCCCGCGTCTCGGGAGGTTTTGATTAGGCCCGGCCCCCAGCCCCGGAAGGTGCCGGGAGGCACCGTTAGCTCAAGGTTACTTGGATCCTCCGATTTTCCCTATTTTCTGGTAGAACTCGGAGCCATACCGGCTCTTGGTGGTTTCGCCGCCCTTCTTGCCCCCGATACGGCCTATGCGGCCGAAGTGTTCGCCGCCGTATCGGGCCTTGGTCGTGCGGCCCCCCTTGCGACCGGCTTCGGCTCTGCTCATCTTTTGGTTGGTTTCCATACCGCTCCTCTACTTGCACCGCTTTCGATGACCTGCACATACCCTCCCTGGCATCCAGGAAACGAAGCACCTGATATATGCCTCAACTGGCCGGAGGCGTGTGCCGATGCTACGGAGGCCGGTGGATCACTTCTGAGAAAGAGGCAGCGACGTGTCTGAGAGCGAATCCGGGAGCAGCAATGCCGATATGCGCGACTATCTCCGCCAACTGGTGGACCGAAAGGGCTCAGACCTTCACGTCAAGGCGGGGGGCCCTCCCTATGTTCGCGAGAGCGGGCGACTGACCAGAACTCATTTTCCCGCTCTCAGCGCGGGCGACTGCGAGCGGACGGCCATGGAGCTGATGTCCGACGAGCAAGCCCGCTTCTTCAAGGAGCGGGGCGAGGTCGACTTTGCGTTCTCCGAGCGGGGCCTCGGCCGCTTTCGCATCAACGTTTTCTCTCAGAGAGGCAGCACCTCGATTGCCATCCGCCGGGTCCTGCCGGGCAGCCCTACTTTCGAGACCCTGGGTCTTCCGCCCGTCGTCAAGTCACTGGCGAACGAGCAGCGCGGGCTGGTCCTAGTCACCGGGCCCACCTCCTCGGGCAAGACCACGACGACCGCCGCCTTGATCAATCACATCAATGGGACGCGCTCTTGCCACATCCTGACGATCGAGGATCCCATCGAGATCCTCCACCCCGACCGCCAGGCGATAGTGAATCAGCGGGAGATCGGGCACGACACCCTGGACTTCGCCTCGGCCATGCGGGTGGCCATGCGCCAGGATCCGGACGTCATCTTTGTGGGAGAGATCCGCGACCCCGAGACGGTAACCGCCGCTCTGCAGGCGGCGGAGACGGGCCACCTCGTGATCTCGACTCTGCACACGACCGACGTGTCCGAGACCATCAACCGCGTCATCGACTTCTTCCCACCGCATCAGCACAAGCAGGTGCGGGTTTCGCTGGCCGCTTCGCTGCGCGGGATCGTGTCCCAGCGGTTGGTTGCTCGCGCCGATGGTCGGGGCCTGGTTCCTGCCGTCGAGGTGATGGTGGCAAACGGCCGCATCAGAGACCTCGTCCTGAACTCCGACCAGACCCACCTGATCCACGACATCGTGGCAGAGTCGGGCTTCTACGGAATGCAGACCTTTGACCAGGCTCTGCTGAACCTCTATCGCTCGGGTCTGGTCGCCCTAGACGATGCTACGGCTGCGGCGACGAGCTCTCACGACTTCCAGATTGCGCTGAAGCAGGAGGGTCTGCAGCCGATCTCCTGAGGCTGTTTCCGGCTCTAGCGTTCTTCTCTCAGGTAGGCGTTGCCCAGGGCCGAGGGGGCAGCCAGGCGCCGCTGCACGCTGCCTCTCGAGATCAGAACCAACACGACGATCGTGAACAGGTACGGCATCATCGCGATGAAGAACGTGCTGACCTCGAGGCCCACCGTCTGGAGCCGGAAGCCGAGCGCCTCGACGCTCCCGAAGAGGTAGCCACCCAGCGCCGCCCTCAGCGGCGACCAGGTGGCGAAGATCACAAGCGCTATGGCGATCCAGCCACGCCCCGCAGTCATGTTCGGCACCCAGCTGGGAGCCCGCGCCAGCGACAGGTAGGCTCCGGCGAGCCCGGCGAAGGCGCCGCCGATGACCACCGCGGCGTAACGGGTGCCGGTGACCGAGAGGCCGGCCGCGTCGGCCGTCTCGGGTGACTCGCCGACACTCCTCAGGTTGAGGCCGGTTCGCGTCCGGAACAGGATCCACCAGGTGGCGGGCACCAGCACGTAGGAGAGATAAACGAGGGCGTCCTGAACAAAGAAGATGCGCCCCAGCACGGGTATGTCCGAGAGGCCGGGAAGCGCAATCCGATTGAAGGTCACCGGAGGGGGAACACCCACCACGCTTTCGCCGAGATAGCCGGTCATGCCAATGGCGAAGATGACCAGGGCCAGGCCCGTCACCACCTGGTTGGCTTTGAAGCTCACGACCAAGACGGCCAGCAAGAGGGCCAGGGTGGCCCCCGCAGAGATCCCGGCGGCCACTCCCAGCCACGGCGCACGCACTTGCCGATTGACGAGGAAGCCGGTCACGGCCCCGGCCAGCATCATCCCCTCGACCCCCAGATTCAGCACGCCGGAACGCTCGGCGATGATCTCGCCGACTGCAGCGAACACCAGCGTCGTGCCCGCCGCGATGCCGGCGACGAAGATCGTGATGATGAGCTCGGAGCTCATCCCGCCTGCTCGAGATCGGCGGCACGGTTCGAGACGGGAGCCGGTGTGGAGGGGTGATCGCTCACGGTCCCCGCTCGCCACACCAGTCGATAGTTGACGAACAGCTCCCCGGCGAGGGCGAAGAACAAAATGACGCCCTGGAGCATCAGCACGATGTCCGAGGGCAAGCCCAGCGTTTGCAGCTCGGTGCCGGAAACTACCAAGGCCCCGAACAACACTGCCATCGGCACGAGGTAGATCGGCGAGAAACGGGCCAGGGTGGCGACGATGATCCCCGTGTAGCCGAAGCCCGGTGAGATGTTGGCCTGGATCTTGTGAACGACCCCGGACACCTCGACCATGCCCCCAAGGCCGGCCAGGGCTCCCGACAGCAACATGACGGCGACCATGTTTCTCGGGATCGAGAACCCCGCGTAGGAGGCCGCCCGGGCGTTGGAGCCGATGACCTTGATCTTGTAGCCCCAGGCGGTCCTGCTGAGAACCATCGACACGGAAAGGGCCGCAGCGAGAGCGAGGTAGATCCCGCTATGAATGGCGGTGTTGCCGACTAGCGGGAGGATGGCGGACTCTGAGAAGGGCTTTCCCAGAGGAAACCCCAAGGTCGCAGGATCGGTCCAGGGGCCGTTGACCATGTAATCGACCAGCAGGATCGCGACGTAGTTCAGCAGCAGGGTGGGCACGATCTCGTTGGTGCCGAAGAAGGCGCGCAGGGCCCCGGGGATCAGGCCCCACAGCGCCCCACCGACCAACCCGCCCACGACCATGGCAGCAAGTAGAAGCCAACGAGGCCAGTCGGGAGCGGAGTAGGCGACCGCGGTCGCGCCGAAGGCACCGATGTAGAACTGCCCCTCGGCCCCGATGTTCCACAGCAGCATGCGAAAAGCAACCGCCACCGCCAGTGCGGTGAATATGAGGGGAATGGCGGCGAGGATGGTCTGGGCCTGCCCGTAGGGGCTACCGAACGAGCCCGTCCACATCGCCCGGTAGACGGCGCCGGCTCCCCGCCCCGTCGCCTGCAGAAAGATGCCCGCAACCGCGAAGGCACCGAGCAGGGCTATCAGACGAACCGCGACGCGAATGCGCCGGGACGGTAGCAACCTCTTCACCAGCCGAGGGCGCAGACCGCCGGCCGGTTTCATCCGCCGCCCGCAGCCATGGGCGGCGCATCGGCCCCCGTGCCGCCCATCATCAGCCCGATGCGCTCGAGGTCGGCGTCGTCCGCCGAAACCTCTCCGGCGATCTCGCCCTCGTACATCACCGCGATTCGGTCGGACAGCATCAGCAACTCATCGAGGTCCTCAGAGATGAGCAGGATGCCCACACCCGATGCGCGTTGCTCGAGCAGCAGCTCGTGGACTGCCTCGGTGGCGCCCACATCCAGACCGGCGGTGGGATGGGCGGCAATCACCACCCTGGGGGAGGAGGACAACTCGCGCGCCAGCAGAAGCTTCTGGAGATTGCCGCCGCTCATGAGACGGACGGGAGCGTCGAGCGAGGACATTTTGATGCCGAACTGCTCCACTAGATCTTTGGTCCGCCGCGCCGCCGAACGGTAGTCGAGCAGGGGGCCGCGCCGGTGCTTCGAGAGGCTCTTCAGCATGACGTTGGCCGTCGCGTCCATCGCTCCCACGAGCCCGGTCCCGAGACGGTCTTCGGGCACATAGGCAAGCCCGGCCTCGATCCTTCTACGCGCCGAAGCGCGGGTCAGGTCCGCCCCGTATAGCTCGATGCGTCCACGAGTGGGGGGCCGCGTCCCGGCGAGCGCCTCGGCGAGCTCGCGCTGGCCGTTTCCGGCGACCCCCGCAAGGCCGAGGATCTCTCCTGCGCGCACGGACAAGGACGCTCCTCGCACCGCCGGAAGGCCCAGATCGGATAGCGCATGGAGGTCGTCGACTCGCAGCACTATCTCGCCGGCTTCACCTGGTGCCCGAGCAGACTCGAAGGCGATGTCCCGGCCCACCATGAGGTGAGCGAGCCGGTGCTCGTCGGTCGAGGCCGTCTCCAGGGTCCCCACGTGTTTCCCGCCTCTGAGAACCGTGATGCGATCGGCTACGGACATGACCTCCGAAAGCTTGTGGCTGACGAAAACCACGGTCCTGCCGTCGGCGGCCATCGACCGCAGCGTCACGAACAGCGCCTCCGCCTCCTGTGGAGTGAGGACCGCGGTCGGCTCGTCGAGGATCAGGACGCGCGCCTTCCGGTAGAGGGCCTTGAGGATCTCCACCCGCTGCTGCTCGCCCACAGAGAGCTGCCAGATTCTTGCCGAGGGAGACGCCTTGAGCCCCGCCTGCTGCGCCAGATCGGCCACCTCGGCTTCGAGCCGGCCGGGCGACAGGAGCCAGCTTGTGCGAGCTCCCAAAAGGACGTTCTCCGCCACCGTGAACGGCTTCACGAGACGAAAATGCTGGTGAACCATGGCAATGCCGGCCTGGATGGCGTCGCGCGGCGAGCGCAGGGCGATCGGTTCTCCATCGATCAGGATGCTGCCCGCATCGGGCTGGTAGATGCCGGCGAGCACGCTCATCAAGGTGCTCTTGCCGGCCCCGTTCTCTCCCAGCAGGGCGTGCACCTCTCCGTGACGGAGCTCGAGATCGATGTTCGAGTTGGCGACGACTCCGGGGAACCGTTTGACGATCCCCCGGAGCTCGATCGCCGAGGTCACGGGTGCTCCGCCGCGAGGCATTAGGACGGCAGCTTGCTCACGATCCCTTCTACGAAGTAGTCCATGCCGAGAAGGTCCTCTAAGGGTGGAGTCTCGCCTTCGGGCACTACCACCTCTCCGTTCTGGTCGCGCACCGGGCCCTGGAAGACCTCGAACTGGTCCGACTCGATTTCCTTGCGCATGCTGGCGATCTGGCTCTTGGTCTTGGCGTCGACCGCCTCGCCGTAGGGGGCGAGGTCTACGATGCCGTCCGCAAGATCGCCGTAGTAACTCCCTGACTTCCAGGTCCCGTCGATAGCGGCCTGGACTCTGTCGATGTAGTAGCCGCTCCAGTCCCATACCGGAGCGGTCAGCCACGCCTGCGGAGCGAACTTGGATGCGTCGGAGTTGTAACCGACCCAGTCCGCCCCCGCGGCCCCCGCTACCTGCCCCGTCGCCGGGCTGTCGACATCTTGGGTGAGGACATCGGCTCCGGCATCCAGGAGGCTCTCTGCCGCCGACTTCTCCGCGGGGGGATTGAACCAGGAGTTCGTGAACACGACCTTCATCGTCGCATCGGGGTTCACCGACCGGGCACCGATCATGAACGCATTGGTGAGCCGGATGACCTCGGGAATGGGGAAGGCGTTGACCTTACCGAGTTGCCCGTTCTCGGTGGCGGCGCCGGCGGCCATCCCCGCCAGGAACTTGGCTTCCTCCATGGCGCCGAAGTAGTTGGCCATGTTCTCGGCCGTCTTGAATCCCGAACAGTGCTCGAAGACCACGTCGGGGTATTTTTTGGCGACTTCGAGAGTTGGGTCCATGAAGCCGAACGAGGTCGTGAAGATGATGTCGTAGCCCTTGCGAGCAAAGCCCTCGATGGCCCGGGCTGCAGCGGCAGGCTCCTCGGGGACGTTCTCGACGTAGTCGGTTTCGACCTGGTCTCCGAACTCCTTCTCGACCGCCAACCGGCCGTTGTCGTGGGCGGTGGTCCAGCCCCCGTCGTTACGCGGGCCCACGTAGACCCATGCCGCCTTTACTACCTTTTGGTCTCCACCGCCCCCTGAGTCGCCGCCCGTAGAGTCGCCGCCTCCGGACCCCGACCCGGTGCCGCATGCCGCGGCCCCCAGAAGCAGAGCCGTACCTGCGGCGATCAGCCTCGCCGTTCTGTTCACAGGCGGTCTGCGGGACCACCGCTTACTCCGGCCCGCCCTGCTCATGACCTTCATGTTCATCCCTGTTCCTCCCCGGTTTGGCTGCGGCTCCTCCAAGCGTATAGGGGTCTCCGGTGAAAGCCTAGTGTTGGAGCCATGTCGTCTGAGACTTCACAACGGGATCCGGAAGGCTCCGCGCGCCGCGCACTCGCCCGTCTCACCGCCCCGGGAAGCCCGCTCATGGACCTTGCCCGGCGTTTCGAGTCCTCCGGCCGTCAGCTCCTAGTGGTGGGAGGCTCGGTGCGCGACGCCTTCTTGGGCCGCGATCACGGCGACATCGACCTGTGTACCGACGCCAGGCCGGAGGAGACGAGCGCGCTGGTCGAGTCTGGAGCTGAGGCTCTATGGCTGCAGGGAGTCGAGTACGGGACCGTGGGCGTGCTATTCGGCGGCGCTCGCTTCGAGATCACGACCTTTCGCACCGAGAGCTACGAGCCCGGCTCCCGTCATCCGCAAGTCTCTTTCGCCGACGACATCACGACCGACCTCTCTCGCCGGGACTTCACGATCAACGCCCTCGCGATCAGGCTCAAGGATCTCGAGCTGCTCGATCCCTTCGGGGGCCGCGAGGATCTCAAAGCCGGTGTCATCGTGACGCCCATCGATCCCAAGCTGTCGTTCACCGATGATCCCCTGCGGATGCTGCGCGCCTTCCGGTTCTCCTCGCAGCTCGGCTTCGGGCTCGAGAAGAGCACGCTGTCGGCGATCACAGAGCTCAAGGAGCTGATCGGCTCCGTTTCGGCAGAGCGGATCAGAGACGAGCTCACCAAGTTGTTGTGCGGGCAGTCTCCGGGCGCAGCCCTTGTGGCGGCGGACTCTACCGGGATCGTCGAGTTGTTCTTGCCGGAGCTGAGTGCGCTCAAGCTCGAGCAGGACCCCGTCCATAAGCACAAGGACGTGTTTCTGCACACACTCGCCGTTCTCGAGCAGGCTCCCGAGGAGGAGGTGTTGAGGCTAGCGGCCCTGTTGCACGACATCGGCAAGCCGCGGACCCGTCGCATCGAGCCCTCGGGCGTGTCCTTTCACCACCACGAGGTGGTGGGCGCCCGGATGGCCGCCGATCGCCTGAGGGCGCTGCGCTATCCGACCAGAACGGTAGCTGCGGTTGCCGAGCTGATCAGCCTGCACCACCGTTTCCACACCTACAGTCTGGGCTGGAGCGACTCTGCCGTGAGGCGCTACGCCCGTGATGCAGGTCCCCTGCTCGCCGACCTCAACGAGCTGGTACGAGCGGACTGCACTACCCGTAACCGCGCCAAAGCGGCCAAGCTCGCAGCGCGCATGGACGAGCTCGAGAAACGCATCGCGGAGCTTGCCGCGCAGGAGGAGCTCGAGAAGCTGAGGCCCGACCTCGACGGCAAGCAGGTCATGGCCCACCTTGGGATTCCACCCGGGCCCCTCGTGGGCCAGGCGCTCGAGCATCTGCTGGAGCTGCGCCTCGAGCGCGGCCCCTTACCAGAGGGGGAGGTCTACGAGGAGCTCGACAAATGGGCGGCCGGCCGGGAGCTGAGCCGTTAGCCCGACTTTTTCACTACAACCCGCGCTGAGCGCGGGTTACGGCGAAAAGATGGACCTGGACACATCTTAGGCCCCCAGCATTCCCGCCCTCTTGAACGCCGTGCGCATCGCCAGGGCCGCTCCCACGCAGCAGATTCCGGCGGCCACAAGCGGTGTGCGCACCGCGTCCGACACTCCGAACGCAACCAGGAACCCCGCGGCAACGACGCTGGCAAGGTTGTAGAGGATGTCGTAGAGGGAGAACGCCCGCCCTCTGTATTCGTCCGGCATTCCCTCCTGCACGAGGGCGTCGACGGCGACTTTTGCCACGAACGTCCCGTAACCCGTGACGAGCGCAAGCACGAGCATGGCAGTCAACGAGGCTACCCAGCCGAGGGTCAGGAGTCCGACGGAGGAAACTCCGAAACCGACCAGGATGAGCCCGGAGCGCTCCAGGCGGCCGCCGAGCAGAGGGGCAGTGGCGGCCCCTATGAAGGCCCCCACGCCCGCCGCCCCGAGCGCCAGCGCACTCGCCGACAATCGCCCGAACTGGTCTCCGGTCTGCGGAAACTGCTCCTTGATCACGAGGATCGTGGCTATGGCGACGAAGATAACGACCACCCTGAGGAGAAAGATCGCGGCCAGAGGCAGTCGCACGGGCGGTCTACGCCATGCTTGGCGTAATCCGTCCCACAGCTCGACTGCGACTCGCGCGATCTCCTTCGACAGCCCCGCCGTATCGCGGCGCTCTGCTCTCATCGCACTCCCGATGGAAGCCGCGACGGCGGCCGAGACCAGGTAGAGGGCGGCAGCCAGCCCGAGAGCGAGGCCGGCACCGCTGAATGCGACTGTCGCCAGCCCCACGACTCCGCCCACCAGAGCGGCGATCATGCCCCCGCCTCCCGATATCGAGTTGCCCTGCAGCAAATGTTGCTCGTGCAGAGTCAGGGGCAGCGAGGCTCCCTTGGCGGTGAGGAAGAGACGTCCCAGGCCCAGCAGCACCAAAGCGACCGCATAGAGAGTGGTTTCGGCGGCGCTCCCCACCAGGGCCGCGATGGCGGCACCGAGTAGGACCACCCGCAGGGCGCTCGTGGTTACGAGGATGCTGCGACGGGCCCAGCGGTCGACGAACACTCCCACAAAGGGAGCAATCAGTGAATAGGGCAAGAGAGTAAGGACGCTGACCTCGAGCACGCGTCCCGAAGTGCCCTGTCCCAGGGGTTCCAGCACCAAGATGTTGGCGATGACGGCCTGCGATGTTCCGTCGGCCGCCTGGGCTGCAAATTGGGAGCCGAGGAGCCGCCGGAAGTCGCGTCCGATCCATTCGGACCACGGCTCATGCTCGCCGGTAGCGGGGCGCCTCGATGATCCGGAAAGGCGCGCCGCAATGGCCTTCCTCATTCCGGGGGGCGCTCTTAAGGGCTGCCGGTCCCCGCTGCTTCAGCAGGCGTGACGGCGCCGGATCCATGCCCGTTACGGTGAGCCCCGTTGCCCGAGCTCGGGGCGATAAAGGCCTCGACCAGGTCGCGCGCTTGCGAGTCCGAGTGCTGCAGCGGAGGCGATTTCATGAAGTAAGAGCTTGGACCCACAAGCGCTCCCCCGATGCCGCGGTCCATGGCGAGCTTGGCGCAACGCACCGCGTCGATCACGACCCCAGCCGAATTGGGCGAGTCCCATACCTCGAGCTTCAGCTCCATGGAGATAGGCACGTCGCCGAACTCGCGGCCCTCGATCCGGATGTAGGCCCATTTGCGATCCTCGAGCCAGGGGACGTGGTCGGAGGGTCCGATGTGGATGTCCGAGGCGTCGATGCCGCGCGCAATCTGAGAGGTGACGGACTGCGTCTTGGAGATCTTCTTGGACTCGAGCCGGCTGCGCTCGAGCATGTTCATGAAGTCCATGTTGCCGCCGAAATTGAGCTGGTAGGTCCGATCGATTACCACGCCCCGGTCCTCGAAGAGCTTGGCCAACACCCGGTGCGAGATGGTTGCACCGACCTGGCTCTTGATGTCGTCGCCGACGATGGGAACTCCCGCTTCCTCGAAGCGGCGCGCCCACGCGGGCGTACTCGCAATGAACACCGGCATGCAGTTGACGAAGCCCACTCCGGCCTCGAGAGCCTGCTCCGCGTAGTGAACGGCGGCCTGCTCGGATCCCACCGGCAGGTAGTTGACGAGCACGTCCGTCCCGGTGTCACGAAGCACTTGGGCGATGTCCACCGGTTGTTCTGCGGATTCGGTGATGACCTGGCGGTAGTAGGTGCCGAGCCCGTCGGCGGTGGGGCCGCGCTGCACCATCACTCCGATCGGGGTCACGTCCGAGAACTTGGTGGTGTTGTTGGGCTCGGCCCAGACGGCCTCGGATAGATCGGTTCCCACTTTGCCGGCGTCGACGTCGAAGGCGCACGAGAACTCGACGTCGGAGACGTGATAAGGGCCGAGATTGACATGCATCAGCCCGGGCACGTGCTCCTCAGTGTGCGCCTTTGCGTAGTACTCGATGCCCTGAACGAGTGCCGCGGCGCAGTTGCCGACCCCCACCAGCCCAACTCTCACTTTACCCATGTCAATTCTTCCTTTCTTCCCCAGTCTTCCCGGGTTCCCCATGCGGTCTGTAGGCCCGCGGCTCAATCGCTCCGAGCGTGGTTGTCCGATTCCTTCTCGCTGATGATCAGCTCGTCTATCCAGGCGAGGTCGTTCTGAGTCGCCGCCATGTCGTGGCTCTGCAGCGACAGCGAGTAGCGATCCATACGGCCTTTGTAGTCCTGCAGGTTTGCCTTGAACTGCGCAAGCTTTTCCTGGAGGTAGGCCCGACGCCGCTCGAGTAGTGCGAGCCGCGTCTCAGGATCGAGGTAGCGGAAGAAGGCGAGCCGCAGCGAGAAGCGCTCTTGATCTACGGGCGCTCCCGTTTCCTCCAGGAGTTGGACGAACAGTTTTTCTCCGTGGGGGGTAAGGCGGTATACGGTGCGACGGCGTTGGTTACCGCTGCGGTTCGAGGAGGCCACGGAGGGGTCGTCGGTGAGCTTGACCACGGCCCCCGCCCGTGCCAGTCGGCGCAAGGTGGGGTAAAGCGAGCCCCACGACACGCCCCACAGTGGCCCCAGCATCGCGGTGAGCTGCTTCCGCAGCTCGTAGCCGTGCATGTCCCGGCTCTTCAGGAGGCCGAGAACGGGCAGCTCGAGCATTCCGGATGTCTTCACGGGTTGATCCTATCCGATATATCGCCCCGATATATCGCCCGTCCCTTTGGGCCGGTCGCGCGATCACTCCGGCTTGCCACACCCCTGCGGCCTTCGGCTGCCACGGGCACCGGTTCGATTGCCCGCGCTTCGCTGCTGCCCACCCGAATCGGTCGGCCCATGTCCACGGTTCGCTTCTGCCTCCGCGGTTTCCGCAGCCAGGCTTCCGGCACCCTCCCCCCTGCCGTTTACCATCTGCACCATGGTCATTTCCTCGGGGAGATCGTTCGACCCGCACCGGCCTCCGGGCATGGTCGGGCCGATGGTGGACTACACGCTGGCTCGGCGCTCGGCGATTTCGTCTCTGCGCAGAGGGCGGCTCGACACCTCGGATGTCTGCGATGCCCATCCCGAGCTGTTGCGGGCAGCCAAGAACATCGGCGATGCAGTTCCGGGACAGTGCCCGATTTGCTCCCACGAGTCTTTGCGCTGGGTGCGGTACGTCTACGGAGACGAGCTCAAGCGAGACAGTGGCCGGGTCGTCTACCCCGCGGCGTGGCTGTCCGAGCTCGCCTCCGCCCACGACAGCTTCACGTGTTACCTCGTCGAGGTGTGCGTCGACTGCGCTTGGAACCATCTGGTGCGGTCCTATATGGCCGGGCGCCGATATCAGGCGCTCGCCTCTCATCCCAGCAGCCGGGGGCGGCGCTAAAAGGAGTCCCCCTTCCAGCCCTGTGTCGGTAAGAGATGACGAGTAGTTCCGAAGTCCTGCCTTCGGCGCGACCGCCTCGGCGGTGGACCCGCTTCCTGTGGGTGCTGCCCGTTCTCGCCCTGGGGGCAGGACTGGTCGGGGTGGTGATTGTCTACGCCTTCGCCTCAGTTCCCCTGCCGAAGCAGGTGCAGCTTCCCTCGGCGGCTGAGGTTTTCGATCGAGACGGGGAGCTGATCGGCATATTCGCGGGCGAGGAGCGACGGTTCACGATTGACACCAAGCGCCTTCCCGCGCATGTGTGGCGAGCGGTGATCGCCGCGGAGGACCGGGATTTCTTCGAGCATCAGGGCGTCTCTGTAAGGGCGGTGATCAGGGCGGCATGGGCGAACTTGACCGGAGGCCAGATCAGCCAAGGTGGCTCCACCATTACGCAGCAATACGTCAAGAACGCGGTGTTGCAGGATGCCTCCCGCACGGTGGAGCGCAAGGCTCGCGAGGCCGTGCTGGCGCTCAAGCTGGAGCGGGCCTTCTCGAAGCGCCAGATCCTCGGCTTCTACCTGAACACTATCTATCTGGGGCGAGGGGCCTACGGCATCGAGGCGGCAGCGCGCAGCTATTTCGACAAGCACGCTACCGAGCTGACGCTGTCCGAGGCAGCCTACCTGGCCGGCATCATCCCGGCCCCCGAGTCCTATCAGCTCGACCGGCGCCCTCGAGCGGCGAAGGAGCGGCGGGCACGCGTGCTCACCCAGATGGAGGCACAGGGATACATCACCCGGAAGCGTATGTCGGAAGCCTTGCAGGCGAAGCTCAGGCTTGCGCGCTCACCGGCGGCCGGTACTCAGAACGCCGCCTACTTCATGGAATGGTTGCGCAAGGACGTCCTGGAGCCCCAGCTCGGCGCGAGCCTGTACACCTCCGGGCTGCAGATCCACACCACCCTCGATCTTGACATGCAGGCGCAAGCGGAGGCTGCGGTCTCCTCTCTGTTGCAGAAGAGGTCCGAACCACAGGCTGCGCTCGTCGCGCTCACTCCGAAGGGATCGCTCCGGGCGATGGTGGGGGGACGCCGCTTTCACAATGTGGAGGCGGCGCGCGGCTTCAACTTCGCCACCGACAATCGGCGCCAACCGGGCTCCGCACTCAAACCATTCACGCTGTTGTCGGCGATCGAGGAGGGGATTTCGCCGATGTCTCGGTTCCCCGGCCCGAGCCCGGCGACGATCTCCGACCCCGCCTGCGCCAACCCTGATGGGACCCCGTGGCAGCCGGAGAACTACGGAGGCGCGTCCTACGGCACCATCACCCTCGACGAGGCCACGACGAACTCGGTCAATACGGTCTACGCCCAGCTCATCGCGGAGATCGGACCGGATACCGTCGCCGGCTTGCTGGAGAGGTTCGGCTTCAGCGGCCCCTCGGGAGACGAGGTGGCGGCACGCTGCTCGCTGGCCCTGGGCGGAAGCGACGTCGACGTTTCACCTCTGCAGATGGCACGCGCCTATGCGGGCTTTACCGCTCGCGGCGCCGAGCCCGAGGTGTCACCCGTCCTCTACGTCGAGGACCAGGACGGAAACTGCCTGCTGGAGTATGGCAACCAGCACGAGGAGAGGTGCGGGAGCGTCCGTCGAACGACGGGCCGCCGGGTGGTCGAGCGTAACTCCGCCGATGTCCTGAATCAGGTGCTCACTCACGTCGTTCAGGGAGGGACGGCGACGGCCGCGGATATCGGGCGCCCCACGGCAGGCAAGACCGGGACCACACAGAACAACGTCGACGCGTGGTTCGCAGGCTCGATTCCTCAGCTCACCACGGTGGTGTGGATGGGCTATCCGAGACTCGAGAACAAGGACTTGGTGCCGCAGATGCGGTTCTGTGCGGATGCGGAGCTGTGCCGCCCGGTGCAGGGCATCGACGTCACCGGTGGCTCCTTTCCGGCGCGCATCTGGGCAGCCTTCATGACCGAAGCCGTGGCCGGCACGCCGGTCGAGGAGTTCGCCACCCCCGGGGACCTTCCTAACGAGGTTCTCAACTCCCCGCCGCCCCCGTCCCCCAGCCCCGCGCCCCGGCCCAGCGTCACACCGAGTCCCACTCCCACGCCGAGTCCCAGTCCCAGCTTCACGCCAACCCCCAGTCCGACTCCGCGTCCCAGTCCCACCCCGGCTCCGAGTCCCACCCCTGTGCCCAGCCCCAGCCCCAGCCCCGCGCCGAGTCCCTCTCTCACGCCGGCACCGAGTCCCTCACCGGCAGCCTCTCCCGACCCGGCCGCCAGTCCCGGGCCCTAGGCTCGCCACTGGTGCCGCATAGAGAGGGGGCCGGCTTGGTACTTTGCGAAACGGACGATACGTCAGCGTCTTGTAGCGAAGAAGCTTCGGTTCAGACGACGGAGCACCCTGCCGCTAACCCCCCAACGCCTCAATGAAGCGGAAGCGCGAGCTTGCCCTGGTGCTGGCGGCCTGTGCCCTGTCGCTTCTGGCCGCCTATGCATTGAAGAGCCAGTGCACCCGGTTGTCGTGGGACGGCAGCCAGTACGGGCGCCTCTGCTACAACGACATCCAGGCGCTCTATGAGGCGCGCGGACTTTCCGGAGATGCGTTCGTCTACATACACGGGGATCTGGCGGCCGAAGGTCTGGTGGGAGGCGCCATCGAATACCCGGTCGTGACCGGGGTGTTCATGTGGCTCACCTCCAGGGTGGTCTCGGACTTCGGCGCCTATCTGACGATCAGCGCCGCGGCGTTGGCCCCGTTCGCCCTGCTCTCGGCGTGGCTGTTGCACGACCTCGCCGGTCGCAGAGCGTTGCTGTGGGCGCTGGCTCCGGCGCTGGTTCTCTACTCTTTCCACAACTGGGACTTGCTCGCAGCGACGGCCCTCTGCGCAGGAGTGTGGTTGTGGTCCCGCGATCGCCCCTTGGGCGCCGCCGCCGCGCTGGGGCTGGGGGCCGCATCCAAACTCTTTCCCGCGCTCCTGCTCGCGCCGCTCGCGCTGGAGCGCTGGAGCAAGGGGGACCGGCGCGGTGCGGGGCTTGTCGTAGCGGTCGGGGCGGCAGTCTTCGGGGCACTCAACCTCCCCTTCATCGTGGCGAACTTTGACGGATGGTGGGCCACCTATGCCTTCCACAGCCGTCGCACCGCCGACTTCAACGCCTTCTATAGCTGGGGCTTCTCGAGCCTGGCAGGCGATGCGGAGGCGCTCAACCTGGTGAGCTCGGGGCTGAGCGTGATCTCGTGGGGGGCCGCCTTGGCGCTCGGCTGGATGCGTCGAACCTCTGAAGGCGCTTCGCTCTACCCTTTTCTGCAGGTCTCGGCGGCGATGGTCGTGGCATTTCTGTTGTGGAGCAAGGTGCACTCTCCTCAATACGCGTTGTGGATCCTGCCCTTTTTCGTGCTCTTACGGGTGAGCCCGGGGTGGTGGCTCGCCTACGCTCTTGCCGATCTCGCCGTGTACGTGGGCATCTTCCGCTGGTTCTACGACTTCAGCTTGACCGGCGACCAGGTCACCTGGACCGCGGCGAAGACCGTGTTGGTGGCGGGAGTGTGGGGGCGAACGGTCCTTCTCGCCTGCCTCTTCATAGTCTTCATGAGGGCCCCGTCCGCGCCTCGAACGCCGTACTCTCCCGCGCCTGCCCGCCGGGTCTGACAATCGCCCCGGCAGAGGCAAAGTGTCCACGGTTCGCCTCTGTCCAGAGCCGGTGGTGCGGTTTGGCGCCGCCCGATGCTCGATCTTGTGAAAGTGTGGCGCGCGCCACACTTTGATGTCGTAGGCGTGTGCTCGAGTATCGGGAACAGATCCGCACCAGCGATCGGCTCGGCGATCGCGACGGAAGGAACGAGGAGCAGCTCGAACGGAGGTGATAGCATAAATAGCCTCGACGGCGCAGCCGTCGTGTATCCCCTGCCCCGCAGCCCATCGGCATCATGCCGGGCGGCAGCAAGACGGGGCCTCGGCGAGGTTCGCCCCCCGAGTCCACAGGAGGAATGAGAGCATGCGTAGCTATGAAGCGATGGTGATCGTCGATTCCCGCCTCGAAGAGGGGGACATCCAGAAGGCCGTGAGCCGTTTCACCGCGGTCATTACCGACGGGGGCGGCCAAGTGACCGGCGTCGAGCGTTGGGGCGTCCGCAGGTTCGCTTATGAGATTGATCACAAGAACGAGGGCTATTACTTCGTCACGAACTTCCAGGCCGCCGAAGAGATCGTCGAGAAGCTCAACCAGACCCTGCACGTCTCGGACGAGTACATCCGCGGCAAGATTTTCCGGCCCGAGTAGAAGCTCGCCTCAATACAGTTGTTCGATCGATAGTTCGAATCACAAGATCAGATCAGGGGCCCAGAGAAAGGAAACAACATGGCATCCGACAACACGGTGACGCTAGTAGGCAACATCACCGACGACCCCGAGCTTCGTTTCACTCCTTCGGGAGCAGCCGTCGCCAACTTCACCGTCGCCGTTAACCGGCGCTACAAGAACAACGATGGTCAGTGGGAAGACAAGCTCGACGGGTTCTTCAGGTGTAACTGCTGGCGAGACATGGCCGAGAACGTCGCCCAGTCCTTCCGCAAAGGGACCAGAGTAGTTGTCGTGGGCCGCCTCCAGCAGCGCTCCTGGGACGACCCCGATGGTAATCGCAGGTCGGTGTTCGAAGTCCAGGTGGATGAAGTGGGTCCCTCGCTGAGGTGGGCGAGCGCGACGATAGAGAAGTCGCAGCGCTCGTCCGGGTCCTCGGGTGGAGGGGACTGGGCCTCGGCCCCCGCTTCCGCTTCGGGCCCCGCGCCCCAGCCGGCACCGGTGCCTTCGGGCGTCCCCGCAGACGAAGGAGGGTTTTGATGCACCTTTACGTAAGTCCCGTCGCACCAGAACGTCCCTGCATCGACGATGGCGGCGTTACTCGTCGCTCACGTACCCTCCGGGTACGCTCGACTCCTCGCGCCTTGCCCACGGCTCCGCCGAGGTCGGAATTGGGATTCAATCTGCCGCGCAGTGCCGCCCTGGATGCTGACGCTACTTCCGCGCAGGAGCATTTTTGATGGCTCGAGATCGTCGCGACCGGCGCTCGACGCGGACGGCACCGGGCAAGCCTCCCCGCAAGGGGAAGCGGAAGTTTTGTCAGTTCTGTGCCGACAAATCAAAGCGCATCGACTACAAGGACATTGCAATGCTTCGAAAGTTCATGAGCGAGCGCGGGAAGATCCGGGCGCGCAGGGTGACCGGCAACTGCACCCAGCATCAGCGCCGCGTGGCAACCGCCGTCAAGAATGCTCGCGAAGTAGCACTGCTGCCGTACACGTCTCGTTAAGGGAGCGATCGTGAAGGTGATTCTTGCAACCGACGTCGACAAGTTAGGGCAGCGGGGAGACGTGGTCATCGTCGCCGACGGCTACGCGCGCAACTACCTTGTACCCAAAGGACTTGCGCTTCCGACGACGAAGGGCTCGCTGCGTCAGGCGGAGCAGATGAGGCGCTCGCGCGAAGAAGCCGAACGCAGGCGCAAGCAGCAGGCCGTAGCGCGCGTGTCCACTCTCGGAGCGCAGCCAGTATATATCTCGGCGCGCGCGGGCGAGGGGGGCCGTCTGTTCGGATCGGTCACCAGTTCGGATGTGGCCAGGGCGGTCGAGGAGCAGCTCGGCGAGGCCATCGATCGCCACAGCGTACGTCTCGACGACCCCATCCGGCTGCTCGGCACCCACGCGGTCGAAGTACATCTCCACGAGGAAGTCAACGCGCTCGTGAACGTCGAGGTCATCGCGCACGAGGAGGTATAGCGACTCCCTCCCGACTGGTCGTCAGATAGCCACATAGACAATTCACCACCACTGCGCGCGAAGCCCACAGCGTTATCGACCGCCCCTACCCCCCGTGACCGGCGGCTAAGGTCGTTATCCACGCCGTCCACATCCTTCTTGTAACCCACAGCGCCGGACGCGTAGCGTCTCTCTCTTAGCCAGCGCGCGGGACGCGGAAGGACTTCAGGGGGAGCCGGCCAGCCGGCACTTGTCGCCCGGCTGTCGTACCCGCGTGCTGGAATTACAGAGACGTAATTTGAGCTAAGCGAGGGGAACACAGTGGCGCAACGCGCTTCGCTTCAACCGGTGGGGCATAGTCGCATCCCGCCGCACAATCTCGACGCCGAGCTGTCGGTGCTGGGAGCCATGCTCGAATCGAAGGAGGCTATTGCCAACGTCGTCGAGGTCGTCCAGCCGGGGGACTTCTACAAACCCAGCCACACCGAAATCTACGAGGCAATCCTGTCGCTTTACGGTCGCGGCGAGGCTGCGGATGCCATCACCTGCGCAGAGGAGCTGACTCGCCGGGGCACGCTCGAGACGATCGGGGGCAAGCCCTATATCCACGGCCTGCTCGAGGCCTATCCCACCGCTTCCTCTGCCGGCCACTACGCTCGCATCGTCGAGGAGCATGCGCTCTTGCGTCGACTGATCGATGCCGGCAACAAGGTTCAGGAAATCGGTTTCTCGATTCCGGAGGACGTCGCCGAAGGCCTCGATGCCGCCGAGGAGCTTGTCTACGAGGTCGGCAACCGGCGTCTGCGCGACGATATTCAACCGATCCGGCCGCTCCTCCACGAGAACATGGAGATGATCGAGGCCCTTTACGAACGCGGCGAGAGCGTTACCGGCCTCGCCTCAGGCTTCTCGGACTTAGACGACATGACGGCCGGTTTCCAGCCCTCGAACCTCGTGATCATCGCGGCGCGGCCCTCGATGGGGAAATCGGCGTTGATCGCAGACATATCTCTCCATGCCGCGCTTCATCAGCGCCAGACGATCGTGATGTTCTCGCTCGAGATGTCTCGCCACGAGCTCGTGCAGAGATTCCTCTCCTCGGAGGCGCGTGTGGACTCTCAGCGGATTCGGCGAGGCTCCCTGCAAGAACAGGACTGGTCGCGGCTCTCCAGCGCACTCGGCCGGCTGGCCGAAGCACCTATATTCATCGACGATTCGGCCAACATCACTCTGATGGAGATGCGGGCCAAATGCCGCCGACTCAAGGCGAAGTTCGGACTCGGTCTGGTGGTTGTCGACTACCTTCAGCTGATGCAATCTCCTCGGAGGTCCGAGACCCGCGCCCAAGAGGTGTCTGAGATCTCGCGCTCGCTGAAGATCCTGGCTCGTGAGCTCGAGGTCCCGGTCGTATGTGCGTCACAGCTTAACCGCGGGGTTGAAACTCGCACCGACAAGCGCCCTCTGCTGGGGGATCTGCGTGAGTCGGGAAGCATCGAGCAGGACTCGGACTTGGTCATGTTCATCTATCGCGACGAGGTCTACAATCAGGATACCGATCACCGGGGTGAGGCAGAGCTCATCGTCGCCAAGCAGCGGAACGGGCCCACTGGGACGGTGCGGCTTGCGTTCATGAACCAGTACACGAAGTTCGCATCGATCGCTCGGGGCGGCTTCTGACCCATAGGCGCAGGTAGATTGGCGGATTCGCGTTGAATTTGCGCGTTGTTCACATTTTGGTACTACCGTGGCGCGATGACCTCAGCGGCTGAAACGGCCCCTCCCCTCCCCAGGCGTGAGGTCCACGAGCGGCTGATAAATCGTGAGCTGTCGTGGGTCGACTACGCCGCCAGGGTGCTGGCGCGCGCCGAGGACGAGGGCTCTCCTCTCCTGGAACGAACCAAGTTCCTGGCGATCTTCGCCTCGATCCTGGATGAGTTCTACATGGTCCGCATCGCCGGCTTGAAACGGCAGCTGGCGGCGGGCCTCGTGGTTCGCTCGTCCGAGGGACAGACGCCGCGTGAGCAGCTGCGGGCCTTGGCGCAGCGACTGGCCCCGCTGGTGGCGCACCATGCCGAGATCTTTTGCCGGGACGTGCTCCCCCGTTTGGGAGATGAAGGCATCAGGATCGAACGCTGGAAGGAGCTGGACCCGGAGGCGCGGAGGGGTCTCACCGAGATGTTCTCCCGCCAGATCTTTCCCGTACTGACCCCGCTGGCGGTGGATCCGGGACACCCGTTCCCCTACATCTCGAACCTTTCCTTGAACCTGGCCGTTCGGGTGCGCGACCGGAGTAGCGATCAACTCCACTTCGCCCGCGTCAAGGTCCCGCCCGTGCTCCCGCGTTTGGTCACCGCAGCCGAGAGCGGCTGTCTGGTGCCCCTGGAGGATGTGATTGCGGCACACCTGGACCGGCTCTTTCCGGGCATGGACATCGTCGAACATCATGCCTTTCGAGTAACCCGCAATGCGGACCTCGAGATCAACGACGATGGTGCCGAGGATCTCCTGCAGGCTCTCGAGGAGGAGCTCGTCAGGCGTCGGTTCAGTCCCGCCGTCCGTCTCGAGATCGAAACCGACATGTCGCCGCATGTGCTCGAAGTGCTCAGAAAAGAGTTAGAGGTCGAGCCCCTCGATGTCCATCGTCTGCCCGGCCCCCTCGATCTCGGGGGATTGATGGGCCTCTACGATATAGAACGGCCCGATCTGAAGGCTGATCCGATCTCTCCCGCAACCCATCGCGATCTAATGGCCGTCGACGAAGCACCCGTCGACATGTTTGGGGCGCTGCGCGCAAGAGATGTGCTCGTGCAACACCCCTACCACTCCTTCGCGACCAGCGTCGAACGGCTCATCGAACAGGCCTCTTCTGATCCCAACGTACTGGCGATCAAGCAGACCCTCTACCGCACCTCAGGGGACAGCCCGGTGGTCGACAAGCTCGTCGACGCAGCAGAAGCGGGTAAGCAAGTCGTCGTTCTCGTCGAGATCAAGGCCCGTTTCGACGAGCGTGCCAACATCGGCTGGGCGCGCGCACTGGAGAAGGCGGGTTGTCATGTCGTTTACGGGCTCGTGGGACTGAAGACGCATGCCAAATTGTTGTTGATTGTTCGACAAGAGAAGGGCAAGCTCCATCGTTACGCACACATAGGGACCGGGAACTACAACCACAAGACCGCACGTTCTTATGAAGACCTTGGCCTGTTGACGGCCGATGACGAGTTGTGCGCAGAGGTCGGCGAGCTCTTCAACTACCTCACCGGATACTCGCGCCGGCCCGAGTATCGGCACTTGATCGTGGCACCGGAAGACATGCGCGAGCGGATCATCTCTCTGATTGCAAGAGAGAGCTCGGCGTCCAGCGCAGAACCGCGACGGCACCTTGCAATGAAGGTAAACAGTCTCGTGGATGAGCGCGTGATCAACGCTCTCTACGACGCTTCGCAGGCAGGGGTCGAGATCGACCTCCTGGTGCGGGGCATCTGCTGCTTGCGCCCCGGTATCGAAGGTTTGAGCGAGAACGTCCGGGTCCACAGCATCGTGGGTCGCTGGCTCGAGCATTCACGTATCTTCTATTTCCACAACGGAGGGGATGAGGAGTGGTTTATCGGCAGCGCCGATCTCATGCCTCGCAATCTCGACGGGCGCGTGGAGGCGCTTGTGAGGGTTGATGCGCCTTCCCTCAAGGACGAGCTGACGTTCCTGTTCGATGTCGGTTTTAGGGACAACGTCAACGCTTGGAGCTTGGACGCGGAAGGGAACTGGTCACGGGTGAAAGCTCAGGATGGTGCTGAACGCGTCGATATGCAACAAATGCTTATGCAAAGGGCGACCCGTCATGCGTGAGGTCGAGGTGAAGCTGGCGGTTGAAGGTGCGGTCGAGCTCCCCGACTTCACATCCGACGGCTACGGAGTCGTCGAGGTCCGCGAGCTGGACCCGGTCACGCTTCGAGCGACCTATCACGACACCGAGGGACTGCGGTTGGCACAGAGTGGGATCACGCTTCGATGGAGGTCGGGAGACGACGAGGGGTCGGCGTGGACCCTCAAGCTGCCGATCGAGGAAAGCGATGCCACAGAGCGCCGGGAGCTTCGCTTCGAAGGGGGCGCTCGCTCTGCGCCTGCCGAGGCTCGCAGCCTCCTCACCGCCTACCTGAGACATCAGACCCTGGCACCGGTGGCGCGGCTTCGAACTGTTCGCAAACGGTGGCTGCTGATGGGGGAGCTGGAACAGGAGCTTGCGGAGATCTCCCACGACGTGGTCTCGGTGCTCGACGGCAACCGGGTGACCGGGCGTTTCTCTGAGATCGAGATCGAGGGGCGGGGCCTGGACAGGGCGGGTGTGGAACGCTTGGCCGAGGTCTTTCGCGATGCAGGAGCAGTTCCCGCCGCCCCCGCCCCTAAGCTCGCCCGCGCCGTTGGCATCGTTCCCGGCGCCGCGTCGGAGCTCGAGCGCTTGGACCTGCGTCCCACCGATCGCGCCGGCCTCGCAGTGCAGGCCGCACTCAACTCCGGATTTCAGCGTCTGGTCACCAACGATCCCGCTACCCGCTTGGGCGAGACCGAACCCCTGCATCAGATGCGGGTCGCCACCCGCAGGCTGCGCAGCGATCTCCGGACCTTCGGGGCGTTCCTGGACCAAGGGTGGGCGGATGGGACGAGCGCTGAGCTGAAGTGGCTGGGAGATTTGCTGGGGGCCGTGCGCGACACGGACGTGTTATCGGAGCGGTTCAGATCTTCGTCGCCCGACCTCGAGCGGGCGCTGGGCCCGATCCTCAAGGCCTTGGCTCGGCAACGCGACCGGGATTTTTCTCAGCTCTCCGATGCGCTCACCGAGGCTCGTTACGTTGAGCTTCTCGATCGCCTCGACGAGGCTCGCGTCCGTCCGCCGCTGACCGTAGAGGCTCACCGGTTCTGCTCGGAAGCCCTGCCCCCGCTGGTTCTGCAGGTGTGGAAGAAGGCGAGAAAAAAGGCCGCCTCATTGGGCTCGGACCCCTCCAACGAGGATCTCCACCGGTTGCGCAGACTCACCAAACGGGCCCGCTATGCGGCCGAGGCAGTGGCGGATCCGTTGGAGAACAGGTGGGTAGTCAGGTTCGCCAATCGGGCGGCCGACGTACAGGACGCTCTGGGAGAGCTTCAGGACTCGGTTGTGGCACAGTTCACGGTCGAGCGGTTGGTGGCCAAGGAGCGTCGTCCCGTGGTGGCGCTGGAGGCCGGTAGGCTGCTCGAACGAGAGTTGGCGGCCGCAGCTGAGGCTCGAACCGCTTGGATCAAGACTTGGTCCAAGCTCGACGATAAGAAGCTGGTGGCATGGATGAAGAGCTGAAGAGACCAGAAATTCGCGCCGCCGGGGGCTTGCTGTGGCGGCGCAACCGGCGGGCGAAAGCCGCCGACGAGATCGAGGTAGTTCTCATCCACCGCCCCCGCTACGACGATTGGAGCCTCCCCAAAGGCAAGCTCGAGCCGGGCGAGACCGCCTTCGAGGCCGCTCTAAGAGAGGTGTGGGAAGAAACGGGCTACCACGCTCTCCCGGGTCGTTCGCTGGGCAGGGTCCGCTATCTGAAGTCGTCTCGCAATGGGGCTCGTCCCAAGGTCACGAGCTTCTGGGCGATGCGGGCCGGCCCCGGCGCCTTCGAGGCCGGAAACGAGGTTGACCGTATCCGTTGGACTCCCCTGGCGGAGGCTCGAGATCTGCTCACCTATCCCACCGACAGGGAGATCCTGGGCCGTTTCGCAGGCCAGCCGGTCGACACCAGGTTGCTGCTGCTGGTGCGCCACGGCAGCGCGGGCCAGCGCTCCAAGTGGAAGAAGGACGACCGGCTCCGTCCCCTCGACGCCAAGGGTAAAGAGCAAGCCTCGGGATTGGCACGCTTGCTCGTGCGCTTCGCGCCCGGCCACATCATCTCGGCCGACTTCGTTCGCTGCGTCCAGACGGTCGAGCCGTTGAGCGAAAGCTCGGGCGTACCGGTCGTGGAGGACTCCCTGCTGTCGGAGCTCGGTTATCCCCGGCACCGGAACGCCGCGGTCGGGCTGTTGCGGGGGCTTACCAATGGGGGGGCCGCGGTCGCCTGCAGTCAGGGAGACGTCATCCCCGACCTACTTGGCCGGCTCGCAGAAGCGGACAGGGTGCCTCTTCCCGAAGACTTCGCGGCCCCCAAGGGCAGTGTGTGGAGTCTGTGCTTCTCGGGGTCCAAGCTGTTCGCGATGGAGTACTTCCCCCCACCGACGGCCTGACCGGAACTCAGGAAGGTGGCCTGCCCGGGGGTTGAAGGATGCCAGTGGGCGTACGCTCTCGACAGCAGGCCGCCAGAGTCTTCGTTGCGGAGATGGAGGAGAACGGCATGAGCATGGGGTTCTATAAGTTCGCCTACCGGGTGGGATTTACGCCCTGGGAGCAAGCCGCTCAGCAAGGCCCGGTCGCCCAGCAGGTGGAAGCTTGGTTCGCCCGAGAGGAAAGCGGACGGGAGCCGCCTTACGGAAAGGCTCTGGACCTCGGCTGCGGCACCGGACGAGACTCGGTCGAGCTTGCGACCCGCGGGTGGCAGGTCACAGGCATCGACATGATCCCGAAGGCTATCGGTGCTGCCCGCGCACGGGCCAAAAGTGCGGGGATGGAGGTCGAGTTCCTCGAAGGCGACGTGACCGCGCTCCGCGCCGCCGGCGTTGGAACCGGCTTCCAGCTGGTCCTCGATGGAGGCACTATCCATGGTTTTAAGGACGAGCAACGGCAGGTGGCGGCCGGGGAGGTAAGTGCGGTCGCCGCGCCGGACGCCACCCTCCTGATATTTGCGTTTGCACCTGGCCGCAGAGGGCCGACCCCGCGCGGGATGAGTCGAAAGGACATCGAGTCCGCTTTTTCTGGGTGGACGGTCACCGATGAGGAATCCGTCGACGTGTCGTTGCCTAAATTCCTGAAAGCCCCCGACCCGAGCTGGTATCGGCTCCGCCGGCAAACTGAGCAAACAGGAATGCCCGAGGGATCTGAGCGACCTCTGGGCTAGCCCGTCCATGACATTAGCGAGCCGTCGCTGTGACGGTTACGTAGGGTCGCCTTCACGAACTCGGCCGATGACACGGAAGTCCGCACGAAACTCGCCGAGCACCGTGATCCTGCTGCGCACGAACTGATCGTTGATCGTTCCAGCGTGATGTGAGCGACTGGGTCGAACAACACCGCCTTGGAGAATTACGACACTACTCCGGCGGCTTCTCGTGAGGTCGCTCGAGGCCGGACCCCTGGATGGAATCGGACTAGGCGTTGTCGTGCGGAGCCTGATCACTGCCTAAGCCGTCGCCCTGGCGATGAACAATCTTCCACTCGCCGTCTTCACGACGGTAGACGTGTGTCGCCCGCAGCATCTGCGCCTCTACCGGGCCATTGTCCATTGAGGACGTGGCTCGCTCGTAGGCCACCGTGTAGGCGAGGTCCCCACTGACGCCTGCGGCAAGCAACTCGAAATCATAGGCGGTGCAATTGGAGAAGCGCGACGCAACCCACCGGAACGCCCGACTGACCTCATCCCAGCCGCTGTGCGCGATGCCGAACGCACCGAGGAGCGTCACGGGATCCTTCCTCGACCACATTTCCAGCCGCGGTTCAACGTCGCCGTTGTGGATCGCCGTCTCCGCCTCGATCTGCCGGGGGAGGGTTTCGTTGAGGAAATCGTCGAGTTCACTCATGGAGTTCTCCGGCTTTTTTTGGCCACTAGAAGGCGTATACAGGGTAAGCGCCACGCTGCGTCGCTGCGCTCGTTTCCGCCGGGCACACCTGAGCGCGAAGAATCGGCCTCGGTGGTACGACGAGCGCCTCAATCACGCGGGGAGCGCGCCGAGCTGTCGAAGAAGGCTCGCCGTGTCCACAATCTCCCAAGCTTCGACAATCTTGTCCTCGCGGACGTGAGCGAAGAGACCCTGATCGATCTGGAAGCTCTTCCCGTTGGCGCTGATACCCGCGAAATCGCCTTGGAGCGTACCCGTCACGACGGCGCGGGCCGCAATCGTGGAGCCCAAGCTGATCACTTCCTGCAAGTCGTGGCGGATGTCGGGCATCGCGCGAAGGGCATCTCTCCACACCGCCTTCTCGGCATCGGGCCCCTCAGTCGATAGACCCATCGGCGCGTGTACTACGACGTTGGGGTGGAGAAAGTCGTCAAATGCGTCCAGATCGCCCTCGTCTCCCGCGGCGAACCACCTCTCCAAGAGCGAGTCCCCACCCACAGTTCCTCCTCTAATCGTTGGATGCAATCGACGTTACCTGCCCTCGGCCTCTCCGACGCGCTCAGCGCGTTCTCCTATGCGGATGACCCGTACCCGCGTGAGATCCGTGCGCCGTAATTTCATGCATAACGCCCGTTTGACATCCGTGTGACATGCGCTCACTCGCATCGAACAGCTGTACCACCCTGAGCTGCGCAAACAGTGAGAGCGGGTGAAGGGAATCGAACCCTCGTAACCAGCTTGGGAAGCTGGAGCTCTACCATTGAGCTACACCCGCGCTGATTCGATGGTACTAGCCCTACACTTCGGCCGTGATTCTGTCGGACCGGGACATCCGCAAGGCGCTTCAAAGCGGCCGCATCGGCATCGAGCCATTCGACGACTCAGACGTCCAGCCCTCTTCGGTCGACCTGCGGGTGGACCGCTATTTCCGCACTTTCCACAACGCCCGCCACCCGTACATCGACGTCAAGAAGCCGATGGAGGACCTCACCGAGCTGGTGGAGGCCTCAGACGAGGGCCCCTTCATCCTTCACCCGGGTGAGTTCGTGCTCGGCTCGACCTGCGAGCACGTGAGGCTCTCCGACGATCTCGTGGCGCGCCTCGAGGGCAAGAGCTCGCTGGGGAGGCTTGGCCTTTTGATCCACTCGACCGCGGGCTACGTGGATCCGGGCTTCGAGGGCCACCTGACCCTCGAGCTCTCGAACGTCGCCACACTGCCGATAACGATTTACCCGGGCATGAAGATCGGGCAGATCAGCTTCTTCGAGCTGTCGTCCCCGGCCGAGTCTCCCTATGGCTCGGCCCGTCTGGGCTCGAAGTACCAGGGCCAGCGCGGTCCGACCCCCTCTCGCTACTACGAGAACTTCAATTGAGGTCGATCCAGGCGAGGAAACGCTCGAGATTCGCGGGTTGCCCGAGAACCTCCAGCTGAGAGGGCGGCACCCGCCGCCACAACATCAGCAACAGATCCGAGCCCGTGCCTCGAACCGCGGTGTCCGCCTTGGTGTGGCCGCGCTCCACCGTGACCCTGTCCCCCAGCGTCACGATCCACTCGCCGTCGCCGTCTGTTTGATGGAGGTGGATCGTCTCTCCGTGGCCGGTGAGGCGAGCCTCCTCCACCGGCATGAAGATGTCGAAAAGCTCATCGACGCCGTCGCGGGCCAGCTCGGGCTCGATCGGGTCGGGCTTGGTCGTGGCCGATTGGGCGTCCCAACGGTGAACTGCGGTCTCCTGGGCCATGCGGCGTTTGACGAATGCGGCGTCCTTTTGGCGAGACCACGTCCACACCCCGATGCTGCCGTCGATCGAGGAGAGGACGTGTGAGAGGTGTGCGGCCCCCTCTCGGAACCATGCCGGCAGCTCGTCGTCCGAGGGAACGTGGATCGCATCCCGCTCACCGATGTCCTGGAGGCGGCGCTCGATAACCTGAGACCAGAAGCGGTGCACCTCCCCGGTGTGGGCCACTAGGTCCCGAACATTCCAGCCGGGACAGCTCGGCACCTGGCCCTCGAGGTTTCCACTCGCCGCCGCCACCAACCTCTCCGAGTCGCGTTGCAAGGCCTCGGCGTACGCACTTTCCTTCAGGGTCATTTCTCTCCTTCTACCGAACGCAGCAAAATCTGGGCAAGGTCGGTCACGCTGAGGTCTAGATTCGCGCGGCGATCGACGACGCCGTCGGCCAGCATGATGTTGCAATAGGGGCAGCCCACCACGACGGTATCCGAGTCTGAAGCCAGGGCTTCGTCGACCCGCTCGAGGTTCATCCTTTTGCCCCTGCGCTCCTCCATCCACATCCGTCCGCCGCCGGCTCCGCAGCAAAACGTGCCGTGCCCGTGGCGATGCAACTCGCTATAGATGGCGCCCGGGATCGCGTCCAGCACCGTCCGGGCGCCCTGAACGAGATCATTGTGGCGCGCGTTGTAGCAGGGGTCGTGATACGTGATCGAATCCGCCACGGGCTCCCGCGGTTGCAGCCGGCCGGCCGCCACGAGCTCGGCGAGGTACTCGGTGTGGTGGGTGACCTCGAAGTGACCACCGAACTGCGGGTACTCGTTGAAGATCGTGTTGAAACAATGTGGGCAGGTGGTCACGATGCGCCGGGGCGCTTGACCTTTGAGCAGCTCGACGTTCTGCTCCGCAAGCATCTGGAAGATGTGCTCGGCCCCCATGCGACGGGCCGGATCCCCGGTGCACGACTCGTCCTTGCCCAGCACCGCGAAGGAGATCCCTGCTATCTCCATGAGGCGGGCGAACGCGTAGACGACGCCGCGGTTTCTTTCGTCGAACGCTCCGGCGCACCCCACCCACAGCAGCACCTCAGCGTCTGGCGCGTCGGAGATGTGCGGCACCTCCAACTTGGCCTGCCTGGCAGATCCCTTCATCCACTCGAGCCGCTCCTGAGACGGTCTCCCCCACGGATTGCCGGTGGTCTCGAGGTTCTGCAAAGCGCTCTGCATTTCACGCGGAAAACGTGACTCGCTCATCACGAGATTGCGTCGCATGTCGACGATGACGTCGATGTGCTCGATGTTGACGGGGCAGGCTTGCACGCAGGCGCCGCACGTGGTGCAGTCCCAGATGGCTTCGTCCGCCACCACTTCGGGATTGAGGGGCGGAAGCTCGGCGAGGGCCGCTTCGAGTCCATTTTCAACCTTCCTGCTTCCGTTTCCACCGGCCTTGGCGGCGAGAAGGGAGTCGCCGGATCGGAACAGCTCGTCGCGCAAGTCCATGATCACGAGCTTGGGAGATAGGGGCTTGCCGGTGTTCCATGCGGGGCACTGTGACTGGCAGCGCCCGCACTCGGTGCAGGTCATGCCGTCGAGCAATTGCTTCAAGGTGAGGTCGGTGATCTTGTTCGCGCCGAAGCGGTCGTCCTCGGACATGGTCTCGAAGTCCAGGTTCATGGGTGCGAGCGCCCCCTTGGGCCGCTCTGATGTGAAGAGGACGTTCAGCCCGGCGGTGACGATGTGGAGGTGCTTCGAGTAGGTGAGGTAGACGAGGAATCCCAGCACCAACAACGAGTGCCACCAGGTGAACACGATCTCCAGCGCCTCGAGAGCACCGCGAGAGAGGCCTCCCATCAGTGCCGCGACAACCATCGATAGGGGCGTCCAGGAGGTGTCGTAGGGAAAGCGATCCAGACTTATCTGGGCCGCGCGCGTCAGCAAAAGGGTGAGCATGATGGCGCCGATGGCGCCGAGGATGTAGTCGGCCTCTTCCAGATGCGAGCCGCTGAAGCGTTCCGGACGCTGCAACTTGCGGATTGCGAAGGCGAGGCCAATCCCCCCCGCCACCGCGACGATGAAGATGTCTTGAAGGAGCCCGAGGGGCCCCCACCGACCGATTATGGGAAGGGCGAAGTCCTCTTGGTAGACGGCACCGAATGCTTCCACGATCGTGGTCAGGAGAACCAGGAACCCCCAGAAGATCAGCGCGTGCATGACACCAGGGAGGCTCCATTGCAAGAGCTTTCTCTGGCCCAGCACCACCACGAGCTGTTGGGTGAGCTTTGGCCCCCAGCGGCGCGGTTTGAGCGGAGCGTCCCGGCCCAGGCGAAGGAGCTCTACGAGCGTTCGGGTCCGGCGCGCGAACAGGGCCGCGCTCAGCGCGATCACAAGCGTCATCAAGAGCTTCTCGAGCACCCGACCTCCGTTCTCGACCCCATCCGGCGCCTCATAAATTACTCTCCCGGCCCGGCCCCCGCCCGCGACCCCCGGCCCACCCCGCTCCCGAGGTGGCAATAGCGGACCGAGAACATCTGCCCACAAGAAACTGTGGTTAGAAGCGGACTGAGGACATTTGCCACCACCCCCCGCCCCGATTCGCGGCCGAGAATCCAGTCCTCACAGCCGGGAACAATTCACACTCGACATGAGTTGATAGCAGTACACTCAAGTTATAGTGTGCCGGAACGCTCATATTAATCAACAGCCGACGACAGCAGGAGGAAGAAGAAATGGCAAAAGCAGTAGGCATAGACCTCGGCACGACCAACTCTGTGGTCGCAGTGCTCGAGGGCGGAGAGCCCACCGTGATCCCGAACGCCGAGGGGTCCCGGACCACGCCCTCGGTCGTGGCGTTCTCCAAGTCGGGCGAGGTCTTGGTCGGCGAGGTCGCCAAGCGCCAGGCGATCACGAACCCCGACCGCACCATCCGCTCGATCAAGCGCGAAATGGGCACGGACCACAAGAACACGATCGACTCCAAGGGCTACTCGCCCCAGGAGATCTCGGCGCGCATTCTGCAGAAGCTCAAGACCGACGCCGAGTCCTACCTCTCGGACAAGGTGACCGAAGCGGTGGTCACCGTTCCCGCCTACTTCGACGACGCTCAGCGCCAGGCTACCAAGGAGGCCGGAAAGATCGCGGGCCTCGAAGTGCTGCGGATCATCAACGAACCCACTGCAGCGGCCCTCGCATATGGGCTCGACAAGGCCGATGAGGATCAAACCATCCTCGTTTTCGACCTCGGCGGCGGAACCTTCGACGTGTCGTTGCTGGACCTCGGCGACGGTGTCTTCGAGGTCAAGTCGACCTCGGGCAACACGAGCCTCGGTGGCGACGACTGGGACCAGCGCGTCATCGAGCACCTCGTCAAGAGCTTCAAGAACGCCCATGGCATTGACCTGGCGAAGGACAAGATGGCCTCGCAGCGGCTCAAGGAGGCCGCCGAGAAGGCCAAGGTCGAGCTTTCCTCGACTCAGTCGACGACTATAAATCTGCCGTTCATCACCGCTACCGAGCAGGGCCCCCTTCACCTCGAAGAGACGCTGACCCGCTCCGAGTTCGAGCGCATGACCGAAGACCTGCTCGAGAAGTGCACCGGTCCGTTCAACCAGGCCATCAAGGACGCCTCCATCTCCGTGTCCCAGATCGACCATGTGATTCTGGTAGGAGGCTCCACCCGCATGCCGATGGTGCGCGAGCTCGTCAAGGGGCTCACGGGCGGCAAGGACCCACACCAGGGCGTCAACCCCGACGAGGTGGTTGCCGTCGGCGCGGCTATCCAGGCCGGCGTGCTCAAGGGAGAGGTCAAAGACGTCCTGCTGCTCGATGTGACGCCGCTTTCGCTGGGTGTCGAGACCAAGGGCTCGATCTTCACCCGGCTCATCGAGCGCAACACGACCATTCCCACCAAGCGCTCCGAGATCTTCACCACCGCCGAGGACAGCCAGCCTTCGGTCGAGATCCACGTGCTCCAGGGCGAAGCCGACATGGCGTACCGAAACAAATCTCTGGGGCGCTTCCAGCTCGTGGGCCTGCCGCCGGCGCCGCGAGGCATGCCTCAGATCGAGGTCAGCTTCGACATCGACGCAAACGGCATCGTCAACGTGCACGCTAAAGACCTCGGCACCGGGCAGGAACAGTCGATGACCATCACCGGCGGAACCAAGCTTGCCGACGACGAGATCCAGCGCATGGTCACGGACGCCGAATCCCACGCCAACGAAGACCGTGAGCGCCGGGCGGAGGTCGAGGCCAAGAACCAGGCCGACAACGCCATCTACCAGACCGAGAAGTCCTTGAAGGAGCACGGTGAGAAGCTCGAGGCGAGCGACCGCACCCGAATCGAAGCCGCCCTGGGCGAAACCAAGGAGGCCATCGCAGGCTCCGACGTCGAGCTCATAAAGCGCACCACCGAAGAGCTTGTGACCGCGTCCCAGAAGTTTGCCGAGGTCATCTACAAGCAGAGCCAGACGGCACCCGACCAACCGGGAGCAGGTGCTCCCGAGGGCTCCGATGACGTCGTCGACGCCGAGGTTGTGGACGAGGGCGAGGAGCGCAGCGCCTAATGGCCGAGCAACAACCGCCCCGGCCCTCCATCAGGGTCGAAGACAAGAGACATTCGAGCCCCGTCTCCGGTGCAGTCTCGCCGGAGACGGAGATCCCCGAGCAAGAGGCTTCTTCCGAGGCCGAGGATGCTCCGAGTAGCCCTGGCACCGAGCCCCTGCACGACTACCGGGACGAGGCGCTCAGATTGCGGGCCGAGTTCGACAACTACCGCAAGCGCATGGTGCGCGAGCAGACCGCCATGGCCGAGCGCGCCGCACAACGCTTGGTGGAGGCGCTGCTGCCGGTGCTCGACAACTTCGAAGCCGCCTTGGCCCACGGCGAGGGTGGGCCCGGCATCGCGATGGTCTACAAGCAGTTGTGCGCCACGCTGGCAGATCAAGGGCTCGAGGAGATTCCGGCCGAAGGTGTGCCGTTCGACCCGGTCGTCCACGAGGCCTTCGAGGCTCACGAGGACCCAGAGGTCTCCGAGCCGATGAGCTCCACGGTCATGAGGCGCGGCTACCGGCTGAAGGGACACATTGTCCGCCACGCGATGGTTTCCGTAGCTCGCCCGCCTGAGGCGGACGAGGCGGTGGAGGGGTAACCGATGGGGCAGCGTGATTGGGCCGAGAAGGACTACTACGCCGTGCTCGGCGTTGCTAAAGACGCGACCAAGGACGACATCAAGAAGGCCTACCGCAAGCTCGCCCAGAAGTTTCACCCCGACGCCAACAAGGGGAATGCGCAGGCGGAGGGTCGTTTCAAGGAGATCTCCGAGGCTCATGCGGTGCTGTCCAACGACAGCAAGAGAGCCGAGTACGACGAGATGCGCCGCTTGGTGGAGGCGGGCGGGGAGCGAATTTACGGATACGGGCCCAACCGCGGCGGGGGCGTGCGCGTCAACATCGGCGACATGGGGGACATCGGCAGCATCTTCGAGGATCTCATCGGGAGCCGGGGCGGCAACTTCGGTTTCGGGGCGCGGCGGGGCCAGGATGTCGAGACCGAGACGACGCTCGGGTTCGACGAGGCAATCGAAGGCGCGTTGCTGACCCTCACCGGCGGCACGAAGATTCGAGTACCCGCAGGTGTGGCCGACGGCGCCCGAATCAAGGCTGCCGGTAAGGGCGCGCCTTCCACGGGCGGAGGACCTCCGGGCGACCTTTTCGTGCGGGTGCACGTGGAGCCCCATCCAATTTTCGAGCGCTCTCCCAACGGCGACCTGACCCTGACGGTACCCGTCACCTTCGTCGAGGCGGCACTGGGGGCGAAGGTCGATGTCCCCACACTGGACGGCGCGGTCACCGTAAGGGTGCCGCCCGGGAGCTCGTCGGGCAAAGTCCTCAGGGTGAGAGGCCGGGGCGCCCCGCGTCCCAAGGGAGGACCCTCCGACCTGCTGGTGCGGCTCGTGGTCGAGGTGCCGAAGAAGCTTTCGCGCAAGGAGAAGGAAATTCTTCAGCAGTTCGCCGAGAGCCATCACGAGTCTCCCCGCCGACATCTCGAGAGCCACCTGCGGGCGGCTTCGCAGCAGGCGTCTTAGTAGAGGTGATGATGAACGATAGCGAACGCGCCATCTACGTGATCTCGGTCGCGGCCGAGCTTGCCGGTGTTCATCCGCAGACGCTGCGGATCTACGAGCGCAAAGGCTTGCTGCGGCCACAGAGGACGTCGGGCAACACCCGTCGCTATTCAGAGAGCGACATCCTGATCCTGAGGCGCATTCAGGAGCTGACCAGCGAAGGGCTGAATCTGGCGGGAGTAGTGCGGGTCATGGCGCTGGAGCTCGAGATCGAAGAGAGCCGGGCCCTCCTCGAGGATTCGGCCCAGGAGTTGCAGGCCCTTCAGGATCGTTTGGACGTGCTCACCGACGAGCGAAGCGCCTTGGCTCTGGTGCCGCTGCGCGATGTCCGGCGCGTACGCCGGGCGATGAAGTCGGACGCCCTGGACGCTGCCGCGCGCGAGCGGTTCATTCAGGCGCCCCCCGCGCCTTCGTGAGAGACACCGCAGATACCCCCAGTGGGACGGTGTCGCTGGCGTGGGACGGGCCTTCCGACGCGACCTACATAGCGGTGTTGGCGCCGGGTGCGGGAGGGGGCATGGATTCGCGCTTCATGGGCGCGCTGGCCGCGGGAATTGCGAACGCAGGCGTGCGCGTCTGTCGCTTCAACTTCTCCTACCTCGAGCAGGGACGGCGATCGCCCGACCGTGCCCCGGTGCTCGAGGACACTTACCGGGCGGTCGTGGCCCACGTCAGAGCGCGGCACAGCGGCCCTTTGGTGCTCGGCGGCAAATCGATGGGAGGAAGAATCGCCTCGCACCTCGTTGCCTCTGGAGAGCAGGCCGACGGCCTCTTCTTTCTGGGTTATCCGCTTCATCCACCCGCACGGCCAGAGCGGATGCGCGACGCCCATCTCTATTCGATAGAGGTGCCGTTGCTGTTTGTGGAGGGAACTCGCGATCCCTTCTGCCCGCTGGAGACGCTCGCCTCTGTGCGGGGTCGGCTGCGGGCCGCAAACGAGCTCGTCGTCATCGAGGACGGCAACCACTCCCTAGAGGTGCGCAAGTCATCCGGGCGCACGACTCATGAGGCGTGGGCCGAGGCCTCGAACGCCGTGAGCGGCTGGCTCAAGTCCCTCATTGCGCCGAACTGAGGCCTTATGCAGCGCTCGAGGTGCTCAAACGCGTACAACGCGCGTGTGGATACCAGATCCGTACTCAGACGGGCACTACGCGCGTCTTACCGGGCCCTCAAGGCCGGACTACTTGCCTGTGGGCCAGTGCTCGACCCTGATCTCCTCCTGGGGGAAATTAAGTAGCAGAGCCAGGAGGGCCCGGATCAGGACGCTTCGAAGTCCACTGCGACTGGGGTGCGTGGCTCCGCCTCGGCCCCGAAAAAGGACTTGGGCTTGAAGCCGAACGCGCCCGCAACCAGGTTCGAGGGAAAGGTACCGAGGGCGTTGTCGTAGCCGAGCACACGCTCGTTGTAGTACTGCCGGGCGAATCCGATCCGGCCCTCGGTTTCACTCATCTCCTCCTGCAGAGCAAGGAAATTGTCGTCGGCCTGCAGGCGAGGGTAGTCCTGAGCGAGTGCGAACAGCCGTTCCAACGCCACGCTCAGGACGTTCTCGGCTCGGGCTTGATCCTCCACTCCGGAGGCATTCACGGCCTCTGCCCTAGCCCTGGTGACGACCTCGAACGTGTCGCGCTCGTGAGCTGCGTAGCCCTTGACGGTGGCGACGAGGTTTGGGACGAGGTCGTAGCGGCGCTTGAGCTGCTGTTCTATCTGTGCCCAGCCTTCCTCGGATCCGTTGCGCAGTCGCACAAGCCGGTTGTAGAGGGTGACTAGCCCCGCTATCAACATCACGATTAGCGCAATCACCGCCCACGCAAGCAAGTCCATCTCTCGAGCCTCCCCGGCTGAGTTCGTGTGCGTCGATAATGTCATGCAAACTAGCGGCTAACAGACTTTCCCTTGCCGTTCGCGGCGGACGCCGTTTATGGCCTCGGAGAGCCGGTCGCAGCACAACTTTGACTACAATGCGTGCTCCGACGGAGACAGAAGGGGAGGGAGACCGGTGGCAGTAAGCGCATACATCCTCATTCAGGCGACCGTGAGCGCGGCCAATGTCGCGAGCGACATTCGCACTCTTGACGGGGTGGAGTCGGCCGATGACGTCTCCGGCCCCTATGACGTGATCGTGCGAGCTACCGCACCGGATATGGACGGCCTGGGCCAGCTCGTCGTGGCCCGGATCCAGTCGGTTGAGGGGGTCACGCGCACGCTGACCTGCCCGGTGGTCGAGCTCTAGCGGGCAGCTCTCCGTCGAAGATCAGGCGGGCCGCGACATCCTCAGGAACTCCCAGCGCCGCCCGCTCAAATGCCGCCAGAAGGTATCTCCGGGGACGAACCCAGCCTTCTCGTAGACCGCGCGAGCCCGCTGATTGAAGGTCGCCACGTCAAGGGCGAAGGCCTGGGGTTGAGAGCGCCGGCGTGCGAAATCGAGACAGGCCTCGACGAAGGACAAGCCCATCCCTCGGCCGGTGAGGTCGGGGCGCAGACCCAGCCCGATCTCGATCACGTCCCCAGGACGCGCGGTGAGCTCGAGGAAACCGGCAAGCTCCTCACCCCCGGATACCTCCCCGGATTCCGGGCTGGAGGAGGGGGAGGACGAGAAGACCGAGAAAAAGATGTGGCCCCAGCGACGAGAGTCGAGCACCTCCACGAGGCTCGAGGGGTCGGCGGCCGTGTCGTAGAAATCATAAGGAGGTTGGTAGCGCCACGCCGCCACTGCGTCGGCGTCGGCGGCCTGCATGTCTCTTATCGAGAAGCGGATGACCCCCACCTCGGAGCTATCCTGGGCTGCAGCAAGGCCTCGTTCAAGGATCCCGAACGGAAGCCCTCGAGGTCGAGCGTCACGTACTTGAAGCCGAGCGAACGCAGGGCGGCGGCGATCTCGGTCCGCAGGCCGCCGGCCCGCTCGATCTCGCCCGGCTCGAGCTCGATCCGAGCCAGGTCTCCGTGGTCGCGCACCCTCAGCACTCGAAATCCAAGCGCTCTGAGTGCCTCCTCCGCATTGTCGACGCGTTCGAGGCCCTCGGGAGTGACGCGTACGCCGTAGGCGAAGCGCGAGGCGAGGCAGGGAGAGGCCGGCTTGTCGGCGACCGGGAGATTGCGGGCGGCGGCCAGCTCTCTGATCTCGCCCTTGGACAAGCCGGCGTCTGCCAGCGGGGTAATGACATCGTTCTCGCGCGCGGCGCGCCGGCCCGGCCGGTGGTCGGAGAGGTCATCGAGGTTGGTGCCGACCGCGATGCGCGCGTCTCGAGCCGAGGCGATCGGCGCCAAGACCTCGAAAAGCTCGGTCTTGCACCAGTAGCAGCGGTCCGAGCCGTTACGGGAGTACTCGTCACGGGCGACCTCGTGAGTTTCGACCGTCGCGTGGTTCCAGCCCCAGCGAGCGGCCAGGGCTTCGGCGTCACGACGCTCCCTGCGGCTGAGCGAGGGCGATACCGCCGTGACCGCCAGCGCCCGCTCTCCCAGGACACCGTGGCAGACAGACGCCAAATAGGCCGAGTCCACCCCTCCGGAGTAGGCGACCACGACCGCTCCGACGCTCGCGATGCGCTCGCCGAGTTCGCGTTCCTTTGCTCGGGGCGTGTGGTTCATCTCTCCATGATGCCCTATTCGATGTAGCCGAGATCCTTGAGGTGAGCGGCCACCGCGGCCGCCTCCTCCTCGCTGTAGTCGCCTTCGATGGGGCGTGTGGTTGCCGCTTGTGTGGAGGACTCCGGGTGTGAGGAGAGCCAGTCGACATCGAAGGCCTCGGTGGCGGCGCGCCCGTCTAGTCCTGCCGGAACCGCCGCCTCGAGCAGCGCCAGCGCGGTGGGGCAAACATCAAGCAACGAGAGTTCCTCGGCGCGCCCCTCCGAGAAGCGGGGGCCGGCGGCGACGAAGATCCCCAGCGGCCGGTGCTCGGACGACCACGCCTCTTTGACACCCGCCAGCGGTTGTGGCGCCGTGACGAGCTCCGAGGGCTCTCGGGCCGGAGTCACCCGGTAGCCCTCAGACCACATGTCGAGCATGAGATCGGGGGCGAGATGGGTGGCCGGGCCCGAATAGATGCCCTTGCGTGGATACACCGCCCGCACCACCGCCGTGCCCCGGCCCGGGTCGCGCAGCTCCAGCAGCCCTGCGGCCAGCTCCTCCTCCAGCTCTGCCGCAGCATCCTCCGGCACCATCCCCAACGGCTCGCGGCCCTCGAGGTTTAGCCACAGGTCTCCGTTGATGCCGCAGAAGGCCCGGGTCTTGCTCCAGTCGAAGGGCCCAAGCTGTCCGGTGATGGTGGCGCCGAGCGTCTTTCTTGCGGTGTCCGGGGCGAAGCGGCGCCCCAGCTTGCGGGCGGAAGGCGGCAGCGCCCACGCCGCTCGAAGCAGGGGCGAGCTTCGCTTCTTCCCGTAAACGGCCCTGCCCCGGTCGGCCAGCCACTTCCCGAGGTTCACGTCTGCGTGCAGGGGGCCGGCGCCGTGGTCGGAAATCACCACGAAATCCGCCTCCGGCCACCTCGCGAGCAGCACGCCGGTGACCCGGTCCATGGCTTCGTAGACACGTTCGACCGCGTTCGAGAGAGGGTGCGAGGAGTTTCTGAAGCGCCAGAAGAAGTGCTGTGCCCTGTCGACGTGGGGCCACACGGCAACGACACAATCGGCTCCGCTCTCAGCGGCCGCCCAGGTGAGCGCCTCCGCCTGAACTTCTAGTCCTCGAAGCAGATCCTCAAGGAAGCGCTCGAGGGAGGTGTGGGGGGCGCGGTCGACGATATCGAGTAGTTCGAAGCGTTCTGCGAGGCGGTCCTGGAAGTCGTCCGGATAGCACATTCGGGCGCCCGGGGGGGCCCCATAGCCGGACACCATCACGCCCTCGAGCGAGCTCGGGGGATAAGCCATCGGTACGTTCCATACTAGGAAGCGAGCATCAGAGCCCAGCTCCCACAGCGCTTTCGAGCGCCGGTCGCGCCCGGAGAAGTAGCGGCACTCATACGCGCCCGGCGCGCGGTACCAGGACCCGAAGATGCCGTGGGTGCCGGGGTTGACTCCTGTAAACGCGGAAGTCCAGGCGCAGTCCGTCATCGGCGGCCACGTGGATCGAAGCGGCGCAGTGAAGCCCCGTTGTTGCAACGACGCCAGTGCGGGGAGCCGGCCTTCCGACATCAGGGGACCGGTGACGTCGAACGTGGCAGAGTCCCATCCCAGGATCACGAGGCGAGGGGCCACCGGCTAAATCAGTTGGAGGACGACGGGCTCGGGGTGGGAGACGGCTTCGGGCCCAGCGGCTCCTTGACAGGAGCTATAGGTGCGAAGTCGATGCAGCTGCGGCGGCACCCCCTGCCGGTGAACAGAGTCCTGATCTGCCAGCGAAAGAAGCTGCGACCCTCTGCGATTTGGATCTTTCCGAGCGGAAGCTTCACCTTGACCCCGCGACGGCTCGAGCGCCATGCTCGCAGCCTTGCGATTCTGTAGTCGGCCTTTCTCGCCCGATCCCGAAAGAGGGCGCTCTCCATGCCCTTCCCATTGGAGGACACCAGAGCGTAGTAATCGAAACGCTCCCCGGCGAGCGTGTCGAGGTGAACGAGCAAATAGCCGCGGTCCCATATTCGACGGCTGGTCCAGCCATCGTAGGTCTCGAGGTGCCACACCCGAGGGCGCCCGTAGGTCGAGACCTTGCGGAGGTCGAGCCGGCCCTTGACGTCGTTGTCGTCGCGCACATCGCGATGTGATGCCAGAGCCAGGAGCACGGGAAGGGCAACCAGAATCAGGACCAGCGGCGGCGCCACGAGTCTCGGCCTCACGTGCGTCCTCGTCCTCGCAACGCCGCTAGGGTTCTGAGCCCGGTCCACGCGGATAACGCAAGCCCGAGGAGCACGAGGATTGCGGGTAGCGCCTCTGAGGCGAGCGGTGCCCGGCCCTGCCATGACGGCCAGCCCTGCGGCTTCACCGCCAGAACGGTAGCCGCCAGGGCGGCCAGGATCGCGTTACGGGCGAGGAGCAGGCGCAGGGAGCGGTCGGTAACCCGGCCGAAACAGCCGCACGGCACACGGCTCTTACCCTGGGTGCCGAGGCGCGCCAACACCAGTGAGAACGCTGCCACGAGTGCAAGCGCCAACGCGGCGCCCGCCGGGAGCAAACCGGCGACGAGCAAGCCGGCCACCACGGCCTCCGCTAGAGGTACGCCGGGCCCCGCCGGAACTCGGAGGGCCGGGCTCAGGCCGTAGCGATCGAGCGCCTGCCGCCACGCCCCCGGCCGCAATGCCTTGGCGGCCGACGCCCAGGCGAAGACCCCGGCGAGTAGAGCGGCGCAGATCTGGGAGAGCGACAGAATCATGGCGGTCGCATGCTATCGCCCAGCCTCGAGCCGGGAGCCACCGGGGCCGCTGGGACGGCCACCCCGTTGCGCCCGGCGGTGGCAAATGTCCGCGGTTCGCTCATACCCACAGATTTCCGTGGGTGAATGTCCACGGTTCGCTTCTGCCCCCGCGGCCTCGAGCGCGACCCGGACGAAGTGGGTACTGGGCAAGGGCCTGACCGCGATAGCCTTCCAGATCGCGAAACTATGCGGTGTCGAGACGCTTCCCGGACCCCAGGCCACGACACTGCAGCCCATTCGATGTGTCGCTACGGAGGTGGACGCCACGTTGCACGGCTGGTGGGCGGTCTCGTACGGGCTCCTGTGGCTGCTCGTGGTGATGCTGTGCGTGATCGTTGTCGCGCTGGCCCGTCAGATCGGCACACTTCATCTCAGGCTCGGGCCGCGGGGTGCCCTGGAGGTGGACTCCGAGGGGCCGCCCTTGGGAGAGGCTCCGCCTGCTCTCGAAGCCACGAGCCTCGACGGCCGTCCGTTGACGATCGGGGGGCCGGGGCGTGCACAGCTGCTGCTGTTCGTCTCCACCGGCTGCCTCGTGTGTGAAGAGGTGCTCCCGTCGCTCGAGTCCGTCGCCCACAGCCATGCCCTGTCACCGCTGGTGATTGCCGACGCCTCCTCCGAGGACAAAGAGGTGAGGGCACACGTAGCCACCAGGACGCGTGCGCCGGTGACGGCCTCCTCGGAGGCGATGCGCGCGTATGCCGTTCCGGGGACGCCCTATGTCGTGGCGCTCGACGAGCTCGGCGCGGTCCGGGCCAAGGCGACGGTTAACAACATGGAGCAATTCGAGGGCCTGGTGCAAACCGCCCAGCGGCGGTCGACGCAGGCCCAGAAGGAGTTGGAGACGAGCTAGATGACGCTTGAATCGGCTTCAGTGGCGCTTGCGAGCAGGACGACTCGGCGATCGCTGATCGGCCGTTTGGGGACCGGCTTCGTCGCCCTCGTAGGCGGACCTCTGGTGGCGGTAGCCCTCAGCCCCCAGCGGGCGGCCGCCTATCACGTCTGCGGACACACCTACACGACCAACTCCTGCCCCCATCCCTTCGCGCCTCACACCCGCGTCGATCGATTCGGCTATCCGGTGCATCCCCGTCACGGATACCCGGTGGACGATCGAGGAGACATCTACACCTCGCGCGCCCAAACTCGCCGCCGCGTCTGCCAGGAGGTCGTGCCCAAGAAGTACCCGTCCACCGGAAACCCCCGTTACGGAGGTGGCTGGTCGCGTTGTTGTAAGGGCAGGATCCGCCGCATCTACGACTGCTGCTCGTACTCGGACACGCGCATAAACGGAGATGCCTCGGTGACCGGCTACTGCCACAAGGGGCGCAAGGTGTTCTGCATCGCCTATCGCGACACAGAGGTTCGCTGTTGATGAGCCCGCTACTGGCCGCCGCCGCAGTCGCAGCCGCGGTTGTGGCTGGCCTGTCCACCGCGTTCGATCCCTGAGGCCTTTCGATGGCCGAGACCATCTCCCCCGCGGTTCACGGGGGCCGCAGCTTGCGCTACTGGAGAGCCGTGGCTCTGCACGTACTGGGGGCCGCGCTGACGGCGGCCGCCCTCGGCCTGGTACTGGGATCGGTGGGGGCCGCGTTGGGAGCTCCGTGGCTCCGCGCGGCCCCCACTGTCGTGGCGGCGGTCGCCATCCTCTACTTCCTGCGCGAGGCGGTAGGTCTTCCGATGCCAGTCCCCAGTCGCCGCCGCCAGGTCCCCGACTGGTGGCGCACCTTCTATTCGCCGGCCGTCTCTTCCCTTCTTTACGGACTGGGACTCGGAGCGGGCTTCTTCACGTTTCTCTCCTTCGGCACCCTGGCTGCGGTTGCGGTCGCTGCCCTGGCCGGCGGTAGCCCGCTGTGGGGGGCTGCGCTGTGTGCGCCGTTCGGGGCCGCACGAGGCATCTCGGTGCTGGCCTCGCTGAGGGCGCTCGATCCCGAGCAAGGGGCTGTCGTGGTCGACAGGCTGCAGCAGGCAGGCGCCACCCGGCTGCCGAGTGCCCTCAACGCGGGGGCGCTCCTGCTGTTGGCAGCGGCCGGAGTGGTCGCCGGTATCCCCTTCTGACCGTCTCCGGAAAATTCCGGGACGCTTGCTGGGCCCCCCAAGAACCGGCTCCCATTTGCCAGCATGCCTCCCGCCGGTTATCGTTAGCACTCTCGAACGTTGAGTGCTTACAGCCCGGGACGAGACCGGGACGAACTTTCCAAGGAGGTAGCCAATGCCGAAGATTTTGGCGTTTGAAGAAGAGGCGCGTCGTGCCCTCGAGCGAGGCATGAACCAGCTCGCCGAAGCGGTGAAGGTGACGCTCGGCCCCCGAGGCCGCAACGTCGTGCTCGAGAAGAAGTGGGGCGCTCCCACGATCACCAACGATGGCGTCTCCATCGCCAAGGAGATCGAGCTCGAGGATCCCTACGAGAGGATCGGTGCCGAGCTCGTCAAAGAGGTCGCCAAGAAGACCGACGACGTAGCCGGAGACGGCACCACGACCGCCACGGTCCTTGCTCAGGCGATGGTCCACGAGGGCCTTCGCAACGTAGCTGCGGGCGCCAACCCGATCGCGATCAAGCGCGGCATCGAGAAGGCTGTTCAGTCGGCCGTCGACTCGATCAGGTCCACCGCTCGCGACGTGGATAGCCGCGAGCAGATCGCGCAGGTGGCGGCGATCTCCGCCAACAACGACGCCGAGATCGGCGAGACCATCGCCGAGGCGATGGACAAGGTCGGAAAGGACGGCGTCATCACGGTCGAGGAGTCGAACACGTTCGGGCTCGAGCTCGAGCTGGTCGAGGGGATGCGCTTCGACAAGGGCTACATCTCCCCCTATTTCGTGACCGACGCCGAGCGCATGGAGGCCGTGCTCGACGAGCCCTACATCTTGATTGCGAACCAGAAGATCTCCGCGATCAAGGACATGCTCCCGGTGCTCGAGAAGGTCATGCAGGCCGGGAAGTCGCTTCTTATCGTGTCCGAGGACCTCGACGGTGAGGCTCTGGCGACGATAGTGGTCAACAAGATCCGCGGCACCTTCAAGGCCGCCGCCGTCAAGGCTCCCGGCTTCGGCGACCGTAGAAAGGCCATGCTCGGCGACATCGCCATCCTCACGGGCGGTCAGGTCATCTCCGAAGAGGTCGGTCTCAAGCTTGAGTCCGTCGGCCTCGACATGCTGGGCACTGCCCGCAAGATCGTCGTCACCAAGGACGACACAACCGTGGTCGAGGGCGGCGGCAGCGCCGACGAGATCACCGGGCGCGTCAATCAGATCAAGGCTGAGATCGACCGTTCGGACTCTGACTACGACCGCGAGAAGCTCCAAGAGCGGCTCGCGAAGCTCGCCGGTGGAGTCGGCGTCATCAAGGTGGGCGCCGCCACCGAGGTCGAGCTCAAGGAGAAGAAGCACCGTATCGAGGACGCAGTCCAGACAACCAAGGCGGCCGTCGAAGAGGGCATCGTCGCCGGCGGTGGTGTGACCCTGCTGCACGCCCAGGAGGCTCTCGACAAGCTCGAGCTGAGCTCGGACGAGATGACCGGCGTGGCCATCGTGCGCCGGGCGCTCGAGGAGCCGCTCAAGGTCATCTCCCGCAACGCGGGGCTTGAAGGTGGCGTTGTGGTCGAGAAGATCCGAACCATGGGTCCTGGAGAGGGACTCAACGCAGCCACCGGTGAGTACGGCGATCTGTTCAAGGCCGGAGTGGTGGACGCCACCAAGGTGACCCGCTCTGCGCTGCAGAACGCGGCATCGATCGCAGCCCTGTTTCTCACGACCGAGGCGATCATCGCCGACAAGCCCGAGAAGTCTTCGGGTCCGGCGATGCCCGATCCAGGGGGCATGGACTTCTAAGCCACTCCTCCTCAACACGCAGTCAGAAAAGGCCTCCGGGAACGGGGGCTTTTTCTTTCGCCCGGGATCCTCAATTCGGCCCCCGGAATTCGAAAGGCCCCCGGCGAACGGCCGGGGGCCTTCCCTCAACTTCCGACGGTGGGGGCATCCATCAGAAGGCATCTCTAACATCGGCGCGGACGGCCCGGGACTCAAGCGTTGCGCGAAGGTTTTTTTAGGCTTTTCGGAGAATGGAGGGACAGAAGAGGAGGATCAGCGGGTTTCTCGGTGTGCCGTGTGCCCAGTGCACCAACGGCAATACTTCTTGAGCTCTATTCGCTCCCGATTGTTGTGCCGGTTTTTCTCCGTTATGTAGTTCCGGCGTCTGCAGTTGGTGCACTCGAGCGTTACGTGCACGCGCCGATCGCTGGCCACGGCTCATCCTCCTGCTGATGGTTGGAGGAGGCAGTATATCGGGGCTCTCGCAGGCGCCACGACTGCGCCAATGGGGCGCTCTGGGTTAGTCCTCGGACCGGGGAGCACGCTGCAGCAGCCGGCGCAGACGTGTCTGAGCCGGGCCCCAGTCCATGCGGGGAGGGGGCGCGAACGCCGTTATGGGGTCGTCCGGGGACGGATAGAGAAAGGGACGGACGGGCGACGGCTCCGGAGGGCTTGCGTTACTGGCTGCCACCGGCTCGAGGATAAGCTCGAGGCCCTGAAACTGGCCCCCGAAGGCGTCGTCGACCTCGCGGCGGATATCCGCCATCGGCGACTCTTCGGCTGTCGCGGGCAAGGGGTGGCCGAGGAGGCAGTAGCCGTCCTTGTCTTCGACCGTGCTCGAGCAGCGGGAACAGAAAAAGGAAGGCATGTCCCCTTATCGACAACCGGGGACGCCGAGTTGAATGGTGCCGGGAGTAGCGGCGGGTGGACTCGAACCACCGACTCGGCGATTATGAGCCGCCTGCTCTGCCTCTGAGCTACGCCGCCTCGTATACTGCTGTCGGGAGCCCCCTCACGGAATCGAACCGTGGACCTTCTCCTTACCATGGAGACGCTCTGCCGTCTGAGCTAAGGGGGCGGGACTTGGCTAAATGGTAGGACAAAACTCCAGGGGAAGCATCCATCGGGCGGCGAGAAGGGGCCGACAGCATCCATCAGGCCTCTTGACAACCAAAGTTGACCCCAGACGTGGATCAGGAAGATGCTCGCCGGCCCTCGATCTGGCGAAGGGCTCAGGCGGCCTGGGGGACAGCCTGCCGGCGCCAGCCGTCGCTGTGAGCGCGATGGTGGCGATAGAGGGAATCCTCGATCGTGCGGTTAAGCGACTCGGCGTCCCCGCGCTTACCGGTTCTCAGGCGATGTGGGCCGAGAGGCTAAGGGGGCTTCGCTTCATCTACGACTGCGACAGCGCCCGCCGCTCCTGATGCTTACGCCACCCGTAACGGGTCATTCCCGGCGGCTTGTACAGATTGAGCACCTGGATCACGAGCAATACCAAAAGGCCGATCCCGGGATGGAGGAGGTCGCCCCCAAGCCCGTCGAGACTGGCACCTTCTGCCTTTTGCGCTTCTTCCGCAATCAAGCTGACGGTGGGCATGTGTAAAAGCAACACTACGGTGGCAAGGACGGTCAGCGCGAACGAGAACAGGACCCAGTAATGCCGGAACAGGCCCCACTTGGTACCGAGTGCCATGACAAGCCCGGTGAGCAGCGAGGCGAGGGCCAAGGGAACAACGACGACCCAGCCGATCAGCTCCATCGCGATCCAGGCGGCACGTACGGTCTGGACATCCTGGCTGGTCACAGCGCCGACACCGAGGGCTAGGTAGGCAAGGACGGCGCCGATCCACCCGACCGAGAACGTGAGATGTGCGCTGAGCGCGAACCTGCGAAGGCGGGGCGCCATGACCACGACTGCTAGACCAGGTTCTGCGGACTGTGCAGCACGGGCGATGTGTGTCCCCCGGGGTTGCCGCCCCCCGGTAAGTGGCGACTCGGCCCGTGCTCCCCGCCGGCGATCAGCAAGATGACGAACGCCGCGACCACCACGGCTCCGATGATCCCAAAGACCTTCACCCAGCGCGGCGTGCGGGGCGGCGATGCCCGGCCGGGGCCCAGGCGAGGGCCGTCGCCGGAGTTGCCGGGCAGCGGGTCAGCCATGTGCAAGTCCTCCTCCGTCGGTAGCACTGCGGTGGTCAGTTTACGATACAGACTGTCTGTGTCAATCCAGAGTGCCTCACTTCCAGACAGTACGTCATACTCGGGGTGATGCCGAAGCTGTGGAATGAGACGATCGAGACGCACCGCCGCGAGGTGCACGAAGCGATCCTGGAGGCGACTGTCGCGCTGGTGGGCGAGCACGGGCTGCGGTCGGTAACTATGTCGCAAATCGCCGAGGAGACTGGCATCGGGCGCGCGACGCTCTACAAATACTTCCCAGGCGTCGAGGCGATCCTTCACGCCTGGCATGAACGTCAGATCACAGCCCACCTCGACTATCTCGCCGAAGTCCGAGACCAAACCGGCAACACCCGAGAGCGACTCGAAGCAGTGCTCGAGGCCTATGCTCTCATCTCCCATGAGTCCCGTGGGCACCACGACACCGAACTGGCGGCACTCATGCATCGAGGCGGGGAGGTCGCGCTGGCGGATAAGCAGCTCCGTCGCATGATCCGAGACCTCATGACCGAGGGACAAGAGAGCGGCAATGTCCGGGGCGATGTCCCGCCGGATGAGCTCGTGGCCTACTGCCTCCACGCACTCACAGCAGTCAGCGGCCTGCCGTCCAAGACCGCGGTCCGCCGGCTCGTTGCGGTAACTCTAGCTGGGTTGCATCCGCGCGCCTGATCAAATTCACTCCCGTCTGTCGCAGGGGTTGCGTTCCTCGTAAGGGGAGGTTTTGAGTCTCGACGAACCGACCGTGCACTCCTGACTGAATGCCTGCATCGTTGATCCCGACGAGCGCACAGTTTTTGCGGGGGCCTCCATCGTTGGACAGTTTTCTACCGAGGAACGGCCCTGGCATACCGTGTGCTGGGTGACCCGCTGTACCGGCGAGGCCAAGAACTCATATCATCGTCACGCGGCTTCTGCGACAACCTCATCAGATCGCGTTGGGGGTGGACTGGGGGCTACGGGGCGAACGGCCGGCAACCGCAGCCTTTTTAACAGCAGGGCGTTCACGGCTACGAGGAAGCTTGATCCAGACATGGATATGGCCGCGATCTCGGGTCGCAGCACGAGCCCGAACGCAGGCTCGAACACACCCGCGGCAATTGGGAGCGCGATGGCGTTGTAGCCGATGGCCCAGCCGAGGTTCTGTCGCATCTTTCTAAGCGTTCCCCTCCCGATGGCGAAGGCGGTGGCCACGTCCAAAGGATCCGATCGCATCAAGACGACGTCGGCGGTCTCGATGGCAACATCGGTGCCGGCTCCGATCGCGATCCCGAGGTCGGCCTGAGCTAGCGCAGGAGCGTCGTTGACGCCGTCTCCCACCATGGCCACTCGCTTGCCGCCCCGCTGCAGTTCGGTGACCTTGGCTGCCTTGTCCTGAGGCAGGACTTCGGCGATGACACTCTCTATGCCGAGCTCGGCCGCGATCCTGCGGGCCGTCGCCTCGTTGTCGCCGGTCAGCATCACAACTTCGATATCGGCCTCGCGGAGCGAACGCACGGACTGGGCGGACGTCGGGCGGGTCGCGTCCGCGATCGCGATTAGCCCGACGGCGGTGCCGTCGACGGCAACACACACGACGGTGTGACCAGTCGCTGCCAGTTCATCGCGTTTGGTATCGAGTTCCTTCAAGCTGATGTCCTCGCGTGTCAGCAAGCGGGGGTTACCGACTACCACGCGTCGGTTCTCGACCGTGGCGATGGCACCGTGACCCGGAACGCTCTCGAAGCCCTGCGCTCTCGCTCTTCCTGCATCCCTCGCATCCGCCTCCTCGACGATCGCCTCGGCAAGCGGGTGCTCGGATTCGCGCTCAACCGCTGCGACCAGACGCAACAGCTGTTTCTCATCGAATCCATCGGTTGTGATAGATGCGACTTGCGGTTCGCCCTTGGTGAGGGTTCCCGTCTTGTCCATTACCACAGTATCGATCCGGGCCGCGTTCTCGAGTGCGAGCGCATTCTTGAACAGAATGCCGCGTTTGGCGCCGAGTCCGGTGCCCACCATGATGGCGGTGGGCGTCGCGAGCCCCAACGCGTCGGGACAGGTAATCACCACGACGGTGATGGCGAAAAGCAGAGCCTCGGTCGCCTCGCGCCCCACCAGCGTCCACGTCAGGAAGGTCGCACCGCCGCCGAGCAGCGCGACGAACACGAGCCAGAACGCGGCCCGATCAGCAAGCTTCTGCCCCGGGGCCTTCGAGTTTTGGGCCTCCTGCACGAGCTTCACGATTTGGGCGAGGGCGGTGTCGGCCCCCACCTTGGTCGCGCGCACGCGCAGGGTGCCGTTCCTGTTGATGGTGGCGCCGATCATCTCTGAGCCCGCTCGCTTGGAAACCGGCAGGCTCTCGCCCGTGACCATTGACTCATCTACTTCGCTCTCCCCCTCCTCGACGAGTCCGTCCACGGGAACCTTGGCTCCCGGACGCACCAGCAGAAGATCGCCGACGACGATCTCCGAGGTGGGCACTTCTTCGGCTTCGCCAGCGCGCAGAACCAGCGCCTTCGGAGGCGCGAGATCCAGAAGGCTCCTGATCGCATCGTTGGCTCCGCCCCGGGCTCGCATCTCGAACCAGTGGCCGAGCAGGACGAACGCTGCGAGCACGGTCGCGGCCTCGTAAAAGACCTCGCCGCCTCCCGTCAGGGTCACTCCCAGCGAGTACAGCCAGCCCGCTCCGATCGCGACCGCGACGAGAACCATCATGTCAAGGGTCCGAGCCTTCAATGCCCTGACGGCTCCGTCGAAGAAGATGGACGACGAGTAGAAGATCACCGGCAGGCTCAAGAGCAGCATCCACACGTCATCGCGCAGCCCGAACGGGGCGGCCACTTCGAACCCCAATACGTCGCGCCCTATCGGTGACCACAGCAGTATCGGTAAGGAGAAGATCGCGGCGACGACGAAGCGGTTGCGCATGTCTTTGACCATGTTGTCCATCGACATCGCGCCGTGGCCCATCGCCTCGTGTGGCGGCGCACCTTCTGGCGGCCCGTGGTGTTCGGGCGCTCCTTCGTCGAGCATCGGATCGCAGATGTGATTGGGGACCGATTGGCCCGCGCAGTGCAGCCCGCACTCCTCAACCCAGTCTCGGAGTTCCGCAATTGACGTCCGGCCGGGGTCATAGACGACGTTCGCGCTTTGCGCTACGGGGTTGGCTTCTACCTCGACCACTCCGGGGCGCCTGCCGAGAACCGCCTCCACGAGGTTCTTCTCGGTCGCCCAGTTCAATCCCCGTGTGTCGAGGACGA
>JACDAL010000044.1 GCA_013695465.1 Actinomycetota bacterium | reverse complement strand
CCTACGACCCGGGCGTTGCTGGAGGCGATGATGCCGATGCCGCCGTGGCCGCCGGGGGGGTCGGAGGTGTTGTTGCCGTAGATTCTGTTGCCTTCGATGATGGCGCCGTCGTCCGAGACCTCGTAGCGGATGCCGCTGCGGGAGTTGTCGTAGATCTCGCTATCATAGACCTCGAATCCGCCTCCACAGCCGGTATCGCACCACACACCGTTGCCGGTGTTCGAGTAGATCTGTGAGTCTTTGATGGTGAAGCCGGAGCCGCCCTTGATACCTCCCGCGCAACATCCCAGGAAACCGCGGGAGCCGTTGTGGTCGAGCACAGAGTCGATCACCACCAGCCCCTGCTCGGAACCGCCGATGCCGTGGTTCTCATTGTCGTGCAGCCGCACGGATTCGACCCGATTGTCGAGCCCCCCGCGAAAGCCGCTGCCGCACATCGGCCTGCATATGACCCTCCCCCGGCCCCCTGATATGTCGAGCCCATAGACGAGCACATCGTCCGCACCCTGCGCGTCCAGAACGATCTTGGCGCCGGTGCCCTCGAGGAAGGTCTGGTCCATTCCCGCTCCCATGATGCGATCGCCGTCCTGCAAGTCGATGTCGTTGGGCACTTCGTAGGTGCCGGCCGCCAGGCACAGGGTGAGGCCTTCGTCGCGCTCGGTTTCGACCACGGCCGCGAGGTCGTCGCCCGGCGATAGGCGCATGCCGTTGCAGACACGTTCTTCATCGTCGCCCGGGAGCGACTCTTCAATGACCGGGGGCAGCTCATCTCTGATATCCGAGGGTAGGAAGAAGATGACTGCCCCCGCAACGACGAAGATAAGCACCACAACCAACAAGGCTTTCTTCATGTCAGATCACATCTCGGCCGCCGATAGCCGCCTAGGATGTCGGACATGAACGTGAAGATTACCTGGAGCTTGTCGTGAGGATCCTGATCGCCCATTGCTTCTATCGGCTACCCGGCGGAGAGGACCGCTACGTGGAGCAACAGATGGAGGTGCTCGGCCCCCGCCACACCGTCGAGCTGCTGGCCCGTCGGAACGAGGATCTCGGCGGGAACCTCGATACTGCAAGACGAATGCTGGGATCCACCAAAGAGACGAACGCGGTCGAGGACACCATCGCCCGTTTCAAGCCCGATGTCATCCACCTCCACAACTCCTATCCCTCACTGGGACCGGCGGTGCAGCTTGCGGCGCAGCGCCGTCACGTGCCGCTGGTGATGACTGTGCACAACTTTCGCCTGCGCTGCCCCAACGGCTACATGTTCACCGAGGGTAAGCCGTGCTATAGGTGCGAGGGTGGTCTCTACCACAACGCACTGTTGCATAACTGCTTTCCCTCCAGAGGCCAGGCTGCGACCTACGCGGCCGCTTTGTGGCTGCATAGATTCGTTATCCGGGTGCAGAACAAGGTCACCCTGTTTCTGACCCCCAGCCGCTATGTCTCCGAGCGCGTTCTGTCGTGGGGCTTCGATGCTGAGCGAGTAAAGGTGGTGCGCAACTTCACCGACATCCCGCCTCACGCCGGGCGCCCGGGGAGCTACGGCATGTACGTCGGCCGGCTCTCCAGCGAAAAGGGGCTCGACGTCATGCTGCGAGCGCTGGCTCGCGCCGGCGACCCGCCCTTTCGCATCGTCGGCGACGGCACCGTGCGCCCGGCGCTCGAAGCGCTTACTCGAGCGCTCGGCCTCGCCAACACCGTCTTCGTGGGTCGGGTGGCGCCTGCGCGCGTCGGCGAGTTGCTGGAGGACGCCCGCTACGCCGCGATGCCGTCCCTGTGGGACGAAGTCGCCGGGATCGCTGCGCTCGAGGCGATGGCGGTAGGACGTCCGCTGCTGGTGACCGAGAAGGGTGGCCTCCCGGAGCTCATTGAAAATGGCGAGGGGCTGCTTGCCCGGGCAGGTGACGTCGAGGACACCGCCGCCAAAGTCAAGGTCCTGATGGAGGACGACGCCCGATGGCACGAGATGAGCGAGCGGGCGCTGGCGCGCGCTCGAGCTGAGTTCACGCCCGAGGCGCATGCCATCGAGCTCGAGAGCGCTTACGAACACGCTCTCGCCCTCGGCGGCTGATTTCGAGCGCGCTCTGCATCATTCTTTGGAGATCTACCTACCGTGAGTGTGGGTACATCTCCACAGAACGCTAGAAAGGTCGCCGGACGCCGGGCCACGTGATTCAGAGCCGGACGGGGACGTCGTAGCCCAGGCGCTCCATGGTCGGCGCTATGCGGTCCAGTACCGGAGCGATCTCTGATGCTCGCTCACGCCACTTGTCGGGCCGCGGTGGGCTGTTGGTCTGCACCGGATGTGCGGTGAGGTTCGTAGCCATGGCCGTCACGCTCGCAGAGGGCTCGAGCTCGAGGGCATCGAGCAGACGTTCGCTGTTCAACACGGGCTGGGCGAGCAGCTCCTCGAAGCTCAGCTCCGTGACCCTTTCTTCGTTCAGCAGCGCAAGGTCGTTGAGCGCCGTCTCATAGGAAGAGACATACTGGAGCGCGGCAACCTCAGCGATCGAGGTGTGGGCCACGTCGCGCCACCCAGGCGGCAACAGATAGCTCCAGAAGTTCCCCTGATACTCGTCGAGCGCGAGCGGCTCGGGCAGCCGATAGGAGATGCCGTGGCGCACCCTCCAGCCTTCGATCAATGAGCTCACAGTGTCGAGACCAGAGCGCTTCAAGAGCACGAACCTTGCGTTCGGGAACAGTGCTGCTAGATAGGGGATGCGCAGACAATTGCGAGGCGTTTTCTCCAGGAAGCGACCTCCGCCGGTGGTCTCTCGAATGGCACTGTAGATGTAGCGGCTCTCGCCCGGCTTGATGTCGGCCTCGGTCGCCCGGTCGGACGTCCATCCATAGCGCCGCGGGTGCTGATAGGTGTTCCAGAAGATATGGCCCTCACCCCGCACGGAGCCGAGGCTCTCGTGGCGGCTCAACAATCGAAACAAGAGTGTTGTGCCCGAGCGAGGACAGCCGATGATGAAGATGGGATCGTTGGGAGGCTCCTCGGTACCCCGGACCATCGTCATCGCACGCAAGTAAGCGCGCTGCCCATGAAGCAGACGACGTTTAACGAATATCTCCGCCTCGAGTGCGAAGTCATCTCCTACCACGCCTTCGGGACGGCGTGACGCGGACCAGCTTCGCCATCCGCCCTTGACCTTCTTGAGAACCGCCACTAAAAAGCCTCCTCCGCTACGCGGCCGGGCGCGGGCCATAGCGAGTACCTGTAGCGCAGCAGCAGCGGCCACGTCAGCGCGGTAGTCGTGAGCTTGTCCTTGACGCGTTGGGCGCGCAGCCACTCGTCATCGATCCGCAGAGAAACCGAGCCGGTCTCGAAACGGCTGGGATTGCCCGAAACGCTGTGGTTGGGATGAAGTGTCGCGGTCCTTTCCCCAACAAACGGGAACTCGCCGGGCTCTTCCCCGACCACGCGCACGATCTCTTCCAAAGTGCGTTGCGGGTGGGCGACGAAATCCTCGTAGCGCACCAGCAGCGAGCGCTCGGGTGCATAGCGGCGGCGCACCGCCTCGGAATGAAGGTTGCGGCGCATCCACCCAATTGCGTTGGACGCCGAACCCTCGACGCGCATGTCCTTGTCCACAGTGTGCTTGAGGCGGGCGCGAGAGAACGCCACCGCGCGCGCGTCGCGCACCAGCTGCACGAAGTAGGGAGTGATGCCTGGCACGAGATGCATGTAGGCGGCGTGAGGGGGTCGCTTGGAGGAGTCCACGATCACGCGTTCGCCGGTCTCCTCTGCAAGCGCTGCATAGATGCGCCCCAACACAGAAACGTAAGGGCCGAGCGCGGCCGAACCCCCCTCCGTGGAGCGAACCTTCAGCAGCCGGCGAGTGTCGGCCGCCGCTCCGGCGACCTGCTGCTGCCACTCGGCCACCTGTGCGGGCGCAATGACGCCCTCCGGGGTGGACAGAGCTGTGGCCATCACCCTCGACCACAAGGCGCACGATGCCACCGGCCGCCCGCAGCCGCAGGTGTGACCCATCACGAGCCCCCGTTTGAAGACGTTGAAGAGCTCGCCGGCGGAGAAGAAACCGTCGAGCTCGCCGAGGAGGTTGTCGAGGAGCGTGCTGCCGCTGCGGCCCCGGCCGATTATCAGCAGCACCTTCGTATCCGCCATCGCCGACCCGCCCTCAGCCCAGCAAGCGCTCGGCGCCATGAGCCACGCCCGAACCTCGCCGTGCGTCCACGCTCAGGTGCGTCCTCGCAGCTCCGTATAGCAGCCGCACCAACATGGGTGCGGGGTCTGTCAGCGACTCGGTGCTGTGGGCCGCCCCCGCCCGGGGCCGCAAGGCTGTGAGCGCGTCGAGGGTCGTCATTCGGTGAGAGCGCCACGCCTTGAGAACGTGGCGGACGTCCCCTTCGAGCCAGCGGTAGAAGTGCCCGGGGCGGGCTCGTAGCTCTGCGACTCGAGCTCCTCTCAACAGGTCGCAATAGATCGCCACCAGATTGGCCCCGGCCGCCACCGCCAGCGAATGGGAGGAGTGGATCCGGAGGTTCAGATCGAAGAGGTAGCCGCCCACGAGCTGGGCGCAAAAGATACCCTCATAGCCATCCAGCAGTCGCTCCATCGAAGCTTCGAGAACCGGGTCGGGCTCCGTGGTCACAGCGGCGGACGCCAGGCCCGCAGGCCACGGCCACATCCTGAGCCAGCGTTCGTAGCAGCAGGCGACGAGCCGCCCCTTCCACATGACCCCCGAGAGGGCACGGAGCTCACCCTCGATCCAGGGCTGAACCATCACCTCTCCGGATGCGGCGCGCACCCTGTCGAGGTCTTTCGCCGAGCCCGCTCTGAAGGCTGTGAAGGTCCGCACAAGCGGCTTGACGGCGACCGGGTAATCGAGGCTCGAGGAAGCGCTCAGCAGCTCGACTGCCGAGGAAAAGGTCCGGGAATCGGGGACCTTCATGCCCGCTCTCAAGGCCGCCTCCGCAAGCCCATCCTTGTCGCCCAGCTCGGCGATGACGGGGAGATGGGAACTCAAGGCCACCAGCGAAGCTTCGCTGACCGGAAGGACCGTAACGTAGCCACCCGAGGCGGCGATTCGTTCCACCTCTGATGGGTAGGCGGGATCGTTGACGCCGGGAATTGCGTGGCGGGAGCGCACGTAGCGCGACGCGGCCTGGCGCGAGGTCCCCTCGGAGACCGTCACATCGACCGCGTAGCCGGCCGCGTGCAAGGCACGCACCGCCGCAAGACAGTCGCGGCTCCCGGCCGCACCTCCGTCGGTGACGAGCACGGCCCCCTTGCTCTCCCCCA
>JACDAL010000033.1 GCA_013695465.1 Actinomycetota bacterium | reverse complement strand
GGCATGTTCCTGGGCCGCTACGCCGTCAACCCGGTCAACGGCGAGAAGATCCCGATCTGGGCCGCCGACTACGTGATGATCGACTACGGCACCGGCGCCATCATGGCGGTCCCCGCTCACGACCACCGAGACTTCGAGTTCGCACGTCAGTACGACATCGAGATCCGGACGGTGATCGAACCTCTGGACCCTGCCGCGGCGTCGCCCGACGAGCCCTACATCGGGCCCGGGGTCATGGTCAACAGCGGCGCCTTCGATGGCACCCCGGTCGACGTCGCGGTAGGGGTGGTGACTGAGTGGCTCGAGGCTCAGGGACTCGGCCGCGCGGCCAAGAACTTCCGCATCCGCGACTGGCTCATCAGCCGCCAGCGCTATTGGGGCACGCCGATTCCGATCGTCTTCTGCGAGCGCTGCGGTGAGGTCCCTGTCCCCGAGGAGGACTTGCCGGTGGTCCTGCCCGATGACGTCGACTTCCGCCCCACCGGGGAGGACTCACCGCTGGCGTCCGCCACGGAGTGGGTCAACGTCGCCTGTCCCAAATGCGCGGGGGCCGCGCGGCGGGAGACCGACACCATGGATACGTTCGTCGACTCCTCCTGGTATTTCAATCGCTACGTCGACCCTCACAACGAGAAGCTGCCGTTCGATCCCGAGGTCGCCGACGCGTGGATGCCCGCAGACCAGTACACGGGCGGCATCGAGCACGCGGTCCTGCATCTGATATATGCGCGTTTCTTCCAGAAGGTGCTGGTGGATCTGGGGATGGCGTCCGCGCCGGAGCCGTTCCCCAACCTCCTCAACCAGGGCACGATCACGATGGGCGGCAAGCGCATGTCGAAGAGCCGCGGCAATCTGGTCGACCCATCGGAAGCATTCGAACGCTACGGCGCCGATTCGCTGCGCCTATACATGCTGTTCTCCGGCCCCCCTGAGCAGGACTTCGATTGGCCGGATGAGGGTGTGCGTTCAATCGGCCGTGTCGCCTACCCGTGGTTGCAGCGCGTGTGGAGGTTGTGCGAGGACAACCGCGATGTGGTGAGCGTCGGCAACCTTAACCAGTCGCCCCTCGATGAGGCGCTCACGCGTCAGGTGCACCGCACGATCAGGGTCGTGAGCGAGGACTTCGAGAGGTTCTCGTTCAACACCGCCATTGCCCGGTTGCACGAGCTAGTCAACCACGCCTATCGCTACCGGGCCGCGGGCGGCGGGCATCCGGGAGTCATGCGCGAGCTGATCGAGGCGCTGCTGAAGCTTCTGGCGCCGATGGCCCCTCACATCACCGAGGAGCTGTGGCACCGCCGCGGTCACCAGGACTCGATCCACACTCAGAAGTGGCCGGTGTTCGACCCCGATCTGGCGAGTCTCGAACAGGTCACGATGGTGGTGCAGGTGAACGGCAAGGTCCGGGACAAGCTCGAGGTCCCGGCCGGCATCACCGAGGAGGAGATGAAGGTCAGGGCACTATCCTCGGACAAGGTGAGTGCCCAGCTGCAGGGCCGGGAGCCGCGCAAGGTCATCGTCAAGCCCCCCAAGCTGATCTCGTTGGTCGTCTGACCTAGACGGCACCGGGCGGCGGGGCTTGGGGGCCGCGGTCTCAGCGTCCCGACGCCCTCAACCCGACTACCTCCAACCCCACGGCGCGCCCGACGACTGTCAGGGGAACGTCACTGGTGGCAACGGCGGCCCCGAGCACCAACGCGGTGCCTAGCAGCAGGCAGTCGGCGAGCGAGAGCGGGGCATCTCGTCGGTGGTAGTAGGAAGTCCTGATCCGAGCCGCTCGACGCGCTTCTGCTTCGCCTACGGCTAGCACCGGCAGGGTGGTTACAAGAAGCGGTACGAGTCTGGCTTCCACGGCCTCGAGATCGTTACCGAAGACTCGCACCAAGACGTCGATTACTTCGGTGAGGTTAGGGGCTGTGATCCCCGCATCACCTGTACGAAGCAGCTGCCCCACCTCTTCCGCCGACGGCTCGCCGAGAAACGCGGCAATCAGAGCGGTTGCATCGAGCAGGATCACGTGCCGTGCTTGCGGCGATCCGCCGCCTGCTCCTCTTTGCGAACGCGATTGCGCGCCTGCGCGGCGGATCCCTTGCTGCTTGGGAACGCTCCCAGGATTGCGGCCACCGGGTCGTGAGGGATCGGCCTTAGAACGACCCGATCCCCGAGGTCTTCGACGACGAGTGAGTCGGTGGCCCAGCGGCGCCGGATCTCCGCCGGGAGGGAGAACTGCCCACCCTTCGAAAGGCGTATCTTCATGAGGAAAGCTTAGTTAGCATGAAGTTCACTGTCAAACATGAGCCCGATGGCCTAAGGAATCTGAGTGCTCTAGGAGACACGGCGGGCTCAACTTTTCTGACTAACTGTGGTGCGCGCCACAGCTTCGAGCCGGGTCCGGGCAGAGGATGCCTCCATGAGAACAGAGCTTCCCGTGAGGGAGATCATTGTGCAAACGGGCTGGCGGGAACGGCTCGAGGCCTTCGCGGGTCGGCGCCGCGACTCCTGGGTGCTCATCGCGGTCATGGCGGGGGCCGTGGTGCTGGGGCTGGTGCTGTGGGCGAGGGGCGCGCCCGCGACGGTAGCGCCGCCGGCGCGCTCGTCGGCCCCTCAGGAGCAAGACTCCTTCGCTCCCGCCGCAGTTCCCAGCCCGGAGCCGGTGCTGCTGGTTCACGTCGCCGGGGCGGTCCGCCGGCCCGGCCTCTACGAGATGCCCGCGGGAGCGCGCATCGCCGACGCCGTGCAGGCCGCACGAGGTCCGACCGGGCGCTCGGACCTGGACGCGCTGAACCTGGCCGAGCCGCTGCAAGACGGCCTCAAAATCGACGTTCCTCGGCGCGGTGAGGCCGTTGCCGCGGCCCCTGCGCCGCAATCGGGCGCCTCCGCAGCGGCCCCGGCTGCGCCGGTGAATCTCAACGTAGCCGATCAAGCCGCCCTGGAGACGATCCCCGAGATCGGGCCGGTGACCGCGGCCGCCATTCTCGAGTATCGGTCTCAGGTCGGCTCGTTTTCCTCGGTAGAGGAGCTGCTCGAGGTTTCGGGCGTGGGTCCCGCCACGCTCGAGGCGATGCGCCCCTACGTGACTGTGTGACGTGCGCCTCGGGCGCATTTGGCTGGCGGTCACCGCTCTCAGCGGGGGGACCGCGTACGGGTGCGGGCACGATCCGTCCCTACTCGCGGCCCTCTTAACGCTGTCCGGAGCAGGCCTGCTCCTGTTGCGCTGTCGTCCGGCGCGGGCGGCCGGACTGGGGGCACTGGCGTTTGGCCTCGGCTCGGTGGGAGCGGGCTTTCGCTGCGCGCCTCAGTCCGCGCTCACGATCGTGGCCGAGCGAGCACCGTTCTGTGACTTCTCGGGACGCGTGCTGGAAGGGGCTGGGGGGCTCGGCACCCTGGCAAAGCTCGCTCGCATCGACTGCCGCGGCTGGGGCACGGTCCTCGATCCGGGTGTAGCCGTCCTCGACGGTGCGGTGGGCGTGGCGGGCTCGAGCCTGTCGGGACGGGGATGGGTCCTGCCTCTGGGGGCGGATGGTTTCCAGCGCGCCCGCGGCCGCGCCGGCGCGCAGGCGGCTCTGGCTCCCACCGAGCTCCACCTGAGCTCCCCCACATCTGGTCCGCACGCGCTGGCGGCAAGCGCCCGGCACAACCTCGAGGCGGTGACCAGCTCGCTCGACCCCACCAGGGCCGCGCTCCTGCGAGGCTTGGCCGTGGGAGACACCGAGCGTCTCGACCTCGCCATCCTCGACGCTTTCCGGAGGGCCGGGCTCTCGCACCTGCTGGCGGTGTCCGGCAGCAACGTAGCCATCGTCGTCGGGGCGGTCGCCCTCGCCCTGCGGCCTGTTGGACTCGTCGCCCGAGTCGCCGCCGGTGCCGCCGCCCTGGGCCTCTATCTCCTGGTCGTGGGCCCCGAGCCTTCGGTGCTGAGGGCGACTGTCATGGGGGCCATCGCCCTGGTGGCTCTCGCCGCCGGGACGCGCACCGATCCTCTGGCCGCCCTGGGCGTTGCGGTTCTGGTGCTGATAGCGCTGAGGCCCGGGCTCGTCTACTCCGTAGGCCTGCACCTCTCGGTGGCGGCGACGGCAGGGATCGTGCTGTGGGGAGAGGCCATAGCACGGCGCGCGGGCAGGTTGCCCAGGTGGATTTCTGTCCCTCTGGGCGTGAGCATCGGGGCCCAGCTGGCGGTGGCTCCACTCCTGGTCGGGACTTTCGGTGAGCTGTCCCTGGTGGCTCCGGTGGCTAATCTACTGGCCGCCCCGGCGGTTCCGCCCGCGACCGTGCTGAGCTTGGCCGCCGCTCTCGCCCACGGGCTCAATCCCACAGCGGGGACCTTCCTGGCTCGACTCGCCGAGCCGTGGGCCGCCTGGATCGTGTGGGTGGGAGAGGTCTTCGGGGCGCTGCCGTGGGCCGCTCTGGCTCTCCCCAAGGAGGCTTGTCTACTCCTCGGAGCCGTGGCCGTGGCGGGCGTGTGGATCACACTAAGAGTCGCCCCTCCCCAGTAGGGTCGCAGGGTGGGCGACTACACCTGGATACTCGTCGGTGAGGGGGGCCGGCAGCTGCGCGCGATCGAGTTGTTCGCCTCCCAGCACGAGGCGGAGACGTGGCTGACCGGGACCTGGGAGTCCCTGGCCGAGGAGGGGGCCGAGAGTGCGCGGCTCGTTTCAGCAGGCGAGGTGGTGTACGAGATGAAGCTGGGCCCGGAGTGAGCCACGCCGCCTACCTTCTCGTCGGCGAGTCCTTTCTCCAGACCGAGGCGGTGGCAAGGATCCGGGCCGAGGTCTCTGCGGACTCGCTTTCGGAGGACAGCTTCGACGCCTCCTCCGACGTGCAGGAGATCATCACCGCGCTCGAGACGCCGTCCCTGTTCGGCGGTCGCCGCCTCATCGTGGTCACCGAGGCTGGCCGCCTGACGAAGGCGCAAAACCAGGCCCTCGAAGCCTATCTGCGGGCTCCCTCCGAAGGTTCGGCGCTGGTGCTGCTGTCGACGCGCTCTTCCCCACTAGCCGAGGCGGTGCGGAGCTGCGGCGTCGTGGTGGCACTGGAACCGCCGCGGGGCCGAGGGCTCGTCGGCTGGGTGCGCGAGCGCTCCCGGGCCCGCTCGCTGCGCCTCGACGATCGAGCGGTTCAGTCGCTCATAGAGGGGACGGGTACCGATCTCAGGGAGCTCGACTCCGCCCTCGAGCAGCTCGCCACCCGACACGATGCCGGCGCGCTCATCTCAGCGGAGGAGGTTAGAAAGGCCTTCGGCCGCCACGCCGAGGAGCGAATCTGGGCGCTGACAGATGCCGTCTCTGAGCGCAAGCCGAGGGAGTCGCTGACCGCATTGCGGCGCCTGCTGGAGCAGGGCGACGACCCAGTCTTCGTGTTGGGGGCTCTGGCCGCCCAGGTGCGGCGGCTGCTGGTTGCCAGGCGCCATGCTGAGGGCGGGCCCCGAGCGGTCGGCTCGGCGCTGGGCCTTCAGGGATACCCGGCCCAGAAATTGCACAAGCAGGCGGGCACCTATCGTGAGGAGGAGCTCACCTCCGCGCTTCAGATACTGGCCGCCACCGATCTCGATCTCAAGAC